>DASRYK010000014.1:0-49605 GCA_035687205.1 Methylocella sp. | reverse complement strand
ACGATTTCAACTGGACAACCCTCTGGTCGTCCGCGTCAAGCAAGACGCTGACCGGCCGGATCTCGCAACACGAGATCATACCCGCTTCTGTCAGCGCAAATATGCCCGTTTTTCAGCAGCTCGCGGAGGCTTACACAATGGTTGCAAGCCTTGGCACAGATGCCCTCAACGCCGATGCATACCGGATGCTTGCTTTGAAGGCGGCTAGCCTCCTTAAGTCCGCGATATCAAGCCTCATCGATGTTGAAGCGAACGCCGGCCTCGTTCAATCAAGGATTAACAAAGCCGCCACGAACATGTCCTTGCAGATGAACATTTTATCAATGCACATAGGCGATCTCGAAAACGTCAACCCCTACGAGGCAGCGACGAGAGTCGCCAGCCTCCAGACGCAGATCCAAATGTCGTATTCTCTCACTTCACAACTGCAGCATTTGAGCCTCGTTGAGTTCTTATAAGTTTTTGCATGGCTTAGAAAGCACGCCGGATTCTATGTACCAGCATTCATATGCCGAAGAGCTTGCAGAAAATCCCAATGAATGTCGCGCTCGCGAACGCATGGCTCTTGAACACGCCATTCAGCTTCTCGATACCGCCAAGCGTGAGGGGCCGCAATCGCGCGCAGCCGTGGAAGCGCTCGATTTCGTTAGCCAGCTATGGAATGCCTTTATCCATGATCTCATAGAACCCGGGAATGACCTGCCCAGCGTATTACGCGCAGATCTTATTTCGGTAGGGCTTTGGATTACCAAGGAAGCGGCACTTATCCGTTGCGGCAAATCAGGCAATTTTGATGCCTTAATCGAGGTGTGCTCCATGATACGAAATGGGCTCAGGTAGGGCGATTACATGCACATCTCTTTGCGGGCTGGCGAGCGGATCTATATCAATGGGGCCGTCTTGCGCGTCGACCGGAAAGTGTCGCTGGAACTCCTGAACGATGCGACCTTTCTTCTCGAAGCTCATGTAATGAAACCCGAGGATGCCAGCACGCCGCTTCGCCAGCTTTATTTTATAATCCAGATTATATTGATAAATCCAAACGAATCTGCCGCAGCACGGGCGATGTGTGAAACATCCATTCAACGCACTATCGATGCGTGTGACCATGCAACGCTGGCCGCTGGCCTGCGCACTGTGCGGCAACTGGTTGAGGCAAGCCGCACTTTTGAGGCGCTGAAAGCCGTCCGTGCACTTTTCCCACTCGAAGCCCAAATCCTGTCAGCTGGCAGGAAGTCTTCACCGAACCAGGCAGCGTAACAGATGCCGCAAGGAGGATCTATGCCAGTTAACGCAGTGGGAGCCCCGCTTTCCGCCGGCACTCAACCAAACGCCGTTGCTTCTCACTTACCGTCTCCTCCGCCGTCGGTCGGCTATAATGAATTCTTGCAGCTTCTGATTGCCGAGCTCCAAAATCAAGACCCGACATCTCCGACGGATCCCACGCAATATTTAAGCCAGCTCGCGTCGTTTTCCTCAGTTGCCCAGCAGGCGCAAACAAACGCGATGCTCGATTCCCTTCTTTCGGTGCAAGCTGCCAATTTAATCGGCAAAACCCTTACGGCCGCAGATGGTGTGACGAACGGCATTGTCGTTTCCGTCACGATAACAGCTGACGGCGGAACCATAGCTGCACTGCAAGACGGAACCCAAATAGAGCTCGGCCCTGGCGTAACCATTTCCGCGACATGAACGAAGCTGACGCATTGGAACTCCTTCGTTCCGCCATCTGGACAATTCTTGCTGGGTCCGGACCCGCCGTCGCTGCAGCCATGCTTGCCGGCCTTGCCATTGCATTATTTCAGGCATTAACGCAAATCCAAGAAGTGACGCTGTCATTCGTTCCAAAAATCATCGCCATATTTATCGCGCTTCTCTTTGGGGCACCATTCATCGGCAGTCAGCTTCAGACATTCACCGCGCTTGTCTATGCAAGGATTGCAAGCGGTTTTTAATTTATCGCATTGCCAAGGTGTTTTTTTTGCAGACGCGTTTAATAGCTGCTGAGAGCCTCTGAGTGTTATGAGGGAGCCACCTAGCGAAAAATGGGAACGCCATGCATTAGCTGGCTGCTGATCCCGTGTGACGCTTAATGCAGCTCCGCTACTCATCCCCATTGCCCGCCGCAATCTTCTCCCGCTAACTGAATTGTTATCCCACACACCTCCCCTTCGCCGCCTTGCTCACCCTTACGCCTTTCCACAATCTCATCTTCGGGCAAGGTTTCCGTTAGAGAACGGTTACGCTACCTCTACGGAGTGAGACGCATGGCGGACGTCCTTTCCCGAGTCCCAGCGGCTGCAGAGCGCAAAAGCTCCCGGGACATCGGCTTTGCCGTTGGCATCATCGCAATCCTGTCAATTTTTTTTCTGCCTATTCCCTCCTTTGTGATCGACATAGGGATCGCTTTCTCAATCGCTTTTTCCGTGCTCGTCCTGATGGTGGCGCTTTGGATTGAAACGCCTTTGGATTTTTCGGCATTTCCCACCGTTCTCCTTGTGGCAACCCTGCTGCGCTTGGCTTTGAATATCGCTACGACAAGGTTGATATTGTCGAATGGGCCGGAAGGTCTGATGGCTGCAGGCTATATCATTGGCGGCTTCTCGAAACTCGTCATGAGCGGCGATTTTGTGATAGGCCTTATCGTTTTTGTAATTCTCATTACAGTAAATTTCGTCGTCATCACAAAGGGGGCAACCCGGATCGCTGAAGTTGGCGCACGGTTCACTCTTGATGCAATCCCTGGAAAGCAGATGGCGATTGACGCTGATCTCTCCTCGGGCCTCATCGATGACAAAGAGGCACAGCGCAGGCGGCGTGAGCTTGAAGAGGAAAGCGCCTTTTTTGGCTCGATGGATGGAGCATCGAAATTCGTCCGGGGGGATGCGATCGCAGGGCTCGTGATCCTGGCTGTCAACATCTTTGGCGGGATTGTAATCGGAACCACGCGGCATAACATGCCCCTCGCCGAGGCTGGCGATGTTTTTACAAAATTGTCCGTTGGTGACGGGCTGGTCTCGCAAATCCCTGCCCTAATCGTCTCCCTGTCGGCTGCCCTCCTTGTTTCAAAAGGCGGCACAAAAGGAGCTGCAGAGAAGGCGGTTATCAATCAACTTGTAAAATATCCGCGTGCCGTTCTCGTTGCGGCTTTACTCATGCTCGTCCTTGGAATTGTACCAGGATTGCCGATGTTTCCCTTTCTCGCCCTTGGAGGGCTAATGGCCTTTGTTGGCTATACCGTCCCCAGGCAGCTTGCCAGGGAGAGGGAAAGAGAGGCTGCCGTTATTGCACATGCCAAATTTCAAGAAAACCGGGACACGAACGACTCATTAAAGGAGTCAATAAAGTCTGCAGAGATCGAGCTCTGTCTTGGCAAACAGCTTGCAGCTGGATTGCTTGGCTCCCGCAATGAGCTTGCCACAAGAATGAACAAAATGCGGCGCAAGTTCGCCAAGCAATATGGATTCATTGTTCCAGACATCAAGCTGTCTGATAGTTTGGCAATTCCGCCAAAAGCCTATCATATCAAAATGCACGGGACCACGATTGCAGCGGGTGAGCTCCGGATCGGTGAATTTCTTGTCCTTCTTGGCGACGGCCGCAGGCCCAATCTGCCTGGAGAAGAGGTGAGGGAGCCAGCGTTTGGCATGCCAGCTATGTGGGTCCTAGATGCCTTTGCAGGAGAGCTTGCCCGTGAAGGATTCAAGCCGGTCGATAATATATCTGCTTTATTGACACATTTCAGTGAAGTAGTTCGCAACAACCTCGCACAGCTTCTCTCCTATAAGGACATGCGAACTTTGCTTGACCGGCTTGGCCCGGAATACAAACGCTTAATCGACGATATTTGTCCCTCGCAAATCTCCTTCTCTGGGCTGCTTGCCGTTCTGAAGCTTCTTTTATCAGAACGGGTCTCGATCAGAAATCTTCACCTTATCATTGAAGCCATTGCCGAGACTGCTCCCCATGTACGGAGAGCAGAACAGATCGTCGAGCATGTCCGCATCCGGATGGCGCAGCAAATTTGCGGGGACCTGATGGAGGATGGCGTCCTCAAGGTCCTCCGGCTCGGAAGTAAATGGGATCTTGCGTTTCAACAGAGTCTAAAGCGCGATGCGAAAGGCGACGTTGTGGAATTCGATCTCAATCCCTCGCTAATAGAGAACTTCAGCGCAGAAGCGTCCGCCGCAGTCCGCCAGCAAATGGAGCGATGCCATGGTTTCGCTCTCTTGGCAGCTCCTGAAACTCGCCCATATGTCCGCATGGTCATCGAGCGTCTCTTTGCTACTCTCCCTGTCTTGTCACATCTTGAGATTCCAAGGGGGATCGAAGTCAAAGTTCTTGGCACCATTTCATGATGCTTTTCGAAACTGATTATGTCCTGGCTGCTTTTGTATTGTTTTGCAGAATTGGAAGCTGTCTCATGCTTGTTCCAGGATTTGCCAGCAGCCGGATTCCAGCAAATGTCCGGTTATTACTTGCCTTTTCCATAACGCTCGCTTTGACACCGCTATTATCAAGCAGTCTTCCCAGAGGGATGGCGATGGATTCGCCTGCAGGGCTCCTCCAGCTCTTTGCTTCCGAGTCCTTCACAGGAGCCACGATTGGTTTTCTTGCGCGTGTGTTTTTCGGCGCGCTCGAAACGCTGGCCAGCGTCATTGCGGCATCAATTGGTTTGTCAAGTTTGCTCGGCAGCCTGATGGACGAAGGTGAATCTCAGCCTGCAATTTCGACGCTTATCATCCTTGCCGCTACGGTTCTTGTTTTTATCACCAATCTCCATTGGGAGGTCCTCCGCGGGATTGCAGCATCCTATGCTGCGGTCCCTGTGACAGGGCGTTTTGATACACCGCTTAATCTCTCCCAGGCTAGCATCTATCTGTCGAAATCCTTTCTGATTTCGCTGCAAATTTGCAGCCCATTCGTGCTCTATGGCCTTATCACCAATTTTGCACTCGCTTTGGCGAACAAGCTAGCACCGCAAATTCCACTCTACTTCATCACAGTGCCCGCAATGATATGCGGAGGGCTTTTTCTGTTCTACGCAGCGTGCAAACCGCTTTTTCAGCTTTTTGCCATGGCGTTTTCGGCCTTAATCACCTCTGGGTGACCTCTGCATGCCACACCAAAAGATGATGCGATGAATCTTGTTCTCACGTGCGGCCCCCTTAAAATGCGCGAAATGCCGGCTTCTAACATGGACATGGACTGCCGGTGAGCAGCCGCAATTCAAATAGACGCATGCTTTCCGTGCAAATGCAGGTCAAGAAGCTGGCGGAGTGGCGCCTTATTAAGCTTCAGCGTCAGGCAGTTGACTTAGAGGATGAGTGGCAGAGGCTCACTGGCTTTATTGAGCGCGAGGCACCGCTTCCGGCACTTTGCTCGATTCACGCAATAAAACGTTTGGCAGCGATCACGCAGTCGCTGGCGATGCTCAAAACCGAGAATGACAGGCAAAGATCTGTCCTTCTTCAGGAGTGCCAGCGCCTTCGCCGAGCCGAAAAGGCTGCTGAGACTGTCGCCATCGGTGAACACGCAAAAATGATATCCTGCCAGATAGAAGAGCTAACCGATATCGCCGTGCCGCGCATGGCGCAAGGCTCCAACAAGGTTGTTAATTCATAAATCCCTATAGCTGAAGATTGATCTAAACAGGAAATTTCGCGGTGTCGATCAACCCTGTCTCAGATATCGTGCTGGATGTCGCGCGTGCTGCCGATCCAGGCAAGCTTCGCAGGGCTGAAGAGAAACTTGCCGGTGAGAATGAGAGCATTTATTTGGCATCTTCCGCATTTCAATTTTGGGTTAGTCATTCCACAGGGAGCAGAGAAGCGCCTCGACTTTCTATCACTTGGCCAAACGAAAGTATCGCCTCTACGCCTTTCTCACCGGGCGTTCTGGCCAAAGCCTATAAGGGCCTTGAGAGGCTGATTTTAAAAAATGTCATTGAAAGCATTCTTCCGAAAGAAGCGCCTGCACTTTTCGGCTCAGGGACTGCGGGAGACATTTGGCGGTTCTTGCTGGCGGACCGGCTGGCAGATGAGATGGGGCGAACGGTGAGTCTCGGCATCGCTCCCGGCGAGCAGGCAGCTCCTCAGGCAAAGCAGGGAGAATTTCTCAAGGACTTTATTTAAAAGAGCATTTGCACAAGGAGGATGCATGATTCGATGCAAAGCCAGCAAAAATCCCCTTTAACAAACGGCCAGCCAGCACCATTGCTGTCGTCAGAAGCGGCACAGCCCGTCCAGGGAGAGCCTGAAAGCCAAAGGCTGGCGGACGCGGCGCAGAAAAACAACGGCTTTATTATTGTTAACAGCTTCCTCGACTCAATCAACCGAATCGAGGAGCTTTTGGAGAAAGAGACTGCACTTCTAAGAAGCGATTCTCTCATTCCCTTTGATGAATTGAACCGTAAAAAAAGTTATGGGCTTCTTGAGCTGCGTCACGCAATAGAGGCTTTGAAGAGTGCTGGATGCCGGCCCCTTGGGTTTGATCCCTCTCCTGCCCTCATCCGCTTGCGGGCTCTGCTTCAGGAAAACCGGGAGCTTTTGATTTCGCATTTGCATGCGGCTGGCACAATAACAACAGTGATAGCACGCGCCATCCAAGATTATGAGTCAGATGGCACTTATACAGTTCATATGGCCCGGAAAGCTGGCGCAAAATGAAGCGATGGCTCGCTGGCTGCCTCTGGCTCATTGCGGTCACAGCCGCGTCAGCCTATGTGAGTGTTTCCTTAAAGTCACGCCCCCCCGCCAACGCGTCAATGCAAAATTCTTCTGGCGGTCTCGAACGCAAAAAGGTGGAGCCCGTTAATGTGCCAATCATCTCAAATGGAAATGTGGAAGGTTATATTGTTGTGCAGATCGTCTACCTTGCCGACTCAACAATCCTTCGGAATCTGCCTTTCCCCCTGGACGATTTTCTAAGGGCTGAAGCATTCCAGCTTCTTTATTCCAGCGATGTCGACTTCGACCACATTGAGAAATACGACGTGAGGGGTCTTGTAGAGAACCTGATTGGACGAATTAACAAGCGCTTTGGGCGCGACATCGTGAAAGAAATCCTCATCACTGAACTAAATTACGTCTCAAAGAAAGAGATTTCGCAATGAATGCTTCCTCAAGAAATTGAGCTCCCATTTTCGCAGACTGACCGGGTTTTACCCCCTTGCTGCGCGTTTAACGCCCCGCATAGGCGGAAATGTTTTCCTTATTCTCTGGTAACGAAAGGTCAACGCCAATGACTCTCGACAAAGTATCCTGGGCGGGTCTTATGATTGTAGCGTTTGGCTGGGCCCTTCTTTTTTCGGCGCCGCAGGCCGCAGATCTCTTGCCGCGCCCCGCTGAAGATTCGCCGGCTCATCTTGATGTTGCCAGCATCGCGTTTTGTATCATCCTCTCTGGTTTTGGCATTGCAATTCTTGGCGCTTTGCAAACCGGGTTCGGAGCGTTGAATAAGTTTTTCGGCTCGGCGCTTGAGCGGAGGTCCGGGCATCAGGAAAATCTGTCCAGCCATCGCCCTGCACAGCAAAAAAAGATTGTCGAGCGCGGCTGGGTGAAGAACCGCGCCTATATACTTTATATGGACGGAAGCGTGGAGATCGAAACGCTTCTTGGCAGGCGCATCTTTCCATCGCTTCAAGAAGCGCAAGAATTCATCGCTTAATTCGAGCCTTGCATTTTTTTAGCCTGGCTCGTCGTTTCATATTCGCGGCCAAGAGGCCATCAGCTGTGGCAGACGTTAACAGGACAAGCCCGGGAAGGCCGGATCTCCGGCATTCATCATCGCTTCGCGCACCCCCGGAAAGGCGTTTGAATTCTGCTTTCATTGCAGGGCCTTTACCGTTAGCGCCCTCAATTGCTCGGAGGACTCATCTTTCTTGCAAGAAGCTCAGCAAAGCAATCGACCGCGTCCTTGCCGCTGCAGGAGCAGCAATGGCAGCGGGCTCACTCGGATTTGCGGCGGTAACAATAGGTCATCAGTGGGATTCTCCAATTTTTTTGCAGGCTCAGAAGCAAAGCATCCCGGTGTCAATTTTCAGGCCGTCGAGCCCGGGGCCAGATGAAATGCTTCAGCAATCTGCCGGCCTGCATCTTGATTTTAACGTGACGGGTTCGATATGGCCTGAAAAGCGAAAGACCGGGATCTTCCCGGGCCCGCCACAGGATTTGAAAGCGGGCAGTGGCGCGCAGCCCGCTGCACTTTCCGCCCATTCCCAATATCAGAATTACGTCCTAAAATTTGTTTACGAGGGCCTCGCTTTTCTAGAGACCGCTGGCGGCCTTTATGCCGCAAGGCTTGGCATGAATCTGCCTCAGGCAGGACGCATTCTTTCAATCGAAGAGAAAGATGGAAAATGGATCCTCACGGCCGCTTCTGCAACCATCACGGAAATAGGCACTACTTATCGCGCGCCAAGCCATCGCGAGAACTTTCATCCCGGCGCGCTTGACCCGGCAGGCGGCGAGCGCGAGCACGGACAGCAGCGCTAAACGATTGCAGCTCTTGCCTAGCCGCCAGACGAGAAAGCGAAAGACGTTTGGGGATCACCGGAGCATTATTACGATCAATTGCCCTGTCAGCCCCAGCCTGGGCATGCCCGCATCCCCCAAAATTGAGCAACTCAGCACAGTAAAGGAGTCTCATGCGGCGGCGATTGCACGTTCAAAGGCAAGCTCAGCTTCGAGGCTTGCAAGATCACGCCCTATGGTGGCAAGAGCGAGTTTTTTGGTGCCATGATAATAGCCTATTGCGCAGTCCCTCGCTTCGAGACGGCCATCGATTTCCACCCGGTCCCAGCACGGCGCATGGCCCACATAGGCCAATGTCAGATCATATTGCTCTGTCCAGAAAAACGGGACACTATCGAACCGCTCCCGCGCCCCAAGGATGTTCCGCGCTGCGGTCTGGCCTTGTCTTTCCGCAACGACAAAATGCTCAATGCGGATCGATTCCCCTGTGAGCCGGTCGGGCCAGCGTGCAATATCGCCTGCCGCATAAATGCCGGGGACGCTTGATTCTAAATACTCATTAACGAGAACCCCCCGATCGACGGCAAGGCCAGCGTGCTCCGCCAAAGCCACGAGCGGGCGCACGCCAGCGCCGATGACCACGAGGCCCGCGGCAAGTATCTCCCCATTGCTTAATGCAACACTTTGCTCAGTGATCGAGAGCGCCGTTGAGCCAAGATGAAACTTGACTCCATTCGCTTCGTGGAGCTGGCGAATGAATCTTCCGGCCTCCGTCCCAAGCACCCGCTCCATTGGAAGCGCTTCAGGCGCGGCAACATCAACCTCGATCGAACGCAACCGGAGCGAAGCTGCTACTTCAAGCCCGATAAAGCTCGCACCGAGAACAACCGCATGCCGGACATTTGGCAGCTTGGCCGCAAGAGCGCGGGCGTCGGCTAGGCTGCGCAGATAGTGAACATGCGCCAGATCGCCGCCAGGGAGATCAAGCCGCACAGGCTCAGCGCCCATGGCAAGAAGCAGAGCGTCGTAAGGCACATTCTCCCCGCTGGCGAGCCGCAAGCAGCGGTTCTCCCGGTCAATGGCTGTGACAGTAACTCCAAGCCTTAGATCAATGCTGCGCTCCTTGTAGAAATCCAATGGCCGCAACGGGATCCAGTCTTCAGGTGCCGTCCCTGCAAGAAAACCCTTGGAGAGGTTCGGCCGGTCATAGGGGCCGCTCGCATCTGCGCTCAGCAGCGTAATGGCGCCTTGAAAGCCTTGCTCCCGAAGCGTTTCCGCCGCGGCATTGCCGGCCGCTCCGCCGCCCACGATGACGACTGACCCAGGCAAGCCTGGCCGGGCCAGAGGCCTCCGCGGAGCGGCCGCGATCTTTTCTTCGACGCTGACAATTCCGTCCCGCCTTGCGACTCGCCAGCATGGCAAAGGATCGCGCGCAGGCGCCCGGAGCGCTTCGCCGGTGCGCAGGCTGAAACATGCATGATGCCAGGGGCAGCGAATCGTCTCGCCAACCACCAGACCGCCGGCAAGGGGCGCGCCATAATGCGTGCATGTGGCCCCGGTGGCGAAGACTTCCTCTCCCCGGCGGACAAGGAGAACTGCCTCGCCGCCGGCATGGCCTTGCAGAGCACCCCCGTCGGGAATCTCGGTCAGACCTACTCCCTGACGAAGGTCCGGCCCGCTGAGATCTATGGTCTCTGAGGCCATGCCTATCTCCTTTCGGTATACGCCAAGATGCGTTAAGCGCTCGCTCCAAAGCAACTATACGCCCGGGTTATGGATTAATATAGCATGCTACAGCATTTTCGCGCTTGCCGCGGCTTAGGAATGAGGCCCTGCGTGGCCTGACGCCACATTCAGGGCCTTGCTGCGTGATGCGCGCGCCCTGAGCGCTGGAGGCAAAGCTAGACGGCAATGCCGCTCTGCGTGGCGAGATGCCGGAGATTTGCAAGCGGCCGGGCTCCAATATGTTGAATGACTTCCGAAGCGGCAATTGCGCCAAGCTTCGCGCAAACCTCATGGGTATGGCCGTTGGCGAGGCCTGTCAGAAATCCGGCAGCAAAGAGATCCCCAGCGCCGGTCGTATCGACAAGCTCGTCAATGGGCGCGGCTGGAACGGAAAGAACGCTTTCGCGAGTCACAACGAGCGACCCGCGCTCGGAGCGGGTGACGACTCCCAGAAGGTTCTCCGCCCGCAGCGCAGCGACAGCCGTCTCGAAATCGGCGGTCTGATAGAGGGAGTGAAGCTCGCTTTCATTGGCAAAGAGGATCTGCACCGTGCCTGAGCGGATTAGCCCAAGGAACTCATCGCGGTACCTGTCTACGCAGAAAGAATCCGAAAGTGTCAGCGCAACGCTTCGCCCAGCGCGGCGTGCGATTTTCGCTGCCTTGACAAAGGCGGCTTTGGCGCCAGGCGGGTCCCAAAGATATCCTTCGAGATAGACAAAGGCCGAGTGCTCGACGATTTCCTCGTCGATATCCGCCTCGGTCAAATTCTGGGAAGCGCCAAGGTAGGTGCTCATGGTCCGCTGGCCATCTGGCGTCACAAGAACAAGGCAGCGGGCTGTGGCGGGCCCGTCCTCGGCAAGGCTTGTCGTGTAGCTCACCTTGGCAGCGCGTATGTCGTGAACAAAAGCCGCGCCGCTCTCGTCGGCCTTGACCTTGCCTATGAAGGCGGTCCTGCATCCGAGATTGGCAGCGCCTATGATCGTGTTGGCAGCAGATCCGCCAGAAACGACCGTCGCCGGGCCCATGGCCGCATAAAGCTCTTCTGCGCGCCCCTCATCGATCAAGGTCATGCTGCCTTTGTGCAAACCCTGAGAGATCAAAAAATCATCATCGGCGGTCGCAATGACGTCAACAATGGCATTGCCAAGGCCAAGCAGATCGAACCTGCAAGCGGGCATGAAAAACCTCAAGCTCAAAGGAAGATTCAAGATGAAAGGCGGCCCGGAAGGCAGAGAGCAGGAGCGAATGCGCCCATCCCACGGTGCGCAGCACGGGATTGGTATCAAATGAAAGGAAGACAGCGCAAGCGCAACCTCATGCAGGGGCAGGCTGCGAGCTGGATTCTGCTTTGATCTTTATCGCGGCGCTCCCGATGCTTGCTCCCCCGAGGACGGGCAGCCCATGCCGCTGGGCGTTCTCCTTCCGCTGGAGATCAAGGCAATTTCTCATCAACCGGCGGTCTGCGGCGCCCTCTCAAGCTGGGCTCAGATCCTTTGCCATGCGCTCGATTAAAGAGACGAATGGGAATTCACTCGCTCCGTGATAGCAAAGCTTTCAAAAAATAGGTGGAATTATTGAAAAAATCGGTCAACCGCCTCTCGGCAGGCGAGACGGATTCCTTCCCAGACCCACTCAAAGAGACAGAAAATTATGCCCGCCGCTTCCGCACTCGCACGGGCGCTGCAGCCATGCCGCGCCGGCTTGAAATTGACCTAGATATTGTCAGCGATACTGTCAGCGCCGAAACGGCGGTAAGAACGCCCCAGACAATCATCGGACTCTCCTTTGCCGTACAGATTTAAGCAATTATCGTGCCAGAGTCCAGAGAGGCCAAGGCAAAATAATGCGTCGCTGCAGAAGGCTCAGGCCTGTTCTGCCATGAGGCGGTTGAATCAACTCTGCTAGCGGCATCAAATTCAAAATCCTTCAAAGAGCGGAGTGGACAAATAGCGCTCGGCGAAGGAGGGAATAATGAGAACGATATTCTTTCCTTCGGACTCGGGGCGCAGCCCAATTTCGACAGCGGCAGCGACGGCTGCCCCCGAAGAAATGCCTACGGGTATGCCTTCGAGACGCGCAACGAGCCGCGCCGTGTCGAAAGCCGTCTGATTGCCAACGGTTAGGACTTCATCGATGAGAGAGCGGTCGAGGATCGGAGGCACGAACCCAGCGCCAATCCCTTGAATTTTATGCGGCCCCGGCTGGCCTCCTGAAAGGACTGGCGAATCCTCTGGCTCCACGGCAACGATTTTGAGACCGGGTCTGCGAGGTTTTAGGACCTGTGCGACGCCCGTGATCGTCCCGCCGGTCCCAACTCCAGAGACAAAGACGTCGATCTCGCCTTTCGTGTCATTCCAAATCTCTTCGGCCGTCGTAAGCCGGTGGATCTCAACATTCGCAGGGTTTTCGAACTGCTTAGGGATGACGGCGCCTGGCGTCGCTTCGGCAAGCTCCTGCGCCTTGAGGATTGCGCCCTTCATGCCCTTTGCGGCCGGGGTTAGAACGAGTTCTGCGCCGAGCAGGACGAGCATTTTGCGCCGCTCGATGGACATCGACTCCGGCATGACGAGGATCAGCCTGTAGCCGCGCGCCGCCGCGACAAAGGCCAGCGCTATTCCTGTGTTCCCGGATGTCGGTTCGATGAGCGTTGTTTTTCCGGGTGCAATCTTGCCCGCCGCTTCCATCACCGAAATCATATGCACGCCGATACGGTCCTTGACGCTGGCAACCGGGTTGAAAAACTCAAGCTTGCCTAAAAGATTGCCTTTGACCCCTTTCTCCTTGGCGATCTTCTTGAGACGGACAAGGGGCGTATCGCCAATCGTCTCTGTGATCGAATCATAGATCCGGCCCCGCCCCGGCTGCCGTGCTGGGCTAGGCTGGTCTGCGTGTTTCGCGGCGGTCTGCGCCATGTTGTGTGCTCCGCTGTCCGGATTGCTAACCGTCAATGAAAAAAGCCCCGAAGCGCAGACTGCGTGGCAGCCGGGCAGGGCCGGATCTCGCGCTGAGGGGCCCCTTCATTCCGGGGCCGGGTTACAGCGCGGGCGCAAGAGGCCGATCTTGCGTCTTCGCGCCGCTCTTAGCGCCGCGCCGCCCTGGGAAAACGCCTCCGTCAATCGGCAAGGCTTAAGGCTGGGGGGTCAGGCGCAGATAGGGCTTCAGCGCGCGGAACCCTTTCGGGAAACGCTGCTTTGCCTGCTCATCGGTCACTGAGGTCACGATAATGACGTCTTCGCCCGGCTTCCAGTTAACGGGCGTAGCAACCGGGTGTTGTGCCGAAAGCTGCAGCGAATCGAGAAGGCGGAGCACCTCATCGAAATTCCGGCCGCTGGTCATCGGATAGGTGAGCATTGCCTTAATCTTCTTGTCCGGCCCAATGATGAAAACCGAGCGGACCGTGGCGTTGTCGGCGGGCGTCCGGCCTTCCGATGTCTCTCCGGCATCTTCCGGGAGCATATCGTAGAGCTTCGCCACGGTGAGCTGCGGGTCGCCGATAATCGGATAGTTCACCGCATGCCCCTGGGTCTCTTGGATGTCTGCAGCCCAAGCGCTGTGTTTGTTCACGGGATCGACGCTAAGCCCGATGATCTTGCAGCCGCGCTTGTCGAACTCCGGCTTCAGCCGGGCCATGTATCCAAGCTCGGTAGTGCAGACCGGCGTGAAGTCTTTCGGATGCGAAAACAGAATCGCCCAGCTGTCCCCGATCCAGTCGTGAAACCTGATCGTTCCTTGCGTTGTTTCTGCTGTGAAGTCAGGCGCAACGGAGTTGATTCTCAGCGACATAACGGTCCTCCTCGGCCGGCTGGCCCTGTGGCTGGAGAAAAAGCGGCGCTCCCTGCAGCAGCGCTTGCGCCCTTAATGGGGCTTTGCGGATAGATGGAGGCAGGCGCCGCCTTTCAAGACATCAGTTTCTGCCCAATCGTGCCTTTTTTCGGCGATGGGAGCAACACTCTCGCAAGAGGGGCTTAAGCATATGCGCCCCCGCCACCTGGCTCTGATCTTGCGCATTAACGCCTGATCCGGGCTTGCCCATGAAGGGGTCCTGATGGAAAAGGCTTGGCCCGCCGCACCTCCCACCCCTTTGGGCAGCAGGCAGAAGCAGCGAGCGTGAGGCGGAATAATGGGCCATCACGGGCCTTCCGTGGGCCGTTTATCTGGATAAGATTAATATAATCAATGAACTAAGCTAGGCTTTTGGGCTCATTTCTCCCCTCGGCCCAAAGAGATGGCTCCTCAACCCATGCCGCCGCCGCGATGCGGCGTCCCCGGCGCGGCGTCCTCGCCGCCCGGCTTCAAGAAGCTACTGAAACCATCAAAGTTAGCGATCTCGATCCTTGTGGCTTCCGGCCCCGGGGTTTCAAAAAATTTCTCCTCTTTGAATCGCCTGAATATCGCAAAATGCAGATCGCTCTTGACCCGGAACATGGTCTCAACGTCTCCGACAAACACGCGAAGCTCGAAATTGAGCGCGCTCGCAGACATGCCTGTGAACAGGATCTGCGGCGCCGGAATAGCCAACACTTGTGGATTGGCCTTGGCAATCGAAAGCAGCGCCTCGCGCACCCTCTCGGGGTCCGCAGACGCCGGAACAGTCAGAGGAATGATCAGCCGTCCCGTCCGGTCATTGCGGACGAGATTGGTCACGATGCCGCTTACAAGATTGGAGTTCGGGATGATGACTTGGGAGCGGTCGAATGTCTCGATTTCCGTCGAGCGGACATTGATGCGGCGGACAAAGCCTTGATCGGAGCCGACCACGATCCAGTCGCCAACCCGGACGGCGCGCTCCCAAAGCAAGATCAAGCCCGAGACAAAATTGTTGACGATCGACTGAAGCCCAAAGCCGATGCCAACCGACAAAGCCCCAGCGACAAGGGCAAGCCTTTCAAAATTCAGTCCAAGGTAGCGCAAAGACATGCCTGCCGCGATGAGGAAGCCCGCATAGCCGAGGCTCGTGCGGATCGAATTCCGCAGGCCCGCATCGAGATTCATCTTTGGCAAGAGGTTCGTGTCCGCCCATTGCAGCATGGCTTGGATCGCTGCAAAGGCTAAGGCAAAGACCGAAACAGCGGCCAGGATGCTGACGGGGGAGATTGTAACGTCGCCGATCTTGAAGCCAAAAAGCGCCGAAGCGAAGTTGAACGGAACGTCGCTTGATTGAAGCCCCCAAGGCGCAACGATGAGAAAGGCCGCGAGGACATAAAGCGTGAGTTTGGCTGTCCCCGAAATCAGGACGCCTAAGAGCTCAAGCGTAGTGCGCCGGATACCAATGCTCGACATAATCCGGCGGCCTAACGCCGCTGTGGGGGCAAAGGCCGCTCCAATCACCTCCTCTACAAGCACGGCCGACATGAAAAGAAGGCAGATCACCGTGCCCGCCCATAAGAACTGGCCGAGGAGGAAGCTTCCAAAGGCCGCATAGCCAAGCAGCACCGAGAGCAGGATGGCAAAGGTCACAAGCCAAGAGACAGCGCGGGTAAGATCGAACCAGTCCCGCCGTGCGGCAGCGGGCGGGCCGGAGGGCTCCTCGCCATCGGCCGGGCCGCCAAACCGCCGAAGCTCAATGCCAAGCAGGATTGCTCCAAAGACAGCGGCCGATCCGCGCATGGCGACAGCAACCGGCAAAGAGGCGCCAATGATGTCGTTGAGAGCCTCAAAGATGTTTATGACGCCCACGACAGCCGCAAGCGCGGTCGCAGCCTGAACGGCACCTTCAGCAATTTTGTCGCCCACCTCGGGCAGCCGCCAGCTTGGCCGCGAAGGGGCAAAGAGGCCGCGTGCAATCCCGGCAACGGCCGCGATGCGGACCAAAGCCTCCCCGCAGGCCAGCATGAACGGCTGCAGCCGGTCATTGGCGAGGCCAAAATATTGAAACACGAGGCTAATGAGAGAAACCATCGCGGCGGCGGGAACCGCAATGACAAGGGCAACCCACCAAGCTCCGATCGCCTTGAGAAGGCGGCTTGGCCCGGCATGGGAGGCATGGCGGGCAAGAACACGCCGGGATAGCCTGGAAAGCGGAAGATAAAGCAAGGCAACTGAGAGCACTGCCCCCCAAAAGAGCGCCTTGTCTCTGCCTTCAAGACGGGCATTGATGCCTGCAAGCCATTCAGCGAAAGCCGCTTTCGCTGCCTCAGCGTCGGAGGGGGCTTCCTGCCAGACGCTCTGCCACAGCTCTGGGCTTGCGATGCTCAACGCCCGGGCAAACACCGAGCGCGCGAAAAGTGCGCGGCGGCGCGCGGTGATGGCGGATGCGGCCTGGTCGGCCTCTATCGCCAGCAGCCGCGCACGCTTTAAGAGCTCATCTGTCTCCTTGAAAAGATTTTGCTGCTCGGCACGCTCAGCCGTGACGGCCTGGCTCTCAGGCTCGGCGTCCTCAGGCGGCTTTGGACCAAGCTGGTCGAGGCGCGCTTTGATCCCTTCGAGCTTGGGACTAAGCCGGTTGATCACCCCAGAGAGCGCAGCCGAAACCGGGTCTGCCTGCTGCCGCAGGGCCTGAAGGTCGGCATCGGTGAGATCGTGGTTTTCAAGGCGCGATTCGATTTGCTTGAGCGATGCACTGAGCTTATCAAGCGCAGGGCCAACGGGCGCCTGTTCCGGCACAGCAGGCGGCGGGGACGGTTCCGCGGCTTGAGCCGGCTGGGAGTTCTGGTTTTTTGGCGGGGCCGCCTTTGGAGCGGCCGCGGTGCCTTGCGCCCGCTCCGGCGGCTTTGCCCTTGCCACCCGGGCGGCAGCATCTCCCGGCCCCGCCACGCTGGCAAGGAGCGCAAGGGCAGCAAAGAGCGGTGCAAGGCGATTCAACACGCCTGTCTCCGGACGCCAGGAAGCGCCTTCGCTGGCGGCCCATAGGAAAAATCCCCGGCGGGAGCAAGACCCCGCTCAGCTATCGTAAGCGGCCCATTACGCCAACCCGCCTTTGTCATCGCGCAGCCGATCCCAGAGACGCCGCTTCCTGTCTGTTCAAGCGTCCGGCATTGTGCCGCTCGAAAACGGAAAATCCGGGTAATCATGCGCCTCGCCAAGATAGTCCATGATCTTGTAGGCTCCGTCCGGAGCAGGTCCTGTCAGATAATTTGGGCCGATTGGCGACTTGCCATAACCGCCAGGGATATCAAGCACATACTGGGGCTGGCAAAGGCCGGAGAGGCGTCCGCGAAGCTGCCGCATCAATTCTTGGCCCTTGGCGACCGGCACCCGGAAATGCGCCGTTCCCGGCGCGGGATCGAGGTGATGAAGATAATAGGGTTTGATCCGCGACTCCACAAAACCCCTCATGAGCGCGGCTAGCGTTTCGATATTGTCATTGACCCCAGCAAGCAGCACGCTTTGGCTGAGCATCGGAATCCCAGCGTCAATAAGCCTTGCACAAGCCGCCCGCGCCTCTTGCGAAAGCTCGCGGGGATGGTTCGCGTGCAGCGCGACATAGACGGCTTTACCACAAGAGAGCAGCACGCGGGCGAGCTCCCCGGTTACCTTCTGAGGCTCCGCAACCGGGATGCGGGTATGGATGCGGACGGCTTTGGCATGCGCAATAGCCTTGAGCCGTGCCATGATGTCCGCGAGCCTGCGCGGCGACAGCGCCAAAGGATCCCCGCCCGTCAAAATAACTTCCCATATGGCGGGCTTTCCTGCGATATAGGCAAAAGCCGCATCGAGCGCCTCTGGCGAAAGATAAGCTGGGCTGCGCGGCCCGACCGACACACGGCGGAAGCAGAAGCGGCAATAGACAGGGCAGACATGCAATAGTTTCAGCAGAACCCGGTCGGGATAGCGGTGAACGACTCCCTCGACAGGGCTGAAAAGGCGGTCCCCGGTGGGATCGTCCATTTCGTCCGGCGCGCGGGAAAGCTCGGCTGCGTTTGGAATGAACTGGCGGGCGATGGGATCCGCTGGATCCGAAGGATCGATAAGATCCGCGATGGCGCGCGTGACGCCGACCGCATAGCTCGCTGTCACCCGCTCGGCTTCTTCCCTTTGCGCCTTGGGCAGAAGACCTGCATCGACGAGACCAGCGGCAGTGCTAAGTTTATCCGGGCGCTGTCTCATGCAAGATGCGGGGCCCCGGGTAGCGGCGTCCAAATCACCTGCTCGATGTGCGCGGCGCCTGTGGCAAGCATCACAAGCCTGTCAAACCCGAGCGCAATGCCGCTCGCTTCGGGCATGATTGCAAGGGCCTCCAAGAATTCCTCGTCGATGGGATAGGACTCGCCGTAAATCTTTTCGCGCTCCCGCATCTCAGCTTCGAAGCGCTGCCGCTGCGTCACCGGATCGGTGAGCTCGCCAAAACCATTGGCGAGCTCGACGCCGCAGGCATAAAGCTCGAAGCGCTCGGCCAATCGCGAATCTTCTTTTTTCAGCCGGGCCAGCGCCGCCTCGCTCGCCGGATAGTCGATAAGGACGGCGGGGCGGCCATGGCCGAGCCAAGGCTCGACCTTGGCGGACATGATTTTACTGAAAATGTCCCGCCAGCAATCATCCGGCATAACCCTGATCCCGTGGCTTCTTGCCCCTGCAGCCAGCGCTTCGCGGTCCGGCTCGGTCCCTTTGAGCGTCTCCATAAGGTCAATCATGGCATAGCGACCGAAGGCCTCTGCGACCGTAAGGATTTCCGGCTCTGAGAAAGGATCGGCAACATGCCCTTTAAAGCAAAGGCTGCGGCTTCCGGCGGCTGCAACGGTGCTCGCGAGCAAGCCCATGCAATCTTCAACGAGCCTTTCATAGGGTTCGCCCGCTCGGTACCATTCGAGCATGGTGAACTCTGGGTAATGCAGAGGGCCTCTTTCCCTATTCCGGAAAACATGGCCGAAATAAAAGAAGCGCTTTTCCCCAGCCGCAAGAAGCTTCTTGGCTGCAAATTCCGGAGAAGTGTGGAGGTAAAGCGTTGATCTTTCTCCGCTCTTATCCAATATCTCAGTCTTGAAGGCGCTGATATGAGCCTGGTTTCCTGGGGAAACCTGGAGGATTGCCGTATCGGCCTCGACGAAGCTCTGATCAGCAAAGAAAGCCCGTGCCGCACCGGCCATACGGCTTCGCGCCATGAGAAAGGGCCGGCGGTCTTGATGAACATGCGGCTGCCACCAGGGCGATTTTTCCAGAGGAGGCAGGGTCATGCGCGTCGCTGTCTTCCGGGGATTGCGCCTTTGGCGCTGAAACGGGCTGCGGGAGCTTGGTTTTCTCAGGGGCCTTTGCGGCCCGAGAAATCCACTGGCGCAAGGCCCTAACTTGGCTTATGTGCCGCGCCGGGCCCAAGGGTCTTCATGTCTGCGGCAGATAGCCACCGTATAAGGGAAAGCAAGTGAAAGTCATCGCGAGCTCGATTCGAAAAGGCAATATTATCGAAAAGGAGGACGGTCAGCTCTACGTCGTTCTCTCCGCAGAGAGCTTTTATCCCGGCAAGGGGACGCCAACCACACAGATCGACATGCGGCGCCTCTCGGACGGCGTCAAGACAAGCGAGCGGTACAAAACCACCGAGCAGGTCGAGCGCGCCTATGTCGAGGATTCGAATTACAGCTACCTCTATAAGGACGCCAACGGCTACACTTTCATGAATACCGACACCTATGAGCAGATTGTCGTTCCGCCAGAGGTGATCGGAGATCAGGCGATCTATTTGCAAGAGGGCATGACCTGCGTTCTCTCGGTCTTCAATGGAGCCGCCGTGGCTGTTCAGCTCCCAGCCCGTGTCACGCTCGAGGTCATCGAGACGGAGCCTGCCATGAAAGGCCAAACCGCCTCCTCGTCTTATAAGCCGGCAAAGCTCTCCAATGGGGCGCGTATCATGGTGCCGCCACATATAACGCCCGGCACCCGTATCGTCGTGCAGACAGAGGACGGCACCTATGTCGAGCGCGCCAAGGACTGAGGCCTAGAGGACGTCTGGCGCGGCGCGCCCCGCTCTACCGGCTGCCCGCAGGCTCCGCGCGCGTCGGGGTAGGAAGCCTCGGAGGGTTGCCAAGGCGCCGGTCTAGATAGAGCCCGACCTCCTCCGTCAGTGCCTCGATGCAATTCTCAAAAAAGTGGTTGGCCCCAGGGATGACCGCGTGCTCGATCGTGATCCCCTTCTGAGTCTTGAGCTTTTCAATCAGAGCGGTGACCTCTTTCAAAGGCGCCACGCGGTCTTGATCGCCATGGACAAAAAGGCCGGACGAGGGGCAAGGGGCAAGGAAAGAGAAATCGAATCTGTTGGCTGGCGGTGCAATCGCGACAAAACCTTCGATTTCGGGTCTCCGCATCAGAAGCTGCATGCCGATCCAGGCGCCAAAAGAAATCCCCGCAACCCAGCAGGACCGCGCTTCGGGATTGACGGATTGCGCCCAGTCGAGGGCCGCTGCCGCATCCGACAATTCGCCCTGGCCGTGATCGAACCCGCCCTGGGAGCGCCCAACCCCGCGGAAGTTGAAACGGAGTACTGAGAAGCCCCGCTCAGCAAAAGCGTAGTAGAGATTGTAGACGATCTGATTGTTCATCGTCCCGCCGAACTGCGGATGCGGATGCAGGATGATCGCAATCGGCGCGCCGCGGATTGTGGAAGGATGAAACCGGCCCTCGATGCGGCCGCAGGGACCATTAAACATGACCTCTGGCATAAAATCTCCACGACTCAAGCTTTACGGCGGCCGGGCGCAAGACGCTCTCAGCTCCCCGGCCGGCTTGGCGAAAGACTAGGCAGTTTCAAGACACCGGCGCTGGAATGTTTGCGCGGGTAACCGCTCTTGACTCCGCAACCCCCGCCGGAACTAAAAGGAAATTGGCATCAGGCGCAAAGGACGCAAGCCCCCGTCCATCCTGTGTCAGGCTGTCACGGCGGAAAGTGCTTTTAGCATGCATGCCTGCCGGGAGTGCAAGCCCTTTTGATTTGCAGTGGGTTTGCCGCGTCTGATTTTGGTTTTCAAGCCGGAAAGCGCTTCAAGCCAGGACATCACCTTGCCGCAGGCCCGCATCTACCTCGACTATAATGCCAGCGCCCCGCTTCATCCAGCGGCCCGCTCCGCCATGATTGATGCCTATGAAGCGTGCGGCAACCCCTCATCAGTGCATACCGAGGGGCGCGCCGCCCGGGCCATTGTGGAAGCGGCCCGCGAGGAGACGGCCACCTTTGTGAAGGCTGAAGCTAAGAACGTCGTATTCACTTCCGGCGGCACGGAGGCCCTCAACCTGGCCCTGACCCCTTTCATTGAGACCGCTGGCGAGAAGCACCCTTTCGATCTGCTTCTGACCGGCGCTGGCGAGCATTTGGCGGTCCTTGCCGGCCACCGGTTCCCTTCCGGACAGGTCAAGCAGATTAAACTGACACGCCAAGGCCTTCTCGAATTGGACGATCTTGGAGAGGCGCTGGAACGCGCCCGCGCCGGCGGCAAGCGCGTTATGCTCGCGCTGCAGGCCGCCAACAACGAAACGGGAGTCATTCAGCCCGTAGCAAAGGCAGCCGAAATGGTCCATGCTGTAGGAGGCATACTGATCTGTGACGCTGTTCAGGCGTGCGGAAAAGTGGCTTTCGACCTGGAAAGCTCAGGCGCTGACGCCGCTGTCATCTCGGCGCATAAGTTCGGCGGCCCGCAAGGCGCAGGAGCGCTTTGCTTCCGCTCCGGAGAGCTCCACATCGGCGAGCCGCTCCTTCGCGGCGGCGGCCAGGAGCGCGGCCTGAGGGCGGGAACCGGAAACGTTGCCGGACTTGCCGGAATGGCGGCCGCGATCAGGGCGGCAAGGGAGCGGCTTGAGGAGGAATCAGCGAGGCTCGCCCGCTGGCGCGGCGAAATCGAGAAAGCAATCGCCCGCATTGCGCCGGGAGCAATCTTTTTTGGCGCCGGGGCGGAAAGGCTTCCGAACACCACGAGCTTCGCCCTTCCCTCGATTGAAGCCGAGGTGCTTCTTATATCTTTGGATATAGCAGGGTTCGCCGTGTCGTCAGGCTCGGCCTGCTCGTCGGGCAAGGTGGGGCCTTCGCATGTTCTCTGCGCCATGGGCTTTGCGCCTGATCTGGCGCGGCGGGCTATCAGGGTCAGCCTTGGATGGAATTCCCGCGAGCAAGATTGCCAAGCCTTGGTGGAAGCAGTTGAAAAAATCACCAAGCGGGTCTGGGCGCGCAGGCGCGCAACGGCGGCCTAATACAGCGGTTTGACCGCAGCGCGTGACGGCCCTGCGCCCAGCACATGGGGGTGTTCCCTCCAGAGTGTTTATGAGCTAATTAAAGATTGTCTGAGCCAGCGGCCCTTGAACCCGCCAAGGTGAGGAGAAGATAATGCCTGCGGTCCAGGAGACCGTCGACCGCGTAAGGGCGGTTGACGTCAGCGAGTATAAGTACGGATTTTCTTCGGATATCGAATCAGAAAAGGCCGCAAAAGGTCTCAATGAAGATATTATCCGGTTCATTTCCGCGAAAAAGAACGAGCCTTCCTGGCTGACCGGCTGGAGGCTCAGCGCCTACCGGCGCTGGCTCACCCTTGATGAGCCGCGCTGGGCGAAAGTCGACTATCCCAAGATCAACTATCAGGACATTTGCTACTATTCCGCGCCCAAATCGGCCGCGCGCCCGAAGTCGCTCGATGAGGTCGATCCGGAGCTTCTGAAGGTCTATGCCAAGCTCGGCATTCCATTGAGGGAGCAGGAGGCGCTTGCGGGCATTGCCCCGGCGAACAGGGTTGCCGTCGACGCAGTCTTCGACTCGGTCTCTGTCGTG
Organism: Methylocella sp.; assembly: GCA_035687205.1. Taxonomy (GTDB): domain Bacteria; phylum Pseudomonadota; class Alphaproteobacteria; order Rhizobiales; family Beijerinckiaceae; genus Methylocapsa. The sequence continues at coordinate 26,727 of DASRYK010000014.1, read as the reverse complement.
ACCACATTCAAGGAGGAGCTCGCCAGGGCTGGGGTGATCTTCTGCCCCATCTCCGAAGCTGTGCAGACCCATCCGGAGCTAGTGCGCAAATATCTCGGCTCCGTGGTGCCAATAACCGACAATTTCTTCGCCACCCTGAATAGCGCTGTCTTTTCCGACGGATCCTTTGTTTACGTGCCGCCGGGCGTGCGCTGCCCAATGGAGCTTTCGACATATTTCAGGATCAACGAGCGCGGCACCGGCCAGTTCGAGCGCACGCTGATCATTGCCGACAAAGGAAGCTATGTCTCTTATCTTGAAGGCTGCACGGCTCCTAAGCGCGATGAGAACCAGCTGCATGCAGCGGTCGTCGAGCTGATCGCGCTCGACAATGCCGAAATCAAATATTCGACGGTGCAGAATTGGTATCCTGGCGACGCGGCGGGAAGAGGAGGCATCTATAATTTCGTCACGAAGCGGGGGGATTGCCGGGGCGTCAGCGCGAAGATTTCCTGGACACAGGTCGAGACCGGCTCGGCGATCACCTGGAAGTACCCTTCGTGCATCTTGCGCGGCGACCACTCGCGCGGCGAATTTTATTCGATCGCGATTTCGAATGGCTATCAGCAGGTGGATTCTGGCACCAAGATGATCCACCTCGGCAGGCATACGACGAGCCGGGTTATCTCGAAGGGGATCGCTGCAGGGAAATCGCAGAACACTTACCGCGGGCTCATCTCGGCCCACCGCAAGGCTCTTGGCGCGCGCAATTTCACAAATTGCGATTCGCTGCTCATCGGCAGCAGCTGCGCCGCGCACACCGTGCCCTATATCGAATCGAAGACCCCCACGGCGCAATTCGAGCATGAGGCAACAACCTCGAAGATTTCCGAGGATCAGCTCTTTTATTGCATGCAGCGCGGGCTTTCAGCCGAAGAGGCCACAGCCTTGATCGTCAATGGCTTCGTGCGCGACGTCTTGCAGCATCTGCCCATGGAATTCGCTGTGGAAGCGCAAAAGCTCATTGCCATATCGCTCGAAGGAAGCGTCGGTTGAAGCTTTGTTGCGCCGGTAGCGCGCGCCTTTGCATCTCTTCAGGAAGCAATACTTAATCATCCAGGACAGACAACCGTGCTTGAAGTTAAAAATCTCAATGTCTCCGCAGGCGGCCGCAGAATTCTTTGCGATCTCAATCTCACAGTCCGCGCGGGAGAGGTTGCCGCCATCATGGGGCCGAATGGCAGCGGCAAATCGACGTTGTCTTATGTCATCGCCGGCCGCAAGGACTACACCGTCGAGACGGGCGGGATCTGGCTCAACGGCGAGAGCATTCTAGGCGATGAGCCTGACATCCGCGCCGCAAAGGGCCTCTTTCTCGCCTTTCAGCACCCCATTGAAATTCCTGGCGTCACGAGCCTGAGCTTCCTCAAGGCAGCCTTGAATGCGCAGCGCAAACAGCGGGGGTTGGATGAGATTTCGGCCCCCGAGTTCATGAAGCAAGTCAAGGCTGCCGCCAAAACGCTCGGCATCACGCAGGACATGCTGAAGCGTGCTTTGAACGTCGGATTTTCGGGCGGGGAGAGAAAGCGCATGGATATATTCCAGATGGCTCTTCTTGAGCCGCGCTTCGCCATCCTCGACGAAACCGACTCAGGCCTTGATATTGACGCCCTTCGCGTAGTCGCAAGCGGCATCAATGCGCTGCGCGCGCCGGACCGCGGTTTTCTCGTGATCACGCATTACCAGCGGCTCCTCGACTATGTTGTGCCTGACACGGTTCATGTGATGGTGCGGGGCAAGATTGTGCGCAGCGGGGGAAAGGATCTTGCGATTGAGCTCGAGCGCAATGGCTACCGTGATTACGCCGCAGAACCGGCAGCGGCTTAAGGCAGACGGAATGAACGCTGACACTCATCTTGGAAAAACGAAAGCAGAGGCCTCCTTGGCGGAGATTTTTCATTCCGTGGGGGCAGCGCTTCCTGGCGGTTCCAGTATTGCCAGATGGCGCGCGAGCGCCTTTGCAGATTTCTGCGCCTCAGGCCTGCCGCACCGGCGGATCGAGTCCTGGCATTATACCGACTTGCGCGCGCTCATGCGGGAGGCGCTGCCGCTCGCCACGGCCCCGGGCGCCGCGGCGCTTGAGGCCATACGCAAAAGGCTTGAAGCTCTATCCTCACCGCGGATTGTTCTTGTCGATGGCTATTTTGTGCCTGCGCTTTCGACCGGTCTCCCCGAAGACGTCAGCGTGCGCTCGCTCAGCTCCGTGCTTGGGGATGGCGAGCCTGGCATCCTCGCGCTATTAGGCTTGCAGGATATCCCAGCAAGGGACCCGGTATTGTCGCTTAACGCGGCATTGATGCAGGATGGCGCCGTCATCGAGGTAGCGCCTCGCGCAGCAATTGCAAGGCCGCTCCATCTCATCGAAGTGACTGCCTTGCCCCATCCGCATGCGCGCTTTTCCCGCTCGGCTCTGATCGTGGGCGAAGGCGCATCGCTGAGCCTCGCCCAGTCGCATCTGTATATCGGCAACGAAAATTCAATTCCTGCGAGTCAGGCAAATGATTGCCTCATCATCTCTCTCGGCGAGGGCGCATCGTTATCGCAAACTGTGGCGGCTGATGGTGATTTTGGGCATAGCCTGAGCATCGAGAGCGTGATCGTGCGGGCGGGCGCCAGAACCAAGTATGAAAGCTTTGCTCTCGTCTCCGGATACGGGCTCCTCCGCCGTCAGCTCTTTCTGCGCTTCGAGGCGCCAGGATCCGAGGCCGTGCTGAGCGGAGTGTCGCTTCTGCGCGGCCGCGAGCATGCCGACACCTCCCTGTGGGTCGAGCATGCCGCGCCGGGATGCGTGAGCCGCGAGACCTTCAAATACATCCTCGACGGGGAATCAACCGGCGTTTTCCAGGGCAGGATTCACGTCGCGCCGGGCGCGCAGCACACCGATGCCAAAATGCTTTCGAAGGCGATCCTCCTCTCGGACATGGCTACAATGAACAGCAAGCCCGAGCTTGAGATTTTCGCCGATGACGTCGCCTGCGGGCATGGCGCAACATGCGGCGGTCTCGACGCTGACCAGCTTTTCTATCTCCAATCGCGGGGGCTGCCCCATGCGGAAGCCGAAGCGCTTCTCCTCGAGGCTTTCGCCGGGGAGCTGATCGATGGGTTCAAGAATGAAGAGCAGGTTAGAGGGCTTCGCCGCGCGGTGGGCGCCTGGCTTTGCGCCCGCCAAGGGTCAGAGGCCGCGCATGGGTCAAGCTCATTGAGGGGGACAGCGCAGGGCGCCAATTCCAGGAGCAGCAGATGAATAAGCACATCGCCATGGAGGCGCCGCTTGATGTCGGAACTCTTCGCGAAGATTTCCCCATTCTCGCAACAAGGGTCTATGGCAAGCCGCTTGCTTATCTCGATAGTGCCGCCTCCGCGCAAAAGCCAAAGCAAGTGATCGAGCGGATGACCTATGCCGCTTTTCACGAATATGCCAACGTCCACCGCGGCCTGCATTTTCTTGCCAATGCCGCGACCGACGCCTTGGAAGCGGCGCGCGAGTCTCTGCGCGGCTTTCTCAATGCTTCATCGAGCAGCGAGATCATCTTCACCAAATCGGCAACCGAGGCGATTAATTTAGCCGCGGCGTCTTTTGGCGAGGCCTTCATTGGCGAAGGCGACGAGATCGTCCTCTCGATCATGGAGCATCATGCCAATATCGTGCCTTGGCACTTCTTGCGTAAGCGAAAAGGCGCCGTGCTCAAATGGGTGGATGTCGATGACGCCGGCAATTTTTTGATCGAGGAGTTCGAGCGGGCCCTGACAAAAAGAACGAAGATTGTTGCCATCACACAAATGTCGAATGTGCTCGGCACGGTCACGCCCGCCAAGGAAATCGTGCAGATCGCGCATGCGCGAGGAATTCCAGTTCTGATCGACGGCTCGCAGGGCGCAGTTCACCTCGAGACGGATGTTTCCGGTCTTGATGCCGATTTCTATTGCCTCACCGGCCACAAGCTCTATGGCCCGACGGGGGTTGGCGTGCTCTATGGCAAGCGGCGCTGGCTCGAGCAACTTCCCCCTTTTCTTGGCGGGGGCGAAATGGTCAATGAGGTCACAAGGGAAAATGTGACCTACAACGATCCGCCCTACCGTTTCGAGGCGGGAACGCCGCCGATCCTCGAGGCCATAGGCCTTGGCGCCGCCGTGGAATATGTGCAACGCATTGGACGCGACCGCATTCAAGCGCATGAGCTGGCCTTGAGCCGCTATGCTCACGACCGCTTGTCGCAAATGAAATCGCTTTGCATCTATGGGCGGGCCCGGGAAAAGGGCGGCATCATCTCATTTAATATGAAGGGCGCCCATGCGCATGACGTTTCCGCCGTGCTCGACCAATGCGGCGTCGCTGTGCGCGCCGGAACGCATTGCGCTCAGCCGCTTCTGGCGCGTTTTGGCGTAACAGCAACCTGCCGCGCCTCTTTCGCCCTGTACAACACGTTCGAGGAAGTTGACCAGCTCGCAGACGCCTTGATCAAGGCCGAGGGCTTATTTGCCTGAGAATGGGACTAGGCGATATGACCGGGACAGAATCCGTCGAAAAGCCAGAATTGCCGGAGGTTGAGGTTTTCGATTCTGCGCCGAACGAGCCGGAATGGCTCTTTGCCGTCTCGGTGCCGGAAGAAGAGCGCGAGCGTTACACGAAAGATATCGTCACGGCTCTCAAGACTGTCTTCGATCCAGAGATTCCTTGTGATATCTACGAGCTGGGTCTCATCTACAAAGTGGATGTCGGCGACGACCGCTCCGTCAAGATTGACATGACGCTGACCGCGCCCGGCTGCCCGGTCGCAGGTATGCTCATCCGCTCGGTCGAAGCGGCTGTCGGGGCGGTGCCGGGCGTTCTTGATGTCAGCGTGGCAATGGTCTTCGATCCTCCCTGGGAGCAGGGGAGGATGTCTGACGAGGCGAGGGTCTCGCTCGATTTGTTTTAACCATTGCAGCGCCCTCGCGCTCTTCGCGGCGCGCTGCCGCTGCGGCCTCCTTACGGGAAACGGCTCTTATCCCTTCAATAGAGGATCGAGCAAATTGGCAAGCGCGTCCGGCGTAATTTCGCCTCTTTGCCGTTTGCCATTGATGAAAAAGGTCGGCGTGGCGCTAACGCCGAATTTCTCGGCTGCGCGGTCATGCACTTTGGCAATTTTATCGTAGAGGGCCTGGTTCTTCAGGCAGGCATCGAAACTGCCCTGGCTCATACCGGTTTGCTTGAGAAGCCCGGCCAGGGCATCCAAAGGCTTATCGACAAAAGCCCAGTTCTTCTGCTGGGCGAACAGAAGGTCGACAATGGCATTGCGTTTGTCGTCGCCTGCGCAGCGCGCCAGCATAAAGCCGGCCGCGGCTAAAGGATCAAGCGGGAACTCGCGCAGGATAAAACGCACCTTGCCGGTATCAATGTAGTTTTTTTTCAGCTGCGGAAAGGTCGTGGCGTGGAACGCCGCGCAATGCAAGCACGTCATCGACGCATATTCGACGATCGTCACGGGCGCATCGCTTGCCCCTAAAGGAAGATCGGGCAAGGCTTCAGGCGCCATGAGCTCGCCCAGGGCCACATCTTGGCTTTCCGCCGGCCGGGCACCATGGCTAACAGCAATGAGGATCGCGATTGTGGCAGCTAAGACCGCCGTAAGTCTCGCAAGGCCCGAAGGACCAAAGAAGACCAAGAGGCGCGAGATCGGCAATGGCATGGCTGAGCGCTCCGTTGACGCTAGGACGGAGATTTGCCTGATAAGCGGCCCGCAAGGCAAGTCATTTTTGGCCTGCCCAGGAAGCACCCGCCGGGGCGGCAAACGCTTCTCTGCGGAAAAAGGTGGAGGATGCCGCCCGTCTTGCAGTAAGGGCTGAACCATCCCGAGAGCGCGTGCTTTGCTCGATGGCCCAGTCCGGAACTTTTCTCCGCGATGCGGCAACAGAGAATTGGGCCTTCTGACCCGCCGGCCTCTCTTCTTGCCGGGCCTAGCAGGATATAATGCAAGTCACAAACGCGCCTAAAATTCCTGCCGGATCGATGGCCGGCCTACATTTTTGATGCTTTGCCATGCTGATAAGTATAATTGTTACCAATTACAATTATGGCCAATACATCGAGAGCTGTCTTGAGAGCTGCCTGGCGCAGATCTACGCCAGCAAGGAAATCATCGTCGTTGACGATGGAAGCAGCGATGGCTCCCGTGAGCTCATAGCAAATTATGGCTCCCGCATTACCCCAGTTTACAAAGACAATGGCGGCCAGGGATCAGCTTTCAATGCCGGATTCGCCATTGCGCGGGGGGATATCGTCCTGTTTCTGGATTCCGATGATTTGCTGCTGCCGCATTGCCTGGACGCGCTGGCCAGGAACTGGAACAGCGCGCTCTCCAAGATCCACTTCAACCTGAAGTTGATTGGGCCTGAAGGCGAGGACCTCGGCGAAACCTATTGCCGGGCGCCCCTTCCGCAAGGCGATCTCAGCGGGCTTCTCCTCGCGCAGGGCAGCTATGTCACAATGCCGACTTCAGGCAACGCCTTCGCGCGGCCTTTCCTCGAAAAAGTGATGCCCATGCCGGAGGCTGAATGGCGCGGCCATGCCGATGTTTATGTGATGAATTTGGCGCCTTTGCTCGGCCAAGTGGGAGCAATCGATCAGCCATTGGGCTGCTACCGGATCCATGGCGGGAGCATGTCGTCCCCCATCGTCAATTCCCGCTTCCGGCTCGACCGGTGCCGCGCGTCGATCCTCCGGGAAGCGAAAACCGACAAAGTTCTCGCCGAAGTCAGCGCGCGGCACGGACTCAAATACGAGCAAGGCGCCTTGACGGGCGCTTATCCCCACCTGCAGAAGGTCTTGCTCCACAATAAGCTCGCGCCTGTTTTCGGCGAGAAGCGGCAAAGGCATCCGCTGCATGACTTTCTGAAATTGTCGGCTTCCATCCGGAAGCTGAAGGGCATGTCCGCCTTCAAGATTGCGCTGATCCATTCCTGGATGCTACTCTTTCTCCTTGCCCCTTTACGATGGGCGGAGCAGATGGCCGTCATCAGCTACCAAAAAGGGGCGATCCTCTCCGCGCCGCGGCGCCGCCTCCCGGCCCGGCGCTAAGCGCCGCGCAAGGGGCGCTTGCCCTGCACAATATGCGCCCCGAGATGCGTCAGCGCGTTACGCAAAGGCTCCGCGGCCGTTTGGCCAACGATCTGCTCCGCTGCGAGAAAAGCGGCCTCGTCAGGAGGAGGAGCCCGCCGCTTTGCGGCCTGCCGCAGCACAGCCGCCGGCCCTTGCACGAGCCGCAGACGCTCTATGCAGCGCCAGCCAAAATGCGCGTTGACGCGCTCGATGACTGAGGGAGCCAAGTGCTGGAGCTCCAAAGCAAACCCTGATTCGACCCGCACGATCAGAGTGGCCGGAGCCGTGTCCTCCTCTGCCAATGCATGGCGCGGACGAGGCGGCCATTGCACCCGCACCGGCTGCGAGTGGGCTGCAAGCCGCTCGCCTGCAATGTCGTCCCAAAACATGATGAGATTGGACTCGCCGAAACCCCGGCGCCTAGCGGCCGGGCCAATCACCGTTTGAACGAGATCGGCGAGCGGCTGGGCCCAAGTGGCGTTTGCGGCTTTTCCGGCACGTCTGCGAGGCATGCAAAGATTATAGCTTGGGAGCAGCGTTTTTTGTTCACGAATTTTACCCAGAGACCAGAACTGGGAAGGCGCCGCCCTGACGCAAATCCAGCCGCCTTAGGCCAGCTCGGCTTTATCCTAAGCCTTAGCCTTTACTTGCCTTGAGCTTCCTAGGCGTAGGGCCTCCTTCTGGCTCGCAATCCACCAGCGGTGGCCAAAGGGTCCTTTGAATTTGCTGCCGCGGCCGCCGTAAACCTGTTCTTTGACCGGCCGGGACATTTTGACCCCCGCAGCGGCAGCGGGAGGCGAAAGCATCGGCGTCCTTGACGTAAGGGCGAAAAAAGACCGGCGCTTCCCCGACGGTCTAAGGACTGGGGGTCTCATGATGAGGAACTTGCCGCAAAGCATAATCTTTGCCGCGCCAATCGCAAGCCCGTCGAGACACGTCTTGCCCTGGTGCTCAATGCAAAGCGCCTCAACTGCGCCAAAGGCTTTCTTCTAGCACGCTATGGCGTCCTTTGCTTTGCGCACCGCAAGATAAGGTATAGCCGCTTTGCAGGTTTCTGGAACGGGATTGACGCTCATTGCTTCTTGCCCTTCTCTCGCGTGGAAGCTTGCAAGTGACCAGCTGTTCAAACGAGGCGCATCGATGGCCTTTGCGGCGAGCCATGAGTTTCTTTCCAGCATGCCAGCCGCTTTGCTCGCCTGGTATGACCGCCATCGCCGCGGCCTGCCTTGGCGTTCGCCCCCGGGGGAGCCAGCTGACCCTTATAAGGTCTGGCTCTCCGAAATCATGCTCCAGCAGACAGCCGTTGCCGCTGTGAAACCCTATTTCGCCGCGTTTCTGACGCGGTGGCCCGATGTCCTCAGCCTTGCCAGGGCGCCCGCCAGCGAAGTGATGCTGCAATGGGCCGGGCTTGGGTACTACTCGCGCGCGCGCAATCTCCATAGATGCGCGCAGATCGTCGCGGAAGACTTTGATGGGATGTTTCCAAGAACCGAGACGGCGCTGCGCCGCCTGCCAGGGATCGGTTCTTACACGGCCGCAGCGATTGCCGCGATTGCCTTTGGGCAGCCGGTTCTCGCCATCGACGGGAATGTGAGGCGTGTGACAGCGCGGCTCTTTTTGATCAGCGCGCCGCCGCCTTCCATTGATGCCGCCATCAAGGCCAGGGCGGCACACCTTGTTCCAGCTGCCCGCCCCGGCGATTTCCTCCAAGCCCTGATGGACCTCGGCGCAACTGTCTGCACGCCAAGGAATCCAGCCTGCGCGATCTGCCCGCTGCAGTCCTTGTGCCCTGCCTGCCAATCCGGCGATCCGGCCCGTTTCCCGCGCAAAGCGCTCAGGCAAGACAAGCCCTTCCGCCGGGGCGCGGCCTTCTTCATCCGGCGCTGCGACGGCGCGGTTCTTGTCCGCACGCGCCCCCCCAAAGGGCTCCTTGGCGGCATGGCAGAGATCCCAGGCACCGCCTGGGATATGGATTACGATGCCGCCTCTGCCATAGGCCAAGCGCCCCTCCAGGCAAATTTCCGCAGGCTCGAACAGCCCGTTACGCATCAATTCACCCATTTTGGCCTGCGGCTTGACGTTTATGTGGCCGAGGTTCCTGCGGCGGTCCAAGCTCCCTCTGGCCACCGTTTCGTCTCCCCTTGCGAGTTCGGCAAGGAAGCCTTCCCAAGCGTAATGAAGAAAGTGATCGCTGCAGCCCGCGGCAGCCAAGCCCAGCAAGCAAATTGCAGCCGCGAGGGGCTGGAGGCGCCACCAGCCATCTGATGCTCTGGCGAGCCAATCACTGGTCAAAATGCAGATCGATCAATCGGCGCTGGGCAAGCGGCGGATCGTGAACTCGATGCGCCCGCCCGGAAGCTCGCGCCAAGACTCGATTTCTGTCATATAGGCCGCCTTGGGATATTTCTGGAAATATTCGCGCGCCAAGCCGCGGGCTTCTGCACGCGGCAGCGTGAAGGTCTCGCGGCGCCAGAGTGTTTTGGCTGGGCCGGCGGTTTTCCCTGCCCGCTTGCCGAGGCGGCGCGCCAGATCCGCGGGTTTGCTTTGTTCCGCGCTCATAATGACCGCGCCTCTCGCGCAGGGCCGCTCCCGTCTCACGGGCGCGGGGCAAGTGCTTGCCAGCGAAGGCGCCCAGGCTTGCCGCGCTGGCGGCCCGCTTTCCCTTAACTATTGGTTAGGCAGGGCAAATTGTCGAGGATCTGGGCGAGTGTTGCAGCATCCTCCGGGAAACCCGCCGCGATCCAGCGCTCTTCAAGATCTTTCAAAGCTTCGCCAACCGCGCGGCCCTCTCGGACGCCGCGCGCAACAATGTCCGCGCCTGAGAAAGGAAGCCGCGGCTCTTCGGCTTCGCCAAGGTCTTTCCGCGCCTGGTTCCAATCGCTGTCCCAGCCCGGCCGGGCTTCGGCCTGGGCAAGGACGAGCGCATCCCCTGCCGCCTCACGGCCATGACGGAAAAGGAGCCGCCGCAGCTCGCCCGAATCGGGCGGCGTGTCGCGCCCATGCAATTTCAAAAGCGCAGAAGCAGCGTTTTCAAGACGCGATGTCTCACTGTTCGAGAGGCGAAGGCAAGCCCGCAGCCTTAGCGCGTCCTCGCGCAGCACGACACTGAGCGCGGCAAGGCGCAGCAAGGCGTCTGCCGAGGGAACCATTATCACCGTCCGCCTCAGCCGGGCAACATAAGGCACTGAAGCAATGAGCGGATGGAGCAGCCCGTCTGCGCTCATTTCCGCGCAAATTTCTCCAGCCCGTCTCGCGACGAGCAGCTTCAAGAGCTCGGCACGCACCCTCTCCCGCGAGAGCAGGCTAAGACCTTCCCGCTGGCGGATGGCAGCGAGGCGCCCGGCTGGATCGAGCGGCCCTTCGCCATACTCGGCCGAGAAGCGGAAGAACCGCAAAATACGCAGATAGTCCTCTGCGATGCGGCGCTCCGGTTCGCCAATGAAGCGCACTTTCCGCGCGGCAATGTCCTCAAGCCCGCCCGTGTAATCGAAAAGCATGCCGCCACGCGTCATGGAAAGCGCGTTGATGGTGAAGTCACGGCGCAAGGCATCCGCTTGAAAGTCGCGGCCAAACCTGACCTGGGCATGCCTTCCGTCGGTGGCGATGTCCTCCCGCAGCGTCGTGACTTCAAACGTCTTGCCGCCCGCGAGGACAGTGACGGTGCCATGAGAGAGACCTGTCGGTATGGCCCGAAGCCCTCCGGCCGCGGCCATTTCCATCACCCTCCCGGGCAAAAGGGTTGTCGCCAGGTCGATTTCCTCGGCGGGCCTGCCGCAGAGCACATTGCGCAATGCGCCGCCGACGATGCGTGTCTCCTCCCCTTTGGCGTCGAGGGCAGTAAACACCCTCCGGAGACCTTCATCGCCGAACAGCGCAAGAAGGCTGTCCGGCGCTTTAACGGTGAGGCCAGAGGCTCTCTCTCCGGTCATTGGATGCGCCCCGGCACAAGCTTCCCATTTTCGATATGCGCTGGGACATATGCGCCTTCATGCCGCGGCGCGAATATCCCAAAGGCGAGCATCCCTGCGGCGGCAATTGCAAGCCCTGCGAGCGTCATCGTCGAGACGGCATTCCGCGACCAATGCTCGATGGCAAAGGGGTATTTCTGGCGCAAGACGAGATAGGCAACATAGGCCACGAAAGGGGAAGCAAAAAGAAAAAGAGGCTCGAGAATGGCGCGCCACATCAGCAATAGAGCCTTTCGTAGAGATTGCGCAAAATGCCCGCCGTCACACCCCAGATATTGCGGGAGCCATAGGGCATCGCAAGGCTGCGGCACACTTTGCCGTTGAGCTCGCGGCTATGCGCCACATGATTGGCGCTAGTCATGAGAAACGCAAAAGGGACCTCGAAAGCCTCATCCACCTCGCCGGGATTAATGCGCACGCCATAGGGCGCTGTCACTTTGGCGGCCACCGGCACGATATTAAATCCTGACGGGGCGGGATAAGGATCAAGGTAGCCGAGGGGCTCGCAAAGGGCAGGGTCAAGGCCGATTTCTTCCTGTGCTTCACGCAGCGCGGCCGCAGCAGGGGTCTCGTCCTCAGGCTCGACTCTCCCGCCGGGAAAGGCAATCTGCCCCGAATGAACCCGCAGCGCAGCCGTCCTTTGAGTCAGGATCACCCGGACCTCACCGGGATAGGCGGCAAGCCCGATCAGAACCGCGGCTGGGAGAAGCCTGCACGCCGCCCTTCCTTCTTCCAGGACACGCCGCTCTTGCTGCCAGCCTTGCGGCGGAGTGAGGCTCAGCCTTGCACGCATATGCGCAAAGACCCCGGCCGGAGCAAAGCGCGGCTCGATATCGAAACCGGTGACACGGGCCCGGCCCCTCCACGCAGCGGTTGATGTGCCCTTCATGTTTCCTGCATGTTTCCTGGTACGCCATGAAGCAAGACAATGGTGTGCTCCTTCGCATTGCCGCGTACAACAAGATTATGGGCTTTGGGGAAACAGCAATGCAGCGGCGAAATGCAACGAGAGAAAAATAGCGTATAGCGCAAGCTTGGATGAAGCGTTTTACGATCATGGGAAGCTCCGCGCCTGCTACGCTCATGGCTCGCCTTCTCCACGCGCAAGCGCATCCTTTCTCCTGACGCAGGGGCGCGAACCTTTGCATGAAAGCTTAGCTATAAGAGCCCCGGTTATTGCCGGCGGCGCCCTCCAGCCCCAAGGCCGCAATCTGCACGCATTGCCACAATAAGAGTGAAAGGCTTTGATCACCCTTGGAGCCCGGTATAGTGCTAACATTTTATTTGCGGCTGCGGCCCTCCGCTCTCGCTAAAGGGCAGCAGCAGGCGAATGCGCGCAACCAGAAGGTCTAATGATCGATGCCCGAGATTGTCACGGCTTCGCTTGAAGCCGCAGTGGCGCGGAACGCCGAGATCGCGCTTGAGCAGATCGCCGCAGCCCGGCACGCGGTCGAGGCCGTCATTTTTGGACAGCCAGATGTCATCGAACAGGCTCTGGTGACCGTGCTTTCGGGCGGGCACGGCTTGCTCGTGGGCGTTCCCGGCCTCGCAAAGACAAAGCTCGTCGAAACGCTCGGCACCGTTCTCGGCCTTGATACGCGGCGCGTTCAGTTCACGCCTGATCTCATGCCAGCCGACATCACCGGCTCTGAGGTGCTGGAGGAGACGCCGTCCCGCCAGCGCGCCTTCCGTTTTTTGCGCGGCCCCATCTTCACCCAATTGCTCATGGCCGACGAGATCAACCGCGCGAGCCCAAGGACACAATCGGCTCTTCTCCAGGCCATGCAAGAATACCATGTGACCGTTGCGGGCGAACGGTATGACCTTCCCCGCCCGTTTCACGTGCTGGCAACGCAAAACCCGCTCGAGCAGGAAGGGACTTACCCGCTTCCCGAGGCTCAGCTCGACAGGTTTCTCATGCAGATCGATGTGGCTTATCCAGACCGCGCTGCGGAACGCCGCATCCTGATTGAGACAACTGGCGACACCGCCTCGCAACCCAAGACTGCCATGACTGCCGAGGACTTGATTGCGGCGCAGCGCTTTGTGCGCCGTCTCCCTGTCGGAGAAAGCGTGATCGAAGCAATTCTCGACTTGGTTCGCGGGGCGCGCCCTGGGGAAGGAGATCCATCCATTACCCAGCATATCGCCTGGGGGCCGGGGCCGCGCGCGGCGCAATCTCTGATGCTGGCCACACGCGCCCGGGCGCTCGCGCAGGGGCGTCTTTCCCCCTCCCGCGGCGATGTTGCAGCCCTCGCCGCCCCGGTGCTCAAGCACCGTATGGCTTTGACCTTTGCCGCCCGCGCCGAAGGCTTGAACATTTCCGGGCTCATTGCCGAGCTCGCTAAGCGGATTGTCTGAGCAATGCCGCTCGCCGCTCTGCTCGAAGACAAAGCCAGCCGGACAGGGCGCCGCCATCAGCAGGGAGCCCTTGAGCTCGCACAGCGCTTTCAACGGCTCAGTATCGCGGCCAGAGAGATAGCCGCTAGCGTCATGTATGGCGTTCACGGCCGCAGGCGCGCCGGAGCAGGAGAAACCTTCTGGCAGTTCCGCCCTTTCGTCTCAGGAGAGGCAGCGGCACGGATCGACTGGCGCCGCTCGGCAAAAGATGACCGCCTCTATGTGCGGGAGCGCGAATGGGAAGCCGCGCACACGGTCTTCATCTGGATATGCCGCTCGGCCTCGATGCGGTATTCTTCCACGCTTGCCCTTGAGCCTAAGATCGACCGCGCTCTTGTTCTCGGCCTTGCCATCGCCGATCTCCTTGTGCGCGGAGGCGAGCGGGCGGCGCTTCTAGGCCTGACGCCTCCCTTGTCGTCCCGGGGGATCGTCGAGCGCTTCGCTGAAGCCCTTATGATGCAGGAGGCTGCCGCGAGTGAAGAGCCGGAGGCGCTTCCCGCGCAAACAGGCCTGCCGTTTGGTGCACAAGCGGTTTTGATTGGCGATTTCCTTGCGGAGCCGGAAAGGATCTCGGCCATGATCGAGGGTCTTTCCTCGCGCGGGGCGCGCGGCCATCTCGTGATGGTGACGGATCCAGTGGAGGAAACCTTTCCTTTTGAGGGCCACACGGAGTTCATTGGCGTTGGAACGCCCGGGCGCCTGCGCGCGGGGCGGGCGGAAGCTTTCCGCAGCGAATATCTCCGGCGCCTCGCTGCGCACCGCGCCGCCATAGAACGCGCAGCCCGCAAGCAGAACTGGACATTGACCGTCCATCGCACCGGGAGGCCTGCAACGGAGGCGCTGCTCGCGCTGCAGGTCAAGCTCGAATCTGCGTCAGCCGCCCTTCGCCTCGCCCAGCAGGATCCCCAGTCTTGATTCCATCCCTGCCCCTGGCCTTCGCATATCCCGCTGTTCTTGCCGCTCTCGCGGGCCTTCCGCTCCTCTATATCCTCTTGCGGATCACGCCGCCGCGGCCGGCGCTTATGCCATTTCCGCCCCTGCGCCTCCTTTTTGGCCTTAGGCCAAAAGATGACACCGCGTCGCGCACGCCCTGGTGGCTGCTCCTTTTACGTCTTGCTGCTGTTGCCTGCCTGATTGTTGCCATGGCAGGCCCTATCTGGAATGCTCTTCAGGAAGCAAAAAGGCCCGTGGGCCCCTTGATCGTTGTCCTCGATGATGGCTGGGCTGCAGCGCCAAGCTGGGATGAGCGCGCGGCCGCTGCCGCCCGCTGGCTCGAGGCTGCAAGGCGCAGCGCGCAGCCCGCCGCGGCCGTGCCGGTTTCCGGCGGCGGGCGCGAGATCACTTTCATCGATCCGGATAAGGCTCTGAACCGTTTGCACGCCTTGCAGCCTCAGCCTGTCCTGGGTAACCGGCTTGCTGTTTCACAAGCGATCGAATCCGCGGCTGCACGCTACCCGCGCCCAGCCATACTATGGATTACCGATGGCCTCGACCACGGTGATGCGCAGGAGTTTGCGCAAAGGATCGCCGCCGTTTCCAGCAGTGTCACAATGATCTCTTCAGGAAGGGTCATTTACGCGCTTGCTGGCGCAGAAAACAAGCCAGGAGGGCTTTTTGTCCGTGTTTTGCGCTCCCTTGCGGCTGGACCCGCCCAAGGCATTGTGCGCGCCCTCGACCGCCGGGGGCTTCTCCTGGCAGAGGCTTCCTATGACTTCAAAGGCGCAAAAGAAACCACCGCCGAATTCAGCCTCCCGATCGAATTGCGCAATGAAATCTCGCGTCTCGAAATTGCGGGGGAGCGCTCGGCGGGGGCTGTGTTTCTTCTCGATGAGCGTGCAAGGCGGCGCCGGATCGGCCTCGTCAGCAGCGAAACCGCCGATACCGCCCAGCCGCTGCTCGCGCCCGCTTATTATCTCAAGAAAGCCCTAGCGCCTTTTGCCGACATCCGCGAAGCAAAGCCCTCTGCGGCCGACCCCGTGAAGTCTCTTCTCAACGATCATGCAGGCATCATGATCCTTGCCGATGTCGGCGTGGTCTCAGGCCAAGCTCATGACGCCCTTGCGCGCTTCGTCGAGGACGGAGGCATTCTCGTCCGTTTTGCTGGCAGCCATCTAGCCGGAGCCTCGGACGATTTGGTGCCAGCCCGGCTGCGCCGGGGCGGGCGGGTGCTTGGCGGGGCCATGTCTTGGGAGGCGCCGAAGAAGCTTGCGCCTTTTGGCCGCGATAGCCCATTCTACGGCCTGCCGGTGCCGGACGAGGTCACCGTCTCCCGCCAAGTTCTGGCTGAGCCGGACCCCGGCCTTGCGGCAAAAACTTGGGCGAGCCTTTCGGATGGAACGCCCGTCGTCACCGCTGCCCGGCAAGGAAGAGGCCTGATCGTGCTCTTTCATGTTACGGCGGACACGACCTGGTCGAATCTTCCGCTTTCGGGGCTTTTCGTTGCCATGCTGCGGAAAATCGTGGATCTTTCGGAGGAAACATCAGAGGGAGCGGATTCGAAAACGGCCGGGGAGCCGCGCGCATTTGAAGCGGCAAGCCTTGCGCCAAGCCGCACTCTCAACGGCTTTGGCGCTCTTGGCGCGCCGCCCGCAGGCGTGACGCCCATTCCGGCAGGGTTTAGCGGGCCTGCGGCGCCCGAGCATCCGCCGGGCTATTATGGCCCGCCCGGAAAGTCCGTTGCGATCAATGCTCTGGGCCCGGACGAAACGCTCAGTGCCGCAAGCTTCTCGGGCCTCGGCTTCCAGGAGGAGCCGCTCCGCGTGAGCGGGCCCATTGATCTCAAGCCTTGGCTTATCGCCGCCGCATTCCTGCTTCTTGCTGCCGACATGCTCCTCTCGCTTTGGATGTCGGGAAACCTGCGCTTTTTTGCGCCGCGCACAGCGGCCGGACTTGTTCTTCTCCTTGGCGCAATCCTTGCTGGGCCTGCGCCGTCTTCTGCCGAGACAGGGGCTGCGGATATTTCGCCGCGCGATCTCGGCGCTGCCTTGACCACACGCCTTGCCTATGTGGCAAGCGGGGATCAAAAGGTCGATGAGATCACACGGCAAGGCTTGATCAGCCTCTCGCGTGTCCTGGCCCGGCGCACGTCTTTAACACCGGGGGATCCGGTCGCCGTCGATCCCGCCCGTGACGAGCTCTGCTTCTATCCTCTGCTCTACTGGCCTATCGTTGCAACGCGGCCGCAGCCCCCGCAGGCCGCAGCCGCCAAAGCCGCAGCCTTCATGAAACAGGGCGGAACGATCGTCTTCGACACCCGCGACGCATTGAACGCCCGCCCCGGCGGGCCGCCGACACCTGAGGCCAAATGGCTGCGCAACCTGCTCGAAGGCGTCGATGTGCCCGAGCTCGAGCCGCTTCCGCCCGACCATGTGGCGACAAAGACCTTCTACCTGATCGACAACTTTGTGGGGCGCTATACATCCGGCACGGCCTGGATCGAAGCTCTGCCGCCCGTGCCGCCAGATGGCACCGCCCGCCCAGCACGGGCAGGAGACAGCGTCTCGCCCATCATCATCACATCGAACGATCTCGCCGCGGGCTGGGCGAGCGATCCAAGCGGCGAAAGCCTCCTGCCCCTCGTGCCGGGAGGCGAGCGCCAGCATGAGATCGCGCTGCGAGGCGGGGTCAATCTCGTGATGTACACGCTGACGGGCAACTACAAATCCGATCAGGTCCATGTGCGGGACCTCTTGGAGCGTCTGGCGCACTGACCGGCGGCCGGAGGGTCAACTCGCCCGCTCTCTTTGGCCCCTTGATTCTCCCTGCCCTGTTACCCTGCTTGGAGAAAGCTTTCGAGCACCATTTTGCGGCCGGCTTTGTCGAAATCGACGGTGAGCTTGTTGCCGTCGGCGGCCGCTACGGTGCCAAGCCCGAATTTCATATGGAACACCCGCGCGCCTTCTGCAAAGGCCGAAGCTGCGGAGGAGCGCGCGACAAGCTCGCCTTCGATCTGGAGCGGGCCGCGCCGCGCGGCGCCTGAGCAAAAACGTTGGGCATCGCCCCTTTCCGCCTGTGCAGCATGCTGCTTTGCCCGCTGCCACCCCGGCGTTGCATAGGTTGACCCGTAGCTGTCCATATTGGCAAAGCGAGATTGGGCATAGCCGCCGAAGCCGCTGCCCGATGCCCGCTCGACGGCCTCGACATGGGCCTCCGGCAGCTCATCGAGAAACCGCGACGGGATCGTCGCCTGCCAGAGACCGTGGATGCGCCGGTTGGTTGCAAAGGAAATCCGCGCTCTGCGCCTGGCCCGTGTGAGGCCGACATAAGCAAGCCGGCGCTCTTCCTCAAGCCCCGCGCGGCCTTGCTCATCGAGCGAGCGCTGATGCGGGAAAAGCCCCTCCTCCCAGCCGGGCAGGAACACCGTCTCGAATTCGAGCCCCTTGGCTGCATGCAAAGTCATGATGGAAACCCGCGCGCCCGATTCTGAGCTTGCGGCATCCATCACAAGCGCAACATGCTCAAGGAAAGAGCCAAGATCGGGGAACTCCTCCATTGAGCGGATAAGCTCCTTGAGATTTTCGAGCCGGCCTGCAGCCTCGGCCGTCCGGTCCTTGCGCCACATGTCGATGTAGCCGGATTCCTCCAGGATGATTTCGGCAAGCTCGCTATGCGGTTTAGTGCCGATCCATTGCGACCAGCGGGAGAAAGCGGCAAGGAGCCCGCGCAGCGCCTGGCGCGGCTTTGGCTTCAGCTCCTCGGTCTCGACGATAGCCGTTGCGGCCCGCATCAAGGGGATGCGGGCACGGCGCGCATAATCGTTCAAAAGCTGCAAAGTTGCGTCGCCAAGGCCGCGCTTGGGCAGGTTGAAGATACGCTCAAAGGCCAGATCGTCGGCAGGCTGGGCGGTGCAGCGCAGATAGGCCAGGGCGTCGCGGATTTCCGCCCGCTCGTAGAACCGCGGTCCTCCGATCACCCGGTAGGGCAGCCCGAGCGTGATGAAGCGCTCCTCAAACTCGCGCATCTGGAACGAGGCCCGCACCAGGATCGCGATTTCATCAAGCGCATGACCTTTGGCCTGCAACTGCTCGATCTCTTCGCCGATGACACGGGCCTCCTCCTCGGAGTCCCAAACGCCCATGATGCAAGGCTTCTCGCCCCATCCGCCATCGGTGAAAAGCGTCTTGCCGAGCCTTGCCTCATTTTGCGCGATGAGCCCCGAGGCTGCTGCGAGGATATGGCCCGTCGAGCGGTAATTGCGCTCGAGGCGGATGATCTTCGCGCCAGGAAAATCGCTCTCGAAGCGCAAGATATTGCCGACCTCCGCGCCTCGCCAGCCATAGATCGACTGATCGTCGTCACCGACGCAACAGAGATTGTTGCGCCCCTGGGCCAGCAAGCGCAGCCATAAATATTGCGCCGTGTTGGTGTCCTGATACTCATCGACAAGAATGCAGCGGAAGCGCTCCTGGTAAAGCCTGAGGATATCCGCGTTCTCGCGAAAGAGCCGCAAGGTCTCGATCAGAAGGTCACCGAAATCGGCGGCGTTCAAAGTCTTGAGCCGCTCTTGATAATGACGGTAGAGCGCCGCGCCCTTGCCATCCGCAAAGCCTGCTGCCTCGTTCGCAGGCACATGCGCAGGGTCAAGTCCCTTATTCTTCCAGGCGTCGATCTGCTGCGCAAGCAGCCGCGCGGGCCAGCGCTTCTCGTCGATGTTCCCGGCCTGAAGCACTTGCTTCAGGAGGCGGATTTGATCGTCCGTGTCGAGAATGGTGAAGCTCGAATTCAACCCCACGAGCTCGGCGTGGCGTCGCAAGATTTTCGTCGATATCGCATGAAACGTGCCGAGCCAGGGCATGGCCCCGGCGGCAGAGCCCGCAAGGACAGCAAGCCGCGCCTGCATTTCGCGCGCAGCCTTGTTGGTGAAGGTCACGGCGAGAATTTGATCCGCCCGCGCACGGCCTTGGGCGAGAAGATGCGCAATTCTGGCGGTGAGAACCCGGGTCTTCCCAGTGCCTGCGCCTGCAAGGATGAGAAGCGGGCCATCAGCGGCTTCTATCGCCGCGCGCTGCTCTGCATTGAGCCCATCGAGATAGCGAGGTGCGCCTGCCCGCGCGCGGGCAGCAATGCCCCGCACTGCCGGTGCATCAAGGGAAGCGGGCGAAAGTGCACCGGTCAAGACTTGCAGCTCCTCTTCGTATCATGTTGCAAGGCTGCACGCCGCATGCGGACAGCATCGGTCAAGCGCGCGGCCCTCGCGGCCTGCCACCCAGCGCGAATCAGATGTTTATACCATAAGGCGCATGCTGCCTGTGAGGCGGCGGCAGTCTTTTGGCCTTGCTCTACGGCGGCCAGCTGAGCGCCTTCCTCGCGAAGGCAACAGGAAAACGTGCAAAGCCCTTCGGCCCTAAGCGCTGACCGCCCCGCTCAGCTTGCCTCAGCAAGCAGCGAAAGCTGGGCCTTCGTATCCCCGGCATGATCGGTGAGCTGAGTCGGATAGTCCCCGGTGAAGCAATGGTCGGTGTATTGCGGCCGGACGGGATCGCGGCCCTTCTCGCCCATTGCGCGGTAAATGCCATCAACTGAGAGGAAAGCCAGCGAATCCGAGCCGATATAGGCGCGCATCTCGTCAAGCGTATGAGTCGCGGCGAGAAGCTTCTCGCGCTCCGGCGTGTCGATCCCATAGAAATCAGGATGGGTGATCGGCGGCGAGGAGATCCGGAAATGCACCTCGCGCGCGCCCGCTTCGCGCATCATCTGCACGATCTTGACGGAGGTCGTGCCGCGCACAATGGAGTCGTCGATGAGCACGATGCGCTTGCCCGCGACGACCGCGCGGTTCGCGCTGTGCTTCAGGCGAACGCCCAATTCCCTCACCGGCTGGAAAGGCTGGATAAAGGTGCGGCCGACATAGTGATTGCGGATGATGCCAAGCTCGAAGGGAATGCCGGACTGCTGCGCAAAGCCGAGCGCTGCAGGCACGCCCGAATCGGGGATGGGCACGACGACATCGGCATCGGCGGGCGCCTCCCTGGCAAGCTCCGCGCCCATCGCCTTGCGCACATCATAGACGGGCTTCCCATGCACAATCGAATCGGGGCGCGCGAAATAGATGTATTCGAAGATGCAGGGGCGCGCAGGGCGGGGCGGAAACGGCTTCAGGCTCTCGACTCCGTCCTCGGAAATGACGACGACCTCGCCATTTGCAATGTCGCGGACAAAGCGCGCGCCGATGATGTCAAGCGCGCAGGTCTCCGAGGCAAGGATATAGCATCCGCCAAGTTCGCCAAGGACGAGCGGCCGGATGCCGAGCGGATCGCGCGCGCCGATGAGCTTCTTGTTGCTGAGGGCGACAAGGGCATAGGCGCCCTCGATGGAGCGAAGCGCCTCAACGAAGCGGTCCACGAGATGCGGCTTGCGGCTCCTGGAGACGAGATGAAGAATGACCTCTGTATCGGAGGTTGACTGGAAGATTGCGCCGCTCTGCACGAGCTCACGCCGCAGAGTCAGGGCATTGGTCAAATTGCCGTTGTGAGCGATCGCAAAGCCGCCCGCATTGAGCTCGGCAAAGAGGGGCTGGACGTTGCGCAGGATGGTCTCGCCGGTCGTCGAATAGCGAACATGGCCTGCGGCCGATGCGCCGGGCAGCCGGTCAATGGTCGAGACCTTCGAGAAATGGTCCCCGACGAGGCCAAGCCTTCGCTCCGAGTTGAACCGCTGGCCATCGAATGTGACGATACCCGCGGCCTCCTGCCCGCGATGCTGCAGCGCGTGGAGGCCAAGCGCGGTGATCGCGGCAGCGTCTGGATGGCCAAAAATCCCGAAAATTCCGCATTCTTCCCGCAGCCGGTCCGCATCGGGAACAAATGCAGCGCTTACGGTCTCTCCAGCGCATGCCGCCGCGCCCGGCATGCCCCGCTCAAGGGGCCCGGCTTCGCCGTCCGGCTTAATCACGTCTGCCTCCTTGACGCTCGAACGTCCCTCCGGCACGGCTAAATCCCCGCGAGGCTATGCAAATGCTTAACGCCGCCTCGGCCATATCTGAAGCCCGGAAGAAAAAGGTGCCGCTGCTGTCGCATGATCTACATAATCGACAGCAGCGGAAATGTCAGCCGTCAAAGATTGGACAATGCTTCTGCCGGGCTGGCTTTCCCTTTGCGGCCGCCGGAAGAAACGGAGGTTTTCCCCAGGATTTGCAGCCGCTCTTGCTGGGCTGGCCTTCGCCCTCGATCAATAAAAATCTGCGGCTTCCCCTCTTTTACGTTCCTTTGCCAGGCTCGGGCTTTTTTAACTCTTGATCGGTGTCAGGAACAAGCTCCTCGCTCCCCCCTGGAGCTTTCGGCTTCTTGAGCTTGTTCAGAAGCCCCTCAGGGTCCTCCGGCAGGACTGCCATGAGTTCATTGCCCGTGGCCTGAAGAAGCGGCCGCATCCGTGCCGTCTTGACCCAGTCCGGCTGGGTCTGCGGCGGGACGAGCCAGTTGAAGAAGACAAAGGCAATCACGCAGAGCAGAAGGCCGCGCACCGCACCAAAGACGAAGCCCAGCGAGCGGTCCAGCGCGCCAACCTTCGAGTCGAGAATCGCGTCGGAGAGCTTAACCGTGAGCAGAGAGACAACAACCAGGGTCGCAAAAAAAACAATGGCGGCCGCTGCGGCAACCGCAAGCATATCCTTGGCGATATAGGGCTTCACATAAGGCAGCACGAGGGGATGAAAATAAACGGCAGCAATGGCCGCGGCCCCCCAGGAGGCAATCGCCAGAACCTCCCGCGTGAAGCCCCGCAGCATGGCGAGAAAGGCAGAGATTAATATAACAACAAGCAACCCAAGATCGAGATAAGACGGCATAGCAGGCCTCTTGCGCCAGGACCCTCTTTGACGTTTCCGGCTGCGAATGAGGGACTGGGCCTTGGCGCTCGTTTTCCCTTAATGCCGGAAAGGGGCAAGGGCAATAGAAAGAGCCTCAAGGGCTGCCGCTAGCCCTATCCTCTAGGCGCAGCAAGCTCGCCTCCCCGGATCATCCTCCCAGTGCCTGGGGCGCTTATAGCATGTCCGCGGTGCTCTGCGCCCTTGCCGCCGCATTTGCGCCGCGCGGCGCGATCGCTGCCGCAAGCTCGCCAATGTGGGCGCAGCCGCGCAGCGACAGGCCTGGCAAGGATGCTTCGCTGCCATCGATCTGGGCCTGGGGAACGGCCGCGCAGGAAAAGCCGAGCTTCGATGCCTCCTTGAGGCGCGCAAGGCCATGCGGCACAGGCCGGACGGCTCCCGAGAGCGCGATTTCGCCGAAAAAGACTGTATCGGCCGGAAGGCTCTGACCGCTCAGCGACGAGATGAGCGCTGCGGCGGCGGCCAGATCAGCGGCCGGCTCGCCAATGCGCAGCCCTCCCGCAACGTTGAGATAGATGTCGTAATGACCAAGTTTGATGCCCGCATGAGCTTCGAGCACGGCAAGAACCATTGCGAGTCTTGCATTGTCCCAGCCGACGACGGTGCGGCGCGGCATGCCTAGAGGGCTTGGC
Organism: Methylocella sp.; assembly: GCA_035687205.1. Taxonomy (GTDB): domain Bacteria; phylum Pseudomonadota; class Alphaproteobacteria; order Rhizobiales; family Beijerinckiaceae; genus Methylocapsa. Next base: position 3,789 of record DASRYK010000014.1, on the reverse strand, counting down.
GCGGCAAGGGCCTGGATCTCGACGAGCAGCGGCCGCGTGCCCTCCACGCCTGCGAAAACGGCGGCCCCCGGCGCTGCGGCGTCGCGGCCAGACAAAAAGAGAGCCGAAGGGTTTGGGACTTCGGCGAGCCCGCCGCCGGTCATCTCGAACACGCCAATCTCGTCGGTTGGTCCGAAGCGGTTCTTAATGGCGCGCAAGATGCGGAAATCTCGTCCGCTCTCCCCTTCAAAGGATATGACGGCGTCAACCATATGCTCGACGACGCGCGGGCCAGCGATTTGGCCATCCTTGGTGACATGACCGACCAGGATGACCGCCGTTCCGGTTGTCTTGGCAAAGCGGATCAGCACCTGCGCCGCGCCCCTTACCTGGCTGACCGTCCCGGGCGCGGATTCGACCGTCTGCGTCCACACCGTCTGAATAGAATCGATGACCGCAAGGGAAGGCCGCTTCCCGTGCGAAAGCGTGGCCACGATGTCTTCGGCGCTAGTCTCAGCGGCGAGCTCGACGGGGGCCGCCGAAAGCCCGAGGCGGGAGGCGCGGAGCTGCACCTGAGCAGCAGCCTCTTCACCCGAAACATAGATGACTCGCTTGCCGCTCTCCGCCAAACGGGCGCAGGCTTGCAAGAGCAACGTCGATTTGCCAATCCCCGGCTCGCCGCCGAGCAGAATGACCGAGCCCGGCACGAAGCCGCCGCCCGTCACCCTGTCAAGCTCGCCAAGGCCCGAAACGGTCCTTGGCGCGGCCGCTTCCCCGTTTCCAACAAGACTCGAAAGGGGAAAGACCCGGCCCTTTCGCGCGCCATATGCGGCTCTTGCGCCAATTCCTGCAGAAGCGCTTTCCTCGGCAATCGTGTTCCAGGCGCCGCAGGAATCGCAGCGGCCTTGCCAGCGCTGCGTGACAGCGCCGCAATTCTGGCAGACAAAGGAGATGTGCTGCATGGGCATTGCAGGTCTTCAAAGGCTCCAGGAAAATTAACAAGCAAGCTTGAAGGGGCCACCCCGCGATTGAGCCTCAAGACCCTGCGGCCAGGAGCTCTCAATAATGCTCCGGCAGGTTCTCCTCCCGCGCGAGATTGGCAAAGCGCGTCACCTCGGCATCAAAGGCAAGCTCGACCGTGCCTGTCGGCCCATGCCTCTGCTTGCCGATGATAATCTCCGCCCTTCCATGCACCTTTTCCATATCGGTCTGCCAGGCAAGGAATTCCTCGCTTCCCTCCCGCGGCTGGCGCATCTTCAAATAATATTCCTCGCGGTAGACGAAGAGGACAACATCGGCATCCTGCTCGATCGAGCCCGATTCGCGCAGGTCGGAAAGCTGCGGACGCTTGTCCTCGCGGCTCTCGACCTGCCGCGAAAGCTGCGAGAGCGCGAGCACCGGGACGTTCAGCTCCTTGGCAAGCGCCTTAAGCCCGGTCGTAATCTCGGTCACTTCCTGCACGCGGTTGTCGCTATTGCGGGTTTTCGAGCCGCCGAGAAGCTGAAGGTAGTCGATCACCAGGACATCGAGCCCTCTCTGTCGCTTCAGCCGCCGCGCGCGCGCCGCGAGCTGGGCGATCGAAAGACCGCCTGTCTGGTCGATGTAGAAAGGAATCGACTGCATCTCGCGGGCCGCCTCGGCGATGCGGTGAAACTCAGGCTCGCTAATGTCCCCCCTGCGGATCTTGTACGAAGGGACAGCCGCCTGCTCGGCGATGATGCGGGTCGCCAGCTGCTCAGCCGACATTTCGAGCGAGAAAAATCCAACGACCCCGCCATTGACGGTTTCGGCAGTTCCATCGGGCCTGAGCTTGAAGTTATAGGCGCGGGCGATATTGAAAGCGATGTTGGTCGCAAGCGCTGTCTTGCCCATGCCGGGGCGCCCGGCAACGATCACGAGATCGGAGGGCTGAAGCCCGCCCATGTAACGGTCAAGATCAGCGAGCCCCGTCGCAATGCCCGACAGGCGCCCGTCGCGCTCATAGGCCTTGGCGGCCATATCGACGGCCGCGGTCAAAGCATCGGAAAAGCGCTGAAAACCGCCGTCATAGCGGCCTGTCTCGGCAATCGAATAAAGCTTGCGTTCAGCGTCCTCGATCTGGGCGCGCGGGCTCACATCTACTGGCGCGTCATAGGCCGCATTCACAATGTCCTCGCCGACGACGATCAGCTCGCGCCGGATAGCAAGATCGTGAATTGTGCGGCCATAATCCTCGGCATTGATAATGGTCGTGGCCTCGGCCGCAAGCCGGGCCAGATATTGCGGCACGGTCATGCCGCCTAGATCATGCTCGCCGAGAAAGGTCTTCAATGTGATGGGCGAGGCAAGCTTTCCCGCGCGGATCAGCTGCGCGGCAATCTCGAAAATCCTGCGGTGGATCTCCTCGGAAAAATGCTCCGCCCGCAGGAAATCCGACACGCGGTCGAAGGCGTCATTGTTCACGAGGATCGCGCCGAGAAGCGCCTGTTCCGCCTCGATGTTATGCGGGGCAAGCCTGTAGGCTGGCCCAGGCGCCGCAGAGGCGAGGGCTTTGCCAGCGAGATGGTCAAGGGCAGGCATAACGTTTGTTGAAAGAAATCAGCTTGAGAGGAAAGCGCCGAATCAGCCGGTGCAGGGCGCTTCTTGTGGCATGCGGCCGCGGCAAAAAGGAGGAGAATTTTAGAGGCTGGCGCGCGGCACACGCTCATCACGGAATTCACATGGGCGGAAAATATTTTGCAAAAAATTGCTGGACAGGGAGGCTTCAAGATCCTCGATGCTCAGCAAATCAAGCCAGCCGGGCAGCGCACTCGCCCCAGTTAATCACTCGAACGTTCCGCCCCGCAGGAAATCTGCGGCATGTGACAAAAAGCGGCTGCTGCTCCGGGCCTCAGCCGCATGACTGCTTTCCCTTATGGTTTACGTTTATGTGGCATTCATCTTTGGCCTCGTCAGGACAGCAAGCCGCGCCCTTGCAAAAGCGGCTAGAACGAATCCCTGTATAGATGCTGGATCACGCCGCCATTGCGGATCACACCCGCTCCCGGGCAAGATGCGGCATTGCCTTGCACTCTAACTTTGAAACGCCCCACCCAAGCTGAGTTGAGATTGTCGACGATCACGGGGTTGTTCGTCGAAAAGCGGTAGTAAAACGTTGGCGTCACCGTTGAGGGAGCGAAGTCAAAAATCTGAACGCCTCCCCGGAGCGCCTTCCGAGCGGATAACCGCAACATCCTGCACGTCGCAAACGGCTTGCGCGGTGCCTGCCAATCCGCAAACGGAGGCCGCCGAAGCGGCGATCACCGTCATAAGCTTTTTCACGTCACACCTCCTCAATGCGAGAGATCTCGATGCAAGGGATGCTCCGGGTTCAACTCCCGGCTCCCGTTCAAAAATCTATGAAGAGGCGATTCTTTTTGGAGGCTGTGCGCTGAGATGCCACAGCAGAGCAGCTGCAAGATCCGGCTCACTTTAAATTTCAGGGCGTGGAAAATAAAGGACGTGGAAAATCAGTCCATGCGAGCTAGCCGATTTACAGGCAGCATCGCATCTTAGCGTGTCATTTGAATAGAAAGCTTGAAAAATGGCCTGCGACTCCCTGCCTGCCATGGGAGCCTTATGAAAAGGCTTCATGAGAAGCATTTTCATAAGGCTGAGACGGATAAACGTGCAAAATGGCGGAAAGAAGCTGCCCGGCGAAGGTGGCCGGCGGCAAATGGCGTTTCGAGGAGGCCACTCCTAAACCATCTGCGCGCCGGCCAACCCTACGGACCCAGGAGATGCGGCGGACCCGAGCACTCCGCAGGGTATCTGAAGGTTACGCCGAAGACG
>DASRYK010000013.1:0-2235 GCA_035687205.1 Methylocella sp. | reverse complement strand
TGCGGGCTCGATGCCCGCTTGGCGGAGGTCAATGTCCTGCGCCCGGTTCTTTACGTTCCGCCGTCCATGCCGGCGCTTGATCTTCTCGTCAAAATGCAGGCCACCCGGACCCATATGGCTCTCGTCATCGACGAATACGGGGGCACCGAGGGCCTCGCCTCGATTGAGGACATCGTCGAGCTGATTGTCGGTGACATCGAAGACGAGCATGACACCGGCGAGCGGCCGCGGATCGAGGCTGCTTCAGGCGGAGAGTTCCTTGTCGACGGCCGCGCGGATCTCGCCGAAGTGTCGAGCACGATTGGCGCCGATCTCACCGCGATCAGCGACGCTGAGGATGTTGACACGATCGGCGGTCTCATCATCACGCTGGCTGGCCATGTGCCCGCGCGCGGCGAGGTTGTCACAGACGGCGGGATCGAATTCGAAGTCGTCGATGCCGACCAGAGGCGCGTCAAACGGGCAAGGATCCGCAAGGCTGGGTTCCGGCCGCAGCCGGTTCTGAAAGAAAATCCTTCCCAGCCCGTCTAAGGGTGCCCCGCGCTCGATGAGTTCCGAAGCGAAGAATCCGCTTTCCCCTGGCCGCCCTTTCGCGCATGATCCGGCTGGAGGGCTTTCCCCGGGAGCGGGAGCGCTGCGCATAGGCTTTTTCAGACCGCTGGATAGTAATAGGCTCCGGGCCAGGCGCGGCATCGCCGCAAAGATCGTCTTTGTCACCGGCTGGCGGCGCTGCCTGATCGCCTTTGGCACGGGCGCGCTCGGAGCGTTAGCCATGGCGCCCGTCAGCTTTTTCCCCGCTCTTATCGCCGCAATGGCTCCCGCCGTCTGGCTCATCGACGGCTGCGCGGCGGGCCCTCTGAGACCTGTCAGGCCATGGCTGCGCTTGGGCTTGCCGCTCCCGGTTTGGCGCGCCTTCGGCGCGGGATGGTGGTGGGGTTTTGGCTATTTCGTTGCAGGCCTTTGGTGGCTCGGGGCGGCCTTTCTCGTCGATGCGGAGGAATTTGCCTGGGCCTTGCCGCTGGGCGTCCTTGGGCTGCCTGCGGTTCTTGCTCTGTTCCCGGGCTTCGGCTTCCTTCTGGCCAGGCTTTTGTGGTCAGAAGGCTGCGGCCGCTTCTTCGCCCTGGCGGCGGGCCTTGGCCTTGCCGAATGGCTGCGCGGACATGTGTTAACAGGATTCCCCTGGAACAATCCCGGCATGGCGCTCGGCGGCACTCTCGAGACCGCGCAAATCGCCTCGGTGACTGGCCTTTATGGCTTGACCGTCGCCGCTATTCTCATTGCCTCTGCGTTTGCGGCCTTTGGGGATAAGCCGCTTGCGCCCGGCGCTTTCCAGCGAATCCCGCGGCCCGCCGCCGCTGCCGCCCTGGCCTTTGCCGGGATATGGGCCTTCGGCGCGCTGCGCCTCGCCGTTTCTCCCCCCGCCTCCGTGCCCGGCGTGAAGCTGCGTCTCATGCAGCCCAATGTCGCGCAGGATGACAAGTTCCGGCCCGAAAACCAGGAGCAGATTTTAGCGCATTATCTATCGCTTTCTCTTCGCGGGCCAGATGGAGGGAAACCTGGCCTTGACGGGATCACAGCTCTCGTCTGGCCGGAATCGGCCTTCCCCTTCATCTTGGCCCGCTCCGGCTGGGCGCGGGCCGAGATCGGCGCCGCTTTGCCTCCGGGCACCGTCCTTGTGACCGGGGCGGCCCGCGCGGAGCCGCCGCCGCAAGGCAAGAAGCGCCCCCGCTTCTTCAACGCCATCCAAATCGTCTCCCGGGGAGGCCGGATCCTTGGCAGCTACGACAAGGCTCACCTCGTCCCCTTTGGGGAATACCTGCCCTATCAGGCCTTTTTCGAGCGGCTCGGCCTGCGGCAATTTGTCCATATTCCCGGCGGATTCGAACCCGGCCCCGGGCGGCAGATCCTCAACATCCCGGGCTTGCCCGCTGCGGCCCCGCTCATCTGCTATGAGGCGATTTTCCCTGGCGAGGCTTTGCCTTCGCAGGCGGCTACGGAGCGGCCCGGCCTGCTTCTGAATGTGACGAATGACGGCTGGTTTGGCATGACAAGCGGCCCCTATCAGCATTTTGCGCAAGCGCGGCTGCGCGCGATCGAGGAGGGCCTGCCGCTTGTGCGCGCAGCCAACAGCGGAATTTCGGCGATCGTCGATCCTTACGGGCGGGTTCTGGGCTCGCTGCCGCTTGGCGCGGAAGGGGCTCTCGATGGCGAATTGCCGGAGAGACTCGCTCCGAC
>DASRYK010000012.1:0-34374 GCA_035687205.1 Methylocella sp. | reverse complement strand
GACAGGGCGGGCAGCACCCGTTCAGGGCAGGAAAACGTTTGCGCTTTGCGAAACGCAACGCTTAAGATGGAGGCAGAGGCTCACATGACTTGGACGACTCCCGTTATCACCGAGGTCTGCATCGGCATGGAAGTAACCAGCTATCTGTCTGCTGAGATCTGACGGCTCGGGCTTCCTATCAAATTCTATGATTGGCGTGCGCCTTGCGCATTCTCGTTCTGGGTTCTGCGGCCGGGGGCGGATTTCCTCAATGGAATTGCCGCTGCCCGGTTTGCGATCTGGCCTGGAAAAACGATAAACGCGTTACCCCGCGCACCCAGTCGAGCCTTGCGGTCAGCGCGGACGGGAAGCGCTGGCTTCTGCTAAACGCCTCGCCAGATCTGCGCCAACAGATCCTATCCGCGCCAAGCCTTTATCCGCGCGGCGCATCCCGGCACTCCCCCATTCGCGCCGTTGTCGTCACCAACGCAGATGTCGATCATCTCGCAGGCCTTCTGACCTTGCGCGAGCAGCAGCCATTCACGCTCTTTGGCAGCCGCGCAACCATGGCCCAAGCGGCCGCGGGAATTTTCGGCGTCTTGAACAAGCAGCTTGTCCGCAGGCAGCCCTTTGATCTCGAGAAGCCTTTCGACACTGGCATCGGTCTTGCCGTCACGCCCTTCGCCGTGCCCGGCAAAGTAGCGCTTTATCTCGAAGGCGAGACTGTCGAGATCGGCGCCGAGAACGAATCGACCACGGGCCTTGAGGTCAGCGACGGGTCCAAGAGCTTTTTCTATATTCCGGGATGCGCCGAGATCCGCGACAGCCTGCTGAAGAGGCTCGCCGGCGCGCAGCTTCTTTTCTTTGACGGCACGACTTACACTGACGATGAAATGGTGGCCCTTGGCCTTTCGCAAAAAACCGCCTGGCGCATGGGTCATGTCGCAATGAGCGGCGAGAACGGCTCGCTCGAGCGGCTTGCGTCCTGCGGGATCGCGCGCCGGATTTATGTCCATATCAACAACACGAATCCCGTCCTTATCGCGGATTCGCCGCAGCGCGCAGCGGTCACGCGCGCAGGGTGGGAAATCGCCTATGACGGCATGGAGGTCTCGTTATGAGCATATCCGCGCAGCTCCTCAGCCACGAGGAGCTTGAAGCCCGCCTGCGCCAGATCGGCGCAGAGCGCTACCATCATCTGCACCGGTTCCATCACCGGCTGCACAACGGCCAATGCAGCTATGAAGAGGTCCAGGCCTGGGCGCTCAACCGCTATTATTATCAGGCCATGATCCCCATCAAGGATGCGACGATTCTGACCCGCATGCCAGACCCGCGCGACCGGCGGGCCTGGCGCAAGCGCATCGAGGATCACGACGGCCGCGAGGAAGGCGACGGCGGCATCGAGCGCTGGCTGAAGCTCACCGACAGCCTCGGTTTCTCCCGCGATTATGTGACATCAGCGCAAGGCATCCTTCCGGCGACGCGTTTCGCCGTCGATGCGTATGTGGCTTTTTGCAGGGAGAAGAGCCTTCTCGAAGCGGTCGCCTCCTCGCTCACGGAATTGTTCTCCCCCACCATTATCTCCGAGCGCGTCGCGGGAATGCTGGCCAATTATGATTTCGTGAGCAAAGACACTTTGGCCTATTTTTCGCAGCGTCCTGTCCAGGCCAAGCGCGATGCCGATTTCGCCCTTGATTTCGTGAAACGGCGCGCCACATCCCGCGCGGAGCAGGACGCGGTGCTGGCCGCGCTTGAGTTCAAATGCTCGGTCCTCTGGGCGCAGCTTGATGCGCTGTGGAGCGCCTATGTCGATCGCGCTACTCCGCCTGGCGCTTGGGTGCCAGGATCAAAGGCGCGCGGGCAAGCCGCATGACGGGCCTCGCCGCAGGGGCCACTTCGAAACCGCGCTTGCCGCGGGGCGTCAGGTTGAAATACGATGCAACGCGGGGCGAGTGGCATTTGCTTGCCCCCGAGCGGGTGATCAGGGCCGATGCCATTGCGGTCGAAATTCTGAAGCGTTGCGACGGAAGTTCGACGCTCGCCCAGATCGTCGATGATCTTGCGGCGCAGTTCTCCGCTGACCGCGCCCGCGTGGAGCAGGATGTGCGCATGATGCTCTCTGAGCTCGCGGCCAAGCGGATGGTGGATTTGTGACGGCTCCGCCCGACAAGATTGAGCCTCCAGCCGGGCTTCTCGCGGAGCTGACGCACCGCTGCCCGCTCGGCTGCCCTTATTGCTCCAATCCGCTCGCTCTCGAGCCGCGTGAGGACGAGCTTGACACTTCGGAGTGGCAGCGAATCCTCTCCGAGGCTGCGGCGCTTGGCGTCTTGCAGGTCCATCTCTCCGGCGGCGAGCCAGCAGCGCGGCGCGACCTTGTGCAAATCACCGCTCATTGCGCCAGGGAAGGACTCTATACCAATCTCATCACCTCGGGCATTGGGCTTACCCGCGAGAAGATTTCGGAGCTCGCCAGCGCCGGTCTCGACCATGTGCAGCTCTCGATTCAAGATTCGGACGAGCGGTCCGCCGACCTTATCGCTGGCTATGAGGGCGCTTACGCGCGCAAACGGCTCGCTGCGGAATGGATTGCAGAAGAGGGTTTGCCTCTGACCGTGAATGCCGTCATCCATCGCGACAATATTGCAAGAGCGGGCCGGATGGTTGAGCTTGCCGTGAGCCTTGGCGCGCGCAGGGTCGAGATTGCGCATACTCAGTATTATGGCTGGGCAATGCGCAACCGCGCCGCGCTCATGCCGTCGCTGGCGCAAGCGGAAGAAGCGATCGCCGAGGTCGAGGCATTGAAGAAAAAACTATCCGGCATCATCGTCATCGACCATGTGATCCCCGATTATCACGCCCGGACGCCCAAGGCCTGCATGGGCGGCTGGGGTAAGCGCGTGCTCAATGTCACGCCCTCAGGCAAAGCACTCCCCTGCCACGCGGCGGAAACCATTCCGGGACTCGTCTTCTGGAGCGTGCGTGAGCATTCGCTTGCGGACATTTGGCAGAACTCACCGGCCTTCAATGCTTTTCGCGGGTTCGGCTGGATGCGCGAGCCATGCCGGTCTTGCCCGCGCAAGGCCGCCGATCACGGTGGCTGCCGCTGCCAGGCGCTCGCGCTCACAGGGGATGCGCGCGAAGCTGACCCCGCCTGCCACCTCTCGCCCTATCACGAAAAGATGCAGTCCCTTGCCGAGGCCGAAGCGAAAGCCGGAGCGCCGGAGAGCGGATTCGCCTATCACTACCGCCATATGAAGCAGCGGCAGCCAGCGGAATAGCCTGTTTTTCCAAGGCTTTCGCTTGGCTGGGGAAAACCGGCGTAATCTTGGAAAAGCGCTGCTGCGCTCCTATATTCGCAGCATTGCAGTGGCATACTCCGCAGTGCCGGGCCAAGGCCGGGCAGGAGGCGCAAGCGATGGCGGACGCGGTTAAAGGCCCGGTCGTTCCCCAGGATCTGAGATCCACCTCCCTCGACGATAAATACGACCTGGCGAAGGGCCGTATCTTCGTGTCCGGGCCGCAGGCCATCGTCCGGCTCTTACTGATGCAACGAGAGCTCGACCGCCGCAACGGGCTCAACACCGCTGGCTTCATTTCCGGCTACCGGGGCTCGCCGCTCGGCGGGCTCGATATGACGTTCCTGCGTGCCAAGCGGCCGCTTGATGCTGCTGGCATTCTGTTCCAGCCGGGCCTCAACGAGGACCTTGCCGCAACAGCCATTTGGGGCACGCAGCAGGCCGAAATGCGCGGCGAGGGAAAGTTCGATGGAGTCTTTGCTCTCTGGTACGGCAAGGGCCCTGGCGTTGACCGCAGCGGCGACGTCTTGCGCCATGCCAATCTCGCAGGCACATCGAAATATGGCGGCGTGCTGGCGCTGATGGGCGACGACCATACGGCCGAGTCCTCGACCACCGCGCATCAGTCCGAATTCAACTTCGTCAATGTGATGATCCCTATTCTTTCGCCTGCAGGCGTGCAGGAGATCATCGACTATGGGCTTTATGGCTATGCGATGAGCCGGTTCACCGGCGCCTGGGTCGGCCTCAAATGCCTGAAGGACACGGTCGAATCGACGGGCTCGATTGATGTCTCGCTTGACCGCGTGCGCCCGGCTCCGCCTTCGGGTTTCGTGATGCCGCCAGGCGGCCTTAACATCCGCGCCCGGGATACCGTCCTCGAGCAGGAAAGGCGCCTTCAAAATTATAAGCGCGATGCAATGCTTGCCTGGCTGCGCGCCAACCGCCTGAACAAAGTCATCACTTCGGGCGGCCCTAGCGCAAGGATCGGAGTCATCACCGCAGGCAAATCCTATCTCGATGTGCGGCAGGCGATGGACGACCTTGGCATCGACGAGGCTAGCGCAAACAAGCTCGGCCTCAGAGTCATGAAGCTTGCCTGCACCTGGCCTATCGAGCCGCAAGGCCTTCGCGAATTTGCGCGCGGGCTCGATCTCATCATTGTCATTGAGGAGAAACGCTCCCTCATCGAAGTGCAGCTGCGCGAAGAGCTTTACGGCTCACCAAACCAGCCCGTCTGCATCGGCAAGAAAGACGAGGAGGGCAATTGGCTCTTTCCCATCACCGGCGCTCTCGATGCCAATGACATTGCTATCGCCATCGGACGCCGCTTGCTGCGCTTCGTTCAGAATGAGGATCTCGAAGTCCGGGTGCGCCAGCTCGAGCGCGCGCAGGCCGCACTTGCTGCTGCTGGAGATATCGGAACGCGCACGCCTTATTTTTGCTCCGGCTGCCCGCATAACACTTCGACGCGCGTCCCCGAAGGCATGCGTGCCTATGCTGGGATCGGCTGCCATTACATGGTCCAATGGATGGACCGCGCGACCGAAGGCTTCACGCAGATGGGAGGCGAAGGCGCGAACTGGATTGGCGAAGCGCCCTTCTCGAAGCGCGCGCATGTGTTCCAGAATTTGGGGGATGGCACCTATGACCATTCCGGCATCCTGGCGATCCGGTTCGCTGTTGCCGCGGGCGTCAATATCACCTTCAAGATCCTCTTCAACGACGCTGTTGCGATGACCGGCGGCCAGCCCCTCGAGGGAGGCCTCACCGTGGACATGATCGCGCGCCAGGTTGCCGCGGAAAATGTCAAGCGCATCGCGCTTGTCACCGATGAGCCGCATAAATATCCCCGTTCCATCCAGTGGCCTGCGGGCCTCACCATCTCGCACCGGCGTGATCTCGACGCTGTTCAGCGGGAGCTGGCCGCGACTTCCGGGGTTAGCGTGCTCCTTTACGATCAGACCTGCGCCGCCGAGAAGCGCCGCCGCCGCAAGAGAGGGGAGATGCCCGATCCGCCCCGGCGGGTCTTCATCAATGAGCTCGTCTGCGAAGGCTGCGGCGACTGCGGGGTGAAATCGAACTGCGTGTCGGTCCAGCCGCTCGAAACCGAGTTCGGCCGCAAAAGGATCATCGACCAGTCGAGCTGCAACAAGGATTACTCCTGCCTTGAGGGATTCTGCCCGGCCCTGGTCAGCGTGCATGGCGGACGCTTGAAAAAGGCCGATGCCCAGCCTCTCGAAGGCTTTCCTGAACTGCCTTACCCCCGCATTCCAGAGATTGGCGCGAAGCCTTATGGCATTCTCGTCACGGGCGTTGGCGGCACGGGCGTGGTCACGATCGGCGCCATCCTAGGCATGGCCGCGCATCTCGAGGGGAAGGGCTGCGGCTCAATCGACATGGCGGGGCTTGCCCAGAAGGGCGGGGCCGTCTATAGCCATGTGAAGATCGGCGCTAAGCCCGACGACATTCATGCGATCCGGGTCGCCGCTGGGGAAGCAGATCTCATTCTCGGATGCGATCTCGTTGTGTCGGGCACAAAGAAGGTGCTTGCTGCCGTTCGCAAGGACGAGACAGGCGTTGTCGTCAACACAGCGGAAATTTTCCCTGGCGATTTCACCCGCAACCCGGATTTCTCTCTGCAGGCGGAGCGCATTCAGCGCGCGATCCGGCAGGCTGCGGGGAGATGGACGCATTTTATCGATGCCACAGGCATCGCTTTTGCGCTTCTTGGCAATTCGATAGCCGCCAATATGTTCATGCTGGGCTATGCTTGGCAGAAGGGGCTCGTGCCGCTTGGCGAGGGCTCGCTCCTCCGGGCAATCGAGCTTAATGGCGAAGCTGTGAAGATGAACCAGGCTGCTTTTCTGTGGGGAAGGCGGGAGGCCGCCAATCCTGCCACAGTGGAGGCCATAGCCGCGCCTTTGCGGCGGCAGACGCCGTCCCAGCATCTTTCCGCTTCTCTCGACGAGATCATCGAGCGGCGAGCCGCTTTTCTGACCGCATATCAGGACGGGGCCTATGCCGCGCGCTACACCGCTCTCGTCAAGCAGGCCCGGGAGCGTGAGCATGCCATCTTACCCGGCAGGCAGAGTTTCGCCGAGGCGGTTGCGCGCTATTACTTCAAGCTGCTCGCAATTAAGGACGAATATGAAGTCGCGAGGCTCTATAGCGACGGATCGTTTGAACAGCAGATCGCTGCCGCATTCGAGGGCGGGCCGCGCCTTGAGTTCCATTTGGCGCCGCCATTCTTGGGGCGAAGAAATGCACAGGGAGAGCCGGTGAAATCGAGCTTTGGGCCGTGGGTCATGCCGCTCTTCCGCATCCTAGCAAGGCTCAAGGGGCTGCGGGGAACGGGCTTTGATATCTTCGGCTATTCGAAGGAGCGCCGCGCTGAGCGGCAGCTTATCGCCGATTATGAAGATCTCATCGCGGAAATTTTGAAAAGCCTCACGCCAGAGAACCATGCCATCGCCGTGGCGCTCGCTTCGATCCCGGAAAGGATCCGCGGCTTTGGCCATGTGAAAATGCGCAATCTGCAGGCCGCGAAGGCGGAAGAGCAGAGCCTGCTTGAGCAATTCCGCGCGGGCCCAGCGCCCGCGAAACTCGCGGCAGAATAGGCCAGCTCCGTCTTCTCTTTGCGCGTCTTGTGCCCTGGACTGGCGCGGCGGGCTGTGGCAGATAGCGGATACCGGGAGGGGGCTAGCCTTCCTCATCCTTCGAGACGCGCTCCTCAGGATGAGGGGGAATTTGGGAAGGCGCAGCCCTGCGGATGGTTTCATGCGGGCGTGGCGGAACTGGTAGACGCGCGGGTCTCAAAAACCCGTTTCTTCGGAAGTGCCGGTTCGATTCCGGCCGCCCGCACCATTTTTGTTAGCCCGGTGCCGCCCGCCAGCCCCTCGCGCGGGTTCGGCCGCGCACCGCATCGCCGCGCCACAATCCCGCCTCCGGCCGGCGCCAATCCTTGTGAAAGCCCCAGCTTTGGGGCATGCTTCACTGCCGCGGACCGGGCCGCCATGCCAAATCATCGGACAGCACATAGATCGAAATGGCAAGCAGCATCAGGAGAAGCCCAGCCCAGAAGAGCGGCGAGCGATGCAACCGCGACAGAGCCGGGCGATCTGCCCGGCTGCTATGTCCATGCCTGCTCATCCTCGAGCCTTTCTCTGCTGCGTGAAGGCTGCGCTAGCGCCAATCAGCGGGAAAGCCCCGCCATAGCCGCTTCCGCGACGGATAAAGCAGCCTCTACCATCTGCCCCTCCTCGTCCCTTTCCGGGTTGATGTCGGCAACCCCGAAGGCGGCTACCTTGGGAAAGCCCATGATGATTCGCAGCGCCGCCGCTAACTCTGTTATCGTTGGGCCATCAGGAGCTGTCAGCCACATGGAAGCCACTTCCTTTTCGTCGAGCGCATCGGCGTCGAAGTGAACATAGATCGAATCAACTGTGCGGCTCAGGCGCTCCATGGCGGCGCGAAGCCGGCGGCAATCTCCGCGGATGTCATTGACTGGGACGGTCTCCATGCCGGACTGATCAATCAACTCCTGCTCGAGAGGATCGTTGGCCCGCACGCAGACCATCACCACATCGCGCGGGTCAAGCGGCGGATCGAGGCCCGCTTGTTTGCGGAATCTTTCGAGGCAAAGACCCGTGGCGATGGCGACAGGCATTCCGCTCAGCATGCCGCTCAGCGTCGTCTCGGGCGTATTGCAGTCTCCATGAGCGTCGATCCAGACCATGCCGGGGCGTAAAGACGCTGGGGCGCCGGTCCGCAAAAGCCCGGCGAGGACGCCAGCCGCCGCATAGCAATTGCTCTGCAAAACGAGCGGAAAGGAGTTCGCACGCAGAGCATCCGCGACAAGGCGGGCGAGATGCCCATTGGCAAGGCCGATCCTGTTCCAGGCGCCATAAGCCTCCTCCTCACCCGTGGCGAGCGTGACGCGCTTCGGGGCGGCAGCGCTGTGCCCCAGGGCGCGCAGCCGGGCGGCAAGCCCCGCGCGCAGCAGAGCCTCCGGCCCCGCGGCCGTCCCATGATCCGAATCCGTGCAATGCTCGAAGGCGATCAAAGCAATTTGCATTAGCAGATAATACTGGGGTTTTCTCAAGCGGACAAAATTACCCGGGCGCGCACATGGGTCAAACCGTTATTGGTCTCACCATGACCTTAGTTAATGCAGTGGCAGCTGCGGGCCGGGGGGCGGCAGGCGGCCGCGCTGCCTCAACAAATTGTTTCACATAAGCGTGACCTTTGGGCGGAGATGGCAAGGCTGCCGGGAAGCTTTGCCTGCCGCGCATGGCTGCTTATGCCAGCAGCTCCCCAAGAAGCGCCTCAAGTTGTAAGCGATCACCGTTTTGACGGCTCTGCTTCCAAAGATCATGACAGGCCCCGGCTCAAGGCGGCATGAAACTTATCAGAGATGGTCCCTGTAAAGACTGGCATGCTGGGCAATGGATCCAGCGGTCATGAAAGGAGCTGACGATGAAATTTCACAAGAATGCGCTCGCTGCCGCGGCGCTCCTCGCATTTGCATGCCTATCTGGAATGGCGTCTGCCGAAATCACCAAAATGGTCGGCGGCGCACCCATGTACCCGAGCCGGAACATTATTCAGAACGCAGTGAATTCTAAGGACAATACCACGCTTGTTGCGGCGGTGAAGGCTGCGGGGCTCGCTGATACGCTGCAAGGGCCGGGGCCTTTCACAGTCTTTGCGCCGACGAATGCTGCCTTCGCGCAGCTGCCGGCCGGCACGGTTAACAGCCTTTTGAAGCCCGAGAACAAGGAGCAGCTCGCCTCCGTGCTTACCTATCATGTGCTGCCGGGGCGGCTGACCACGTCAGATCTCAAGGATGCAATAAAGAGCGGCGGCGGCGAGGCGGCCTTCAAGACGGTTCAGGGCGAGCCGCTCACAGTCACATTGAAAGGCCGCGCCTTTGACATCACGGATTCGAAAGGCCGCACCGCACGCATCACTATCGCTGATGTCATGCAATCAAATGGAGTAATCCACGTCATCAACAAGGTCTTGATGCCGTAATCCTTGCTACTGCAATGCAGGGCAGAGAAGCCGCAGGCTGCGCCTTGCCCGCTTGCGGCCCTCATTGGAAGCGGGAGATGACAATCTGCGCTGTTCCAAAGCGGCGCGCCTCGCACAGGACAAAGCCAGGCGGAAGGCTTACCTCCGAAGCGGCGTGCTCCTCGATGACGAGGAGCGCATTCTCATCGAGCCAGTTACCGTCCCGCAGCGCCGTGAGCGCGGGGGTGACAAGCTCTTTGCCGTAAGGCGGATCCAGAAAGGCGAGGGTGAATCGAGCGCTGTCCGGCGGCGTGCCAATCCTGCGCGCATCGCGCTGCAGAATACGGATCACAGATCGAAGCCCCAGGGCATCGGCATTTGCGCGCAAGAGAGCGCAAGCTTTCGCGCTATTGTCAACGAATACTGCGGACTGCGCGCCGCGCGACAAGGCCTCAAATCCCATCGCGCCCGTCCCGGCGAAAACGTCGATGACTTGCGCATGCGCGGCAGGGTCGCCATAGGCGTGCGCAAGAATATTGAACACGGTTTCGCGCAGCCGGTCCGAGGTGGGCCGGATTGCATCCGAGGGCGGGCCTTTCAAGAGCCTTCCCTTCAGCCTGCCGCCAACAATGCGCATGGCTCATCATGGCTTGCCGCGAGCAGGCGGCGGTTTCTGGCCGTCACTGCGTTTTGGGCACCGGCGGGCGCCGGGCTTTGGCACCGGCTTGCGCTGCTGCTTCCGAGCTTGACCCTTTGGGCTGAGCGGCTTGTGCGCTGTGAGCGGCTTTGTCTGAATGGGTTTTTTCACAAGCGCCTTGCCAGCTTCGCGCCCAGCGCTTCCGGCCGCCGAAAGACGCTCTACGGTGATGATCCGTCCTTGGCGGCCGGCCATGACTTCATGAACCCTGCGCTTGCGGGTTTCATCCGGTGCGGCGCGGCCTGCCCGCAGCGCTGAGATGTGTTTGCGGCGGCGCGGAGGAGGCTTTCTTTTGGATGGCCCGCGTTCTCGCGCAAAGCCTCCTGGCGGCGATCGCCTTTTCTGGAATGCACGCTCTTTTGCGCCGTTAGAAGCGCCCTCTTTGCCCGGCGGTGCAGTTCCGCCGCCGGAAGCGGCATGAGCCTGGGCCAGCGCTGGCGCGCCGGCTGCCTCCGCTCCCGGCTTGGCTTGCAGGGGGCGGGAAAAATCCGCGCCTGCTGCCTTGGCGAGCGAAGGGCCAAGCTGGTCGCGCAGCACGCGCGTTGGCACCTCCTTGATGGCCCCTTCTGGAAGATCGCCGAGCTGGAACGGTCCGAAAGATATCCGGATAAGGCGGTTGACGCAAAGCCCGAGGTGTTCGAGCACGCGCTTGATCTCGCGGTTCTTACCTTCGCGCAAAGCCATTGTCAGCCAGCAATTGGCGCCTTGCATGCGATCGAAGCTTGCTTCGATGGGAGCATATTTGATGCCGTCGATGGTCACTCCCTGGCGCAGCCGGTCGAGGTCCGCTTGCGTTGTCTTTCCCTTTGCGCGGACCCGGTAGCGTCTCACCCATCCTGTCGCAGGAAGCTCAAGAACGCGAGCGAGCCCGCCATCGTTCGTAAGGAGCAGTAAGCCCTCGCTGTTGATGTCGAGCCGCCCGGCGCTGACTACGCGAGGGACATCTGGCCAACGCTCGCGCAGAAAATCAAAAACCGCCGGGCGGCCCTCTGGATCGTTTGCCGTTGTGACAAGCCCGCGCGGCTTATGAAACAAAAAGAGCCGGGTGCGGGAGGGATCCGGAAGCGGCTGGCCATCGACCGTGATCTTGTCGCCTGCTTTGATCGTGACCGCCGGATTTTCGAGCGTGACGCCGTTCAAAGCGACGCGCCCTTGTGAAATCCAGGTCTCCGCTTCGCGGCGCGAGCAGAGTCCTGCGCGCGCCATGATCTTGGCCACGCGCTCTCCAGCCCCGGATGCGCGTGGGTGTTCCCCGGTGCGGGGAGCGGAGCGGGCCGCCAGATGGAGGGTTTTGTGTTTGTCTTTATCTTTGTCTTCGCGCATTGGCCATGATCGCAGATGCCGCATCAGAATGCATCTGGTCTCTTGCGGCCAGACGCTGCATGAGGGCCCTGCTTCCGGCACCTCATGCGGCTCTTAACGGGGTTCCTTTGCGTCTCATAATATAAGTTGTCTTTAGCGCTTCCCCAGTCTTTATCAGACTCCTGCTGGAATACGCGCCCCCTAGGCTGGCCTTGAAAAGCAGCAATGTGTCCTTTAAGCATATTTCGTTGGAGTGTTTTTTTCTCCCGTCGGCATGGGAGGGTGCTAACCAGGCGAGGGTAGAGCCCGCCGATGCGGGGTCTTTTTCAAATATTTCAGATTGATGGCGCCAAGGGCGGGTGCCGGGAGCTGGCAGCCGCCGGGCGGGCGCCTGTTATTGCCGCAGGCTCGAGTGGCGGCAGCGCTTCCTTTATGCGCAGCGCTCACGGTGCGGGGCGCTCATGAACAGCGATGACGCGGACCGGCTGCTCGGCGGAGAAAATCAGTTTCAGCTGCTGGCCGATTTCGTGCCCCAGCTCATGTGGCTCGCAAACCCCGACGGGTGGATCTACTGGTACAACAAGCGGTGTTATGAATATACTGGGACAACCGCGGAGCAGATCGAGGGGTGGGGCTGGCGCGCGGTGCTTGATCCCGAAGCATTGCCGTCCGTGATGGGCCGCTGGATGAGATCGATTGCAACGGGCGAGCCTTTCGAGATGGTTTTCCCGCTCCGGGCGGCGGATGGCAGCTATCATCCCTTCCTTTCCCGCGTTCAGCCTTTGAAAGACAGTGAAGGCCGGGTTCTGCGGTGGTTTGGCACGAATACGGACATCACTGAGCAGAAACAGGCGGAAGAACGCCTTCAAATGCTTCTCAATGAGCTCAATCACCGCGTAAAGAACACGCTCGTCACGGTCCAGGCGATTGCCCGGCAGTCATTCCGCTCCTTGCCTGGGGAGGATTTCGAGACGTTCAACGAGCGCCTCGGCGCGCTTTCCCGCGCGCATGACTTGCTCATGCGCAAGAATTGGCAGGCCGCTGAGCTGCGCGAAATTGTTTTGCAATCGCTCGCGCCGCTTTCGGCGAAGCGGGCGGATGACCGGCTCTCAATCGAAGGCCCGGCCATTCTTATCCCAGCCGGCAGCGCAGCGTCATGGTCGATGGCCCTCCATGAGCTCTCCATGAACGCCCTTAAACATGGAGCGTTCCGAATGCCGGGCGGGCGGGTAAAAATCCTGTGGGAGCAGCCAGATCAAAAGCGTTTAAGGTTCCGCTGGATCGAGCGGGGCGGCCCTTTGGTCACTGTGCCGGCGCAGCGGGGATTCGGCTCGCGGCTGATTGAGAGCCTGGGGCGCGAGCTCGCAGGAAGCGCAAACATCGAGTTTGATCCGGCCGGAATCATCTGCACGATCGAAGCTCCCCTTCATCCAAGCCTGTGAGCTCTTTTGACGGATAAGACAAGAAAACACACGGGCTTGGAGGGATGCGGCGTCCTCATAGTCGAGGATGAAGCAATGGTTGCTATCGTGCTCGAAGATTTACTCCTCGAGCTTGGCTGCCGCGTGGTTGGAACTGTTGCGCGTGTCGAGACTGCGCTCGCCTCGGTTGCGGCCAGGAATTTCGACGTGGCTATTCTCGACGTCAACCTTAAGGGGGAGAGCAGCTATCCCATCGCGGATGCGCTTGAGCGCGAAAATATGCCTTTTCTCTTCGTAACGGGCTATGGAAGCGGGGCCGTTCCCGGAAAATACCGTAAGTGCGCCATTCTGCAGAAGCCTTTCAAGAAATCGGAGCTTGCAGAAATGCTTCTTGCAGTTCTGAGTTAGAATGAGTGCTGCGCCGCCATGGCTTTGCGTGGAAGGGACACCGCGCTGATGCGGCAGATTGATAATGACCCCATGACCAGCGCTTTCGAGGAAGCGCGGGCGGCAATGGGCCGCGGCGAAGTGCCGGTCGGGGCGGCCATCACCTGCGGAGGAACGGTCATCGCGCGTGCAGGCAATGCAACCATCCGCGATAAGGATCCATCGGCGCATGCCGAGATTCTGGCCATTCGTGAAGCGTGCCGCGCTGCGGGATCGGAAAGGCTTACGGGCTGCGACATCTATGTGACGCTCGAGCCCTGTGCGATGTGCGCTGCGGCCATCTCCTTCGCCCGCCTGCGGAGGCTTTATTTTGCGGCTCCGGACCCCAAGGGCGGGGCGGTTGAGCACGGGCCGCGCTTTTTCAGCCAGCCAACGTGCCATCATGCGCCGGAAGTCTATGGCGGCATTCGGGAAACCGAGGCCGCAGAGCTGATGAAGTCCTTTTTTGCGGCAAAGCGCTAAGGCGAAGGCGATCGAGTATCTATGTTGCCCTTCCGCTTTGATTCGATTGCATTTGCCGGAACAGGCGATTATCTGCTGCGCCGCACACTTGACAGTAAAAGGGCCAAACACATAAACGAAAGCAACTCTCGGCCAGCCCCCAATGTCCGCCAAGCCAAAGTTGAAAATTTTTCTTTGCGCGCCGCGCGGTTTCTGCGCAGGGGTCGTCCGCGCCATCGACGCCGTTGAAGAGGCGCTCAGGATTCATGGCCCGCCGGTCTATGTGCGCCATGAGATCGTCCACAATAAATACGTTGTCGAGGCGTTAAAGGCGAAAGGCGCGGTTTTTGTTGAGGAGCTTGACGAGGTTCCCGACACTGAGCAGCCGGTCATTTTTTCGGCCCATGGCGTGCCGAAGTCGATTGTTGAGGATGCCTGCGCGCGCAGCTTTTTCGCGATTGACGCGACCTGCCCGCTCGTCACCAAAGTTCATCGCGAGGCAGAGCTGCATCACAGGCAGGGCCGGCAAGTCCTTCTCGTTGGCCACGCCGGCCATCCAGAGGTCGTCGGAACCCTCGGCCAGCTGCCTCACGGCTCCATTGTTCTCGTTCAAACGCCGGAGGATGTCGAGAATTTTGAGCCGGAGGACGCGGACAGCCTCGCCTATGTGACCCAAACGACGCTTTCTGTCGACGACACCCGTGAGATGGTTGCAGCCCTTACACGGCGGTTCCCGAATATTGTCGGGCCGCACCGCGAGGACATCTGCTATGCAACGACAAACCGTCAGGATGCGGTGAAACGTGTTGCTCCCGCTGTCGATGCCATGATCATCGTGGGCTCCTCCAATTCCTCAAATTCGCAAAGGTTGAAGGAGGTGGCGGAGCGTGCAGGATGCAAGCTCGCACGGCTTGTGCTGCGGGCGGATGAGGTCGAATGGGACCTCTTCGGGAATATTTCTTCGCTCGGAATCACGGCTGGCGCTTCGGCCCCGGATATCCTCGTCGAGGAAATCATGGACGCTTTTGCCCAGCGTTTCGAGCTTGATATAGAAACGGTCTCTACCGCTGATGAAAGCGTCTTTTTTCCCCTTCCCCGTGAATTGCGCCAATCCTCGCCAGCGTCCGAGCCGGGCAGAAGCCGGGTGCTTTCTCGCGGCAACTGAACCGGACCCACTCTCAACACGGCCTATCCGTTGAAAAGCGCTTCGGCGGTTCTTATCGCAGGGCCAACGGCAAGCGGCAAGTCGGGCTTGGCGCTAAGCCTCGCGCGCGCGCTCGGCGGCGCTGTGATCAATGCCGATTCGATGCAGGTCTACCGCGACCTTCGCGTGTTGACGGCGCGCCCTTCTTGCGAAGACGAAGCAGAGGCGCCACACAAGCTTTACGGCCATGTTGACGGCGCCGTCAATTATTCCGCGGGCCTGTGGCTGCGGGATGCGGCCGTTGCGCTCAACGAGGCGCTCCTGCAAGGGCGCTTGCCAATAATTGCTGGCGGCACGGGGCTTTATTTCAAGGCGCTGACACAGGGTTTCTCCACAATTCCCTCCGTGCCGCCAGATGTGCGGGAGCGGGTTCGCGCCCGTGCTGCTGGCATTCCGCCCGCAAGCTTGCATGCCGAGCTTAAGCGCTATGACCCGGAAACCGCAGCAAGGCTGCGGCCGAGCGATCCGCAGCGGATTTTGCGGGCGCTTGAGGTCTATGAGGCGACGGGAAAAAGCCTTGTATCGTTTCATATGGCGCGTGAGCCGCCGCTCCTCGAACCTGATCATGTCTTGGCTTTCTTCGTCGCACCGGAGCGGGAGTCTCTGAAAGCGCAGATCGATTCGCGCTTTGACAAGATGCTCAGGCGAGGCGCCTTGCAAGAGGCGGCGGCGCTGCGCGAGCGGCGGCTCGATCCGGCGCTTCCCGTCATGCGCGCGCATGGCGTGCCGCATCTGATCGCGCATCTTGAAGGCGGGATCTCTTTGGCAGAGGCGGCACGGCGGGCAAAGCGCGACACTTGTCATTATGCGCGGCGGCAATTCACCTTTGCCCGCCATCAGCTCCAGGGGTTTCAATGGGTGAGGCCCGAGGAGGCAGAGAGGCTTGCGCTTTCGGCATTCTGCAGCGTCAACGGTGCCAGAACAACAATTCGCCAATCGTGAGAAGGATCTCGGCAACGATCAAGATCACGATTGTGGCCTCAAGCCTCGTTGCCGTATTCGCGTCGATCATATCAGTGAGCGTTCGCGTCGTTTCGACAATCGTGTCAAGCTTGTGCTTTAGGGTTTCGCCGCGCTCTTTGAGCTCATATTCATCCTCTAGCCTGATGTAGAGCCGCTCGAGATCGGGCCTGTCCCAGAGCACATCCGGCTTCTCCTCGACGGCGACGCGGCCAGATACGCGATGCTGGGCAAGAAGAGTTTGACCGATGAGCTTGAGCATTGCGCGACGCCGCCAGGGCGGCCTGCCGTGCTTGGCCAGATCTGCGGCAAAAGGCTCGATGATATCGAACACGGCGTTGACCTCCCGCTCGTCGCGGGCGAGCGAGACGCTCTTTGCGAGTGCATCGGCGACGACAAGCAGCCTCTGCGGCGAGAGATCCTTCAGCGTTATGGCACCGCCGGGCGGAACCTTGTCCTCAAGGTCGGGAGAAACTTCCAGGACCGCCGTTTCGTCCTCGATAGGCTCATGCGGCCCAGAGAGGCGCACTCTGACATGGGTGAGGACGTCGTCCTCTTCGAGCGGGGAGAGGCCGATCATCACCGCAACGCCGAAACGGTAAAGCGCTACGAAACCGCCGGCCCCGGCATGGAAGGCAAGCGGCGTCGCCGAAATCATGTCTGAGCGCTCAAGACCGGCGGTATCGATCCGGTCGCCGAGCAAAAGCGCGCGCGCCCGCACGCGGGTGACAGGATGAGGCGGCGGAGCAGTCTCAGGCGGAACAGCGTTCATGGCCCATGACTACAGGGCGCCGCGGGTGTTTGAAAGCCCAGCGTGCCCGTTCCTAAAAAGCAGGAGCGTTCCCCCGGGCTGCCTTTCCATCCCTGAGTCCTGTCCTGGCGAAACCATATTGACCGGCCTTTCCGCATCGTTTATGAGAATAAAGCAAGAAAGTTTGGGCTGGGGCGTTGTCTTGAACAGCATTCTTATCGTAACGCGTGCGCCGGAGGCGGGACGGAGATAGGCTCCGCATTCCCGCTGCTGGCGCATATCCGGGGCCCTTTCGGGCCTTTTTTATTGCCTGGACCGTGATCGAAGATCGAACCGCAGCGAAACGCAACCCTTGGAGCAGCCAATGACCAATCTAATGACTGGAGCGGAAATGGTCGTCCGGGCCTTGCAGGACCAGGGCGTTACAACGCTCTTTGGCTATCCGGGGGGAGCGGTGCTGCCGATTTATGATGCCTTGTTTCACCAGGACCGTATCCAGCATGTCCTCGTGCGGCACGAGCAAGGGGCGGCTCACGCGGCAGAAGGATTTGCGCGATCGAGCGGAAAGGCCGGCGTCATTCTCGTGACCTCCGGCCCTGGCGCTACCAATGCGATCACCGGGCTGACCGACGCCTTAATGGATTCGATCCCAGTCGTTTGCATCACAGGCCAGGTGCCGACCCATCTCATTGGCTCTGACGCTTTCCAGGAATGCGACACGGTCGGGATCACCCGTCACTGCACCAAGCACAATTATCTCGTTCGCCAGATCGAGGATCTGCCGCGTATCTTGCACGAAGCCTTTTATGTTGCCCAGCATGGGCGGCCCGGCCCTGTCGTTGTCGATATTCCAAAAGATGTGCAATTTGCGGTTGGCGCCTATGCGGGGCCGCAGAATATCGAGCACAAAACCTACCGGCCAAGGCTCGATGCCGATCCGGCTCTCATCGCGAGGGCGGTGAAGATGATGGCGGCAGCCAAGCGCCCCATCTTCTACACAGGCGGAGGAATCATCAATGCAGGCCCTGAGGCATCGCGCCTCTTGCGCGAGCTTGCTGAGCTGACCGGCTTCCCGCTTACTTCCACATTGATGGGGCTTGGCGCCTATCCGGCATCCGGCAAGCTTTGGCTCGGCATGCTCGGCATGCATGGCACCTATGAGGCCAATAATGCGATGCATGATTGCGATTTGATGATCGCAATCGGCGCGCGTTTCGATGACAGGATCACAGGGCGGCTCGATGCTTTCTCGCCCGGCTCGAAGAAGATCCACATCGATATCGACCCGTCGTCGATCAACAAGAATGTCAAGGTTGACCTCGGTATCGTGGGGGATTGCGCTCATGTGCTTCGCCAATTGACCGAGGCATGGCGGGGGCGCAGCGCAGATCAGGAAGCGCTCGCCAAATGGTGGTCCCAGATCGATAAATGGCGTGCGCGCAATTCCTTATCGTTCAAGAATTCGTCGCAAGTGATCAAGCCACAGCACGCTATAAAGAGGCTCTATGAGCTCACTAAGTCGCGCGACACCTACATCACCACTGAGGTCGGCCAGCATCAGATGTGGGCGGCGCAGCATTATCATTTCGAGGAGCCGAACCGGTTGATGACGTCAGGAGGCCTTGGCACGATGGGCTATGGCCTGCCCGCAGCAATCGGCGTCCAGCTTGCGCATCGCGGCTCTCTTGTCATCGACATCGCTGGAGAAGCCTCGATCCTTATGTGCATCCAGGAGCTTTCGACCGCCGCGCAATACCGTCTTCCGGTCAAGGTTTTCATTCTGAACAACGAATATATGGGGATGGTGCGGCAGTGGCAGGAGCTCTTGCATGATGGGCGCTATTCCGAAAGTTACACTGCGGCGCTGCCGGACTTTGTTAAGCTTGCCGAGGCCTTTGGCGCGCGGGGCATCCGCTGCTCGGACCCGGCTTCACTCGACGCGGCAATCATGGAGATGATCGATACGCCGGAGACCGTGGTGTTCGATTGCGTCGTTGACCAGACGGAAAACTGCCTGCCGATGATTCCCTCGGGCAAGGCGCATAATGAGATGATCCTGCCTGGGGCTGACGAAGAGGAGATCGAGCAGGCCATCGATGCGGCGGGCAGAGTTCTGGTGTAGCAGGATGAACGCGCCAGCCGCCCCCCTCTCCCCTTATTCCTCGGCGCACGGCAAATCGAACATCGAGGTTCACACGCTCTCAGTCCTTGTCGACAATGAGCCGGGTGTTCTTGCGCGCGTTGTCGGGCTTTTTTCCGGCCGGGGCTATAATATTGAAAGCCTGACGGTTGCCGAGGTGGCGCATGCAGAGCATCTCTCCCGCATCACCATTGTGACCTCGGGGCCGCCGGAAGCCATCGAGCAGATCAGCCATCAGCTCGAGCGTCTCGTGCCGGTTCATAAGGTCACGGATTTGACCTTGCGCGGCAATGCCGTTGAGCGGGAGCTCGCCATGATCAAGGTGGCCGGCACAGGCCAAAACCGCGATGAGGCTCTGCGGCTCGCCGAGGCCTTCCGGGCGCGGGTGATCGATGCCTCGATAGAGAGCTTTGTGTTTGAGCTTACAGGCGCCGTTGGAAAGATCGATCAATTCATCGAGCTCATGCGCCCGATCGGGCTTGTCGAGGTTTCACGCACGGGCGTTGCTGCGATGTCGCGCGGGCCTGACCCGACGTGATCAAGCGCACTCCTTCGCCCATGAGAACTCCATGGCGCGCCCGCCTGCATGAACGTCCATCTTTAGCTTTTCCCGCCTTGAACGAAAGCTGCCTTAATCCCAGAGAGGCAAGCCGCCACGATGGAATATCCGGCCGTATTGTTTCTGATAGGAGACATCCTGATTGGCGCTGGCTTGGCGATGCTATTTTTCAAGCCTGCAGCAAACGGGAAAAGCTCCCTCAAAATGCTGGGCATCGAATTTGAGTCCCACACGCCAGGGGTTGCCATCAGCTTCCTGGGAGGCGTGCTGGCGGTCGTTGCGCTGGTGAAGCATGAAATGGGCCCGGCGAATCCCGGGTCTGGGAGTGCGCCGCCGGAGCCAGCCGTCAAGCGGAGCAGCGGCACGCGCCCGCCGTCAGCTGCTCCTTTGGACGGGCACGAAATCAGGCTCGCTTGGTCTGCGAAGTGTCTCGCAGCAGACGCAAAAAGCATCAGCGAGGACGGAGTCCACGTGCAGCTGCATGACTGCTCAGACGGCCCAGGCCAGAGATGGATCGTCAAACCGCAAGACAGCAATGTTACGATTATCCATGCTCAAAGTCATCGGTGCCTCGATGCCGAGCTTGAGACGATTGAAGCGGATGGGACTGTTGTCCAGCTCTG
Organism: Methylocella sp.; assembly: GCA_035687205.1. Classification (GTDB taxonomy): domain Bacteria; phylum Pseudomonadota; class Alphaproteobacteria; order Rhizobiales; family Beijerinckiaceae; genus Methylocapsa. Next base: position 14,536 of record DASRYK010000012.1, on the reverse strand, counting down.
GGAATGCACGGGCAGGCTGAACCAGCAATGGAACTGGCCTGGATTTGCCGCTGGCACGGGCCCTTCCAGTAGCGCAATACAGAACCGCCACAGCAGCCTGTGCCTTGATGCCGAACGCAAAAGCGGCGGCCCGCTCACTGGAAAAATCCAATTGTGGGAGTGTAAAGGCACAGAAAATCAAAGGTGGCGGGCTTTGCGGAGCCCATGACTTGCGCAGCCACGCCCCCGGCCGAGACATCTCGCAGTTGAGGCAGCGGCGATTTACGCCTCCAGGGGAGGCGCCATGAATTCTGGCCCCACCGGCTCCTTGACCGTCTCGCTCAAAATCTGCTCGATCTCGGCTCGGGCTTCTGAGGTGAGCGACCAGCCCATGACCTCCTCGACCGGCTGGAGCTGATCAGGATGACGCGCGCCCCAAAGGGCCGTGTCGATGCCCTGATCAAGGCACCACCGGGCCGCAAGATGGATGAGCCGTTTGCCGAAGCGTCTCTGCGCGAGCTCATCGAGGCGGCCGGCTGCAGCAAGATATTGATGAAACCGCGGCTCCTGGAATTTGGGATCAACCCGGCGCAAATCATCGCCGGTGAAAACACTGTCCGGGCGCATCCGCCCCGACAAGAGTCCCCGGCAAAGAACTCCATAGCCAAAGGTGATAATATTGTTCCTCTTGCAATAGGGCAGGATCTCCATTTCGATTTCCCGCTCGAAGAGATTGAAGGGCGGCTGGAGAACATGGATCGGAGCAAAACGGCCGAATTCTTCCATTTGAGCAGCAGAAAAATTGCTGACGCCGATCGCGCGGATCTTGCCGCTTTGGTAGAGCGCATACATCGCTTCTGCGGTCTCTTCCACGGGGGTGAGCGGATCGGGCCAGTGGATTTGATAGATGTCGATATAATCCGTTCCCAGGCGCCGGAGCGAATCCTCGAATTCGCGCACGATGCGGGCGCGGCTGGCGTCGCGGCGGATTTTCCCATCGCTCCAAGAGAGGCCGGCCTTTGTGGCGATGATCACATAAGAGCGCAGGTTTGCTTCAATAATAGCCTTTCTGATGATCTCCTCGGACCGGCCAAAGCCATAGACAGGCGCTGTGTCAATGACATTGATGCCATGATCGAGAGCGGCGCGGATAGTCGCGATGGACTGGGCTTCATCAGCGCCGCCCCACATCCAGCCGCCAATGGCCCAGGTTCCGATGGCGATGCGCGAGATCTTGAGCGATGTGCCCGGTATATCGGCATATTCCATGCGGCTTTCGAGCATTTCAGCCGGCTGCGCCATGATTTGGCTCCTTCCCGGAATGCCCCAATCCATGACGGGTCCAAAGGACAACGCCATCTCCTCCCTTCCGGTTGCGCGGTCTTGAGCGCGCTTGACGCATTGTGACACTGCGCGCGTCAAGGTCAATCCGGGGCTCTTCATCCACCCCCTTGACCGTCTGCATGACTTTTCGTCAGCCGTGGCTGCGGGAAACATCCGCGAGCGTGACATCCACCTTTCGTGTCTGATTGCCGCGCGTGACGGTGAGCGTCACCTTCTTGCCAACACCAGCCTCCTCGAAAATGCTTGCAAGCTCCGCAACGTTCTGGACGGGCTCGCCATTTGCGGCGGTGATCACATCCTGGACGGCACCATTTGCGGTAATGCCTTGCAAGCCTGCCTCTGCGGCCGGCGAGCCCGGGTAGACCTTAAGGATCACAACACCTTCGATCCCGGCTTGAGCCGCGGCAGCCTCTGTTGCCGCGGCGATCCCAATCCCCGGGGTCGGCACATGGCCCTTGCTGATCAGCTGGGCGGCAACGCGGTTTACGATATCAACCGGGATGGCAATGCCAACGCCTGCAGAGGCGCCAGAGCCCGAGACAATCATATTCGTTACTCCGATGAGACGCCCAGCACTGTCGAGCAATGGCCCACCGGAATTACCAGGGTTAAGGGGTGCGTCCGTTTGAATCCCTCCAGCGATTTCGCGGCCCTCCGCCGTCGGGATGCGCCTGTGCAAGGCGCTGATGATTCCCGATGTCAGGGTCTGTTCCAGACCGTAAGGATTGCCTATTGCAAAAGCCGACTGGCCGACTTGAAGATCGCTGGAGGTTCCGATGGCAATAGGATGCAGGGGGATATTTGTGCGCTCGAGCTGGAGGACAGCAAGATCATAGTTCGGGGCAACCCCGACCACGCGCACCGGGACCGATTCGCCCGAAACGAGATGCGCCGCAAACTGGTCGGCGCCCTTGATGACATGGTGGGCGGTGATCACATGGCCAGCGGTATCCCAGATAATCCCCGTTCCCGCTTGAATTTCACTTTCCTCCTGCTGCGGCAGGAAGAAGCCCTGAGGGGCAGACCGGGCAAAAATATAGACGACGGAAGGGGAGACGGCCTGAAACAGCTTGATGGCTGTATGCTCCGCTTGTGTGAGATCGGCGCGGGGCGTGATGGTTCGCGGCGCCGTCGAAGAGAACTGCCAAGCGACCCAATAAGGCTCAGCAACATAGGCTGTCGCCAGAACGAGGAGCCAGAAAACTGCGATACGCGTGAACCTTGTGGTCATGGAATCGCCTCCAGTTGCGGCAATCACAAAATCTAAGCTTGGTCTGCGGCATTCTGCATGGACATAACGCCTCAAAGCTGCATGCGCCCCGCTCCTAACTTTGTGAAAGCAGATCAGCAGATCAAAGCTTTGGGGCCGGAGCACTGAGCGCCGCTGAAGATAAAGAAATCCGCCCCGCAGATAAATGCAGCGCGGCGCAGAAACGGCAAAGGATGCCGTCGAGCAGGGGACTTTGGAAAAGAAAGAAACAAGGCCCGCAGCAGTAAAGGAGCCTCGCATGCTTTGAGGTTAAGACAGAATTCGCCTGCCCTGACGCCAGGCTGCTGGAGGCGGCTTGGCGCGTTCCGCGATAAGGCGGCAGCCTAGTATTTCGAGACCACCGGAGGCGGCGTCCACCAATTGAATTTGTAATCCAGCCCAACGCGTCCTATGGCGCCTGAGAAATTCGCTCTTGTGGCTATAGAGAAGGGCGGGTTAAGCGCGATGGGCAAAGAAACAAAGTTCTGATTGCCGAAATTGAAATAGAATCCCTCGGCTCTCAAGCTCCAATTGGGCGTGAAACCATAGGCTATGCCGCCGCCGACGATCCAGCCGGGCCTGACATTCGATGTTGTGCCGGTGTAGGTCGTGGCGAGACTTGGCCCAAAAGCTGAGAGCAGCGATGTGCTGATATCGCCATAGATCAGGCCGCCCGAGGCATAGACCAAGAACCGGTTGAGCGTGATGCCCGCCCGGCCGCGCACCGTCCCGAACCAGTCGAGGCTTTGCTTGGCGGTTACATTGGATCCTGGGATGAGAGCACCGGTATTGTTGAAAAGGCCTTGGAATCCGGAGGTCTGGCTCAAAGAGCTGCCTTGAAAATCAGTTTCGATGCCGAAGACCAGAGGCCCGGTTTGATAATTATAGCCGATCTGGCCGCCGCCGATGACGCCCGAGGTCGTCAATGTCTGCTCGAAGGGGAGGGCGCCGAAAAAAACGGGGGTGGGAAGAGGGGCAGAGGTCAAATTTGTTGTCCCGATCGCGCCGCCGATGTTGACGCCGCCATAGATGCCCGTCCAGGTGAAAGCGGGCGAGGGCATCAAATAAGCGGGCGGGGGAGCGCGCATTCCGAAATCGGCCGCTGCTGCTGCGCTTGCGAGGCCCAAAGCGCTGGCGGTGGCGAGAAGAATGCGGCGGAACATGATTTTCTCCCTCGGAGTCGTGATGGATCGAAAAACTTGAACGAAACTTACATAGCCTACGCCCGAATTGTGGCGCTTTAGCGGAAGAGAATCGCTGCCGCTGCGGCCATGGTTGCGTCTCCGCGTGGCTCAAAGCGGAGGTTCCGGCCGGTTTCCGGCAAGAAGCTGCACAACGGCGGCGCGCAGCTCGGCAATGCCCTCTCCGGTCCGGGCCGAGGTGAAGATCACTTCAGGATGGGCGGCAGGGCGCTGCTGCGCTGCGGCGCGGGCAGCCGCGAGGCGGCCGTCCCGCTCGGCTGGCTTCACAGAATCCTGCTTCGTCAAAACGATCTGGTAGGAGACCGCCCAGCGGTCGAGAAACTCCATCATCCCTGTGTCGGTGGGTTTGATTCCATGCCGCCCATCAATCAGGAGGAATGTGCGCAGCAGCGTCGCGCGGCCGCGCAGGAACTCTTCGGTCAGGCGCGGCCAGGACGCAGTCAGGGCCTTGGGGGCGGCGGCATAGCCGTAACCGGGCAGATCGACGAGATGCAGGAGGGGTTCCTTGCCGCTGTTGCCCAAGGCGTAAAAGTGGAGCTCGCGCGTGCGCCCCGGCGTGTTCGAGGTGCGAGCCAGATTCTTGCGGCCTGTGAGCGCATTCAAGAGCGAGGATTTGCCTACGTTCGAGCGCCCTGCGAAAGCGATCTCCGGCACGCTCTCAGGCGGCAATTGCGCAGCCGCTGATGCCGCCCAGAAAAATTTGCATTCTCTGGCGAAAAGCTTGCGCCCGGCCTCGTAACTGCCGGATGCGGGCCCATCAAGCCCCGCAAAGGTTCCGGCAGCCTTGCTCAGGTCGCCACCTTCTTCCGGAACATTCCAGCGAGATTGTCCCACAGCTCGATCTTCGCGCCCGCCCGCTTCATGATCGCCATCTGCTGAATGACCGATAGAATGTTGTTCCAGGTCCAATAGATCACGAGACCCGAGGCGAAACTGCTCAGCGTGAATGTGAAAATGACCGGCATCCAGGTGAAAACCTGCTTCTGCATTGGGTCTGCAGGCTCGGGGTTCATCTTCATTTGGATGAACATGGTAAGGCCCATAATCAAAGGCCAAACGCCGATCGTCAGATAGGGCCCGAACACCGGGATATGAGTCGGGTCGTAAGGAAGGAGCCCGAAGAGGTTAAAGACATTGGTGGGATCAGGCTTCGAAAGGTCCTTGATCCAGCCAAAGAAGGGCGCCTGCCGCATCTCGATGGTGAGGACGAGCACCTTGTAGAGCGCAAAGAACACAGGAAGCTGGATCAGCACCGGCAGGCAGCCTGAGACGGGATTGATCTTTTCGCGCCTGTAAAGCGCCATGATCTCCATCTGCTGCTTGTGCTTGTCCTCGGCGTAGCGCTCGCGGATCGCCTGGATTTGCGGCTGCACGGCTTTCATCTTCGCCATGGCCCTGTAGCTCTTGTTCGCGAGTGGGAAGAAAATTCCCTTGACGAGGATGGTGATGCACAGAATCGCGACGCCGAAATTGCCAACATATTTGTAAATGAAATCAAGTAGCCGGAACATCGGCTTGGTGATGAAATAAAACCATCCCCAGTCAATCAGAAGATCGAATTTCTTAATTCCCAGCGAGGTTTGGTAGTTGTCGAGAGTGTCGGTCTCCTTGGCCCCTGCGAAAATCCGGTTCGTGAATTCCGCAGAAGAGCCCGGCTCAATCACCTTGCCTTCCGTGACGGCAAAGCCCGCCCTGTAAACCATGGGAGAGCTGCCCGACCCTAGGAAGTTTGCTTCGACGGGTTTCGTCTGGTCCGGAATAACGGCTGCGGCCCAATATTTGTCGGTGATTCCGATCCAGCCGCCGGTGCCCGAGAAAGTTTTCGTGCCGTTCTCTTCCTTCTCGATCTTGTCGTATTTGATCTGCTCGACGCCGGAATCGCCGATCACTCCGGAGAAGCCTTCGTGCAGGATCGAGTAGCCAGCCGATTCCGGTTTTCCGCGCCGTTTGACGAAGGCGTAGGGATGAAGCGTGACCGGCTGCGAAGATTTGTTTTCGACGGTTTCCGTGACGGTGAACATGTAGCGGTTGTCCACCGCGATCTTGCGATGGAAGACGATGCCCTGGCCGTTGTCATAGGTCAGGGTAACGGGCGAGCCCTCCGTCAGCTTGTCCCGGTCGGCCTGCCACAGAGTGTCTGGCCCTGGCAGCGCAACATTCGATCCCGGCTCTGCAATGAAGCCGGTTTCCGCAAAATAGGCGGTTGGAGACCCAGGCGGCGAAAGCAGCACGATGTTCGGGCTTTGGGGATCGACCGTTTCGCGGTAGGCTTTAAATGACACGTCATCGATCCGCCCGCCTTTTAAGGAAATCGATCCATAGATGGCAGGCGCGTCGATCTTGACGCGCGGCGTTTCCGAAAGGAGTTCGGCGCGGGTTACATTCTGCGCAGGGAGTTCAGAGGGGAGGGGCGCGGCCGCGCTTTGAGCGGGAGGAGCGGCAGCGGGCTGGCTGGCGGATGGCAGGCTCTCCGCTTGCGGGCGCCCGGCTTGAGGGCTCGAAGGCTCGCGCGCCTGCATTTGCGCTTGGGTCTGCCGCTGCTTCTCAAGCTGGGGCTCAATATAGAACCTGTCCCAGGCAAGAACGAAGAGCAGCGACAGGATGGTCGCGAGGACCACATTTTTCGTTTCTTGCGTCATCCCTCAGGTGTCCAGCCTTTTGAAGTCTTTAGTCTCGCCTTGCCCGGGCCGGGCGCTGGCGTGTCTTTGCGGGCAGTATTCCGGCGGTGGTCGCGGCGCGAAGGGGAAACGGTCTCGCTCTTCCCAATCTTCCCAATCTTCCCAATCTTGCCAAGCCCGCGCCTCAATTCCGCTTGCAGGGCCGGAAAAGGCATGGCAATCGCCTCGGGCTGTGCGAAGATTACATAGTCATAACCAGGCTGCGCCGGAAGGGGTCTAAGCAAGCGCAGTGCTTCTTTCAGACGGCGCCGGATACGGTTGCGGCGGACGGCACCGCCGGATTGTTTTGTAACGGTGAAACCAAAACGCGGCGCTAAAGCTTCGCTCCCGCTGCCGGGCGCAGCCTGCCGCATGACAGCTTGCAAAGTCAGGCCGTGGCCATGATAGCGCTTTCCCCTTGCCACGCGCTTAAAGTCCGCTCTTCGTTTCAGACGTTCTGGCGCCGCCCGGTCTCTCTTGTTATTGTTTTTCTCGTCCAAGGCACTTCTCCAGAGCCCAGAGCGTCCGCTCTTGCGCCAAACGCCTGGCGGAAGCGGCACCGGGGCAGCCACGTCCGCCCCAGCGATAGTTACAGGGGAAGCTTAAACTTGCGGGGCCAGGGGAACAGCGCCAATTGACATATAGCTGCTAAGTGCCACAACTAGCTGCTAAGTGCCACAACGGCGGGCTTGCAATCCGGCCAATAACTAAGCTGAAAGCCTCTTACGCCCCCTTGCACGCCGCGCAGCAATCACTTTCCGTCCTCCCGGCGTGGACATGCGCGCACGAAACCCGTGACGGCGCTTGCGCACAAGCTTGCTTGGTTGATATGTCCGCTTCACTGCGCCGCTCCCCAGCCTGCAAACAGGGTGATGAATGCTTGGGAGGACAGACCTTTCCGGCTGCGCCGCGGCAGGTCTACATCCCCCCGGAAATAAAAGATGAAAGCGCTGGCCTCCGCCCTCTCCGGAGCAAGGATTGAGCACCCGGCCGCGCCCGATGTTCCGCGTCTTATAAGGGTAAGCGCCGAATCAAGTCAATTCGGCGGGAAGCCGGGCGGGCGCGGGCCGGTTTGCGTCTTGGCCAAACAGAGGCTTCGTGCCGCTGCTTCAGTTGCCGCTGGGAAAGGTTAGGGGCAGGGCGTTGAAGCCAGGCGGAACGGCTGTCTTGATGCCCTGCCTGCGGTCCTCGGGCGTCATGCCAAGAGCCGCGCAGCCCTGCCCGCCGTAGTGCGGGAAGGAATTGACCGTTTCCTCCGGGATCATCGCATAGCTGCCAGGCAATGGGGGCACAAGGCCAAGCAGCCTCTCCGGATCGAAGGCCGAGAGGAGATCGTCCGTTATGGGCGAGTTGAGATCGCGCGGCCCGAGGTAACGCTGCTCAAAGCCGCCGGGGCCGTTGAAGGCCGGCGCGCGGCCCGCGGCAAGCGCCTGAGCTTCGGCGGGCAGGCTTGCCAGCGCTGGAAGCCCGAAAATGGCATTGACAGTCTCAATCACCGCATTGTGGTCGCCTTCGGCATGCGAGACGGCGTGAACCCGCGCATAGGGCGAGATCACTATCACGGGCACGCGGGGGCCGCGCGAAAGCGGAAGGCCGTCCGGGCCATAGGAGAGGATGCGCGGCGGCACATGATCGTAGAAACCGTCCGATTCGTCATACGTGATGATGATGACGCTCTGCTTCCAGATCTCGTCATTGCTTGCGATCGCGTTGATAACGCGCGCATTCATCGCTTCGCTGATCTGCTGGCCGCTATAGCCTGGATGGCCGTCGTCGCCTTTCATTCTTTCGCGGATCTTATTCGCTTTCGCCGTGCTGGTGGCGGGATGCACATAGGGCTCATCCCCATGAATGTTTAGATAGCCGCCCCTGATGAAGAAGACTCCGCCCTCAGGCGGCAGAGCCTTGTTCGCCATATCGCTGAAGAAATCGCCGAGGCTTCGGAAATTGCCGCGCAGCGCAGGATTATTGGCGAGATAGCCGAAATATTGCGGCGCTTCATGGTGGCTGACGTAGCCTTCATGCCTGGCCTCTCCCTGGTCCGTTGGCTCACGGCCATAGCCTTCTTCGTACCAGCGCCAGGCCACAGGCTTGCCGTCGTGCCGGGCGATAAACTCTATATCCTGCTCGATGTCTGCCACATCCTCCCTCGCACCCGCTTGGCGCATGGCCGCCTTCACATCGCGGCCCAAAAGGGTGAGCGGCAGGGACGCGAAGCCGAGGCTTTGGGCAACTTCGTTCCGCTCATAATGCTCCCTGCGCCCCGCAGGCTGCCTGTCTTCTTCTGTGGGATCGAATTGCGAGCCATAAAAAGGCTCGGGATCGCCGGTCAGCGGCATCTCCGCGGCAACGCCCATGGGATTTGAGTCGAGATGAGATTTACCGTTTGCGGCACGCTGCACCCATTGCGTTTCGCCAGACTGCCCAGCGATGAGGGCAAGCGCATTCGGTGTCGAAGGCGCAAGCTCGGCTGCAAACATATTGTCGAAGAGAACGAACCGGCTCGCATATTGCCAAAGGAAAGGGATGGTGTCACAGTCGATATAGGACATGACGAGCCAAGCAAGCTGCTTGCCGGCGGCCTCGTTCACGGCTCCGCCCCTTACCGCATAGCGCTCATATTCGCTGCGCGCGAATTGATCCATCGCCGCCTGATGCTTCGTGAAATGAAGCTTATGCACAAGACCGATGCGGCTGTGATCCACGCTATCGGCGGCATTGGCATTTTCCTCAAGGCCGATCCGGAACGGCTCAACCGTCACGGTCTCACCGCTCGCAGAGCGCTTGTATGTCTGGGTGAACCCTGGCGTATCCTTCGCAGCGCGGGGATGGCGCCCATCCGAGTAAAGCCCGTTCGCGCCTGGGAATGTCCCGAAATAGTGATCGAATGATTCGTTTTCGTTGTAGATCACAAAGACATATTTTATCGCCGCGCGAAGCCGCGCAATTATCTGATCTCTTGTAAGCTGCGGCGCGTTCTCCTTCGTCCGGTCCCGGAAATAGGGCATGACGGCAGGGGGAGGGTCTGGCTGAAGCGTTACCACCGGCGGACTGCTCTCTTTTGGAAATGCAGCCGATGAAGTTGCGATCATTGCGATAATAGCGAAAGAAGCAGCGGCAAAGGCCCCAGCTGGCATTAAAGGCAATAAAGGCAGCTTTCGCAAATGACCTCCGCAGCGCCTGGCGATCTCCCTCAATGCGCGGTTTGAGAGGAGCATCTTGCTTTACCGGGAGAGCGGGGAGTTTGACATATCCTCCTACGCCGCGGCAACGCTAACCTCTTGCAGGGCCTAGCGAAGATGAAGATGTAGCGAGACCTGTCATGAGCCGTTTCTCTATCAATGCGGATGATGTCCTTCTCGCCGTCGATGTGCAGAACGACTTCTGCCCGGGTGGCCGTCTTTCCGTCCCGCGCGGCGGCGAGGTGGTTGAGCCGGTGAACCGTCTGGGAGAGCGCTTTGCGCATGTTGTTCTCGTTCAGGACTGGCATCCGCCTGGGCATCGCTCCTTTGCGTCCTCTCATCCCGGGCGTGAGCCTTTCGGCACCATCGAAACGGCCTATGGCGCGCAGACTTTATGGCCGGACCATTGCGTTCAAGGCACGCCGGGCGCAGATTTCCACCCGGGGCTTCGCATTCCGCATGCAGCGCTGATCCTGCGCAAGGGGATCCGCATTGAGATGGATTCCTATTCAGCCTTTTTCGAGAACGACAGGGCGACGCCGACAGGTCTTGGCGGCTATCTCCGCGAGCGCGGCTTTTCCCGCGTTTTCATTGCGGGCCTCGCCCTTGATTATTGCGTCCGCTATTCCGCGGAAGACGCGCAGAGCCAAGGGTTTACTGCCGTGATCATCGAGGATGCCAGCCGCGCCATAGACTCCTTTGGATCTCTCGCCGCCGCCCGGAAAAGTTTCGCAGAGCGCGGGCTTGCAGTCGTGCAATCTACCGAGATCCTCTGACCGTCACGGGGCCAGAGGGCTTGCGCCTGCCTTTGAGCCATCGCCCGCCGCCTATCAGATCCAGCCCTTGAGCTCACGCGCAACGAGCTCCTGAATGAGGGTCATCCCGAGCTCGCTGTCGTTAAGGCAGGGGATGACGGCGAAATTTTCGCCGCCGCTCTCAAGAAAGGCCTCGCGGCACTCTTTTGCGATCTCATAAAGGGTCTCGATGCAATCAGCGGAGAACCCCGGCGTGAGCACGACGAGCCCCTTTGTGCCCTGGGCCGCGAGGCTCTTGACCTTTGCCGCCGTATAAGGCTCGAGCCATTCCCCGGCGCCAAAACGTGATTGAAAGCTCACCGGGCAGCGCTCGGCGCCGAGGCCGAGATCCTCGCAGAGGAGCCGCCAGGTTTCGAGGCATTGGTCGTAATAAGGGTCGCCTTTGGCGACCATGGTTTTCGGCAAGCCGTGAAACGAGATGAGAATCGTGTCGGGAACGAAATTGAGCCGCGAGATGCCAGTCCGCAGCGAGGTCGCGATGACATCGATGTAAGCCGGGTCGTCGAAATAAGGCGGCGCGAAGCGGACGGCTGGCTGCCAGCGCATGGATTTCAACGTCTCGAAGACTTTATCCGTGACGCTAGCCGCCGTGGACGCCGCATATTGCGGATAGAGCGGCAGCACGAGGATCCTTGTGCAGCCGTAATTCTTGAGGGTGATGAGCCCTTCCGCGATGTCTGGCTTGCGGTAGCGCATGGCCCAGGCGATGTAGAACCGCTCCCGGGCGTCCTGCGGCCGCTTGGGGTCGAGCCCGCCGGCTGCAATCCAGGCGGCGAGCTTCTCGGCCTGGCGCCTCGTGATTGCCTTGAGCGGGCCTTCGCCGGTTTCTGCGTTCCAGATCGCCGCATATTGCTTGGCGAGGCGGGAGGGGCGGAACGGTAGGATGAAGAAGTTCAGGATAGGCCACCACAAAATCCGCGGCATTTCGACGACGCGCGGATCGGACAAAAACTCCTTGAGGAACCGGCGCACCGGCCAATAGGCCGGAGCATCGGGCGTGCCAAGATTGATAAGCAAAATGCCGATTTTCCCGCGCGGAGCCGGCTTGTTGCTCTTCAAGACGAGGGGTGAAGATGCCATGGCAGGTGGCCTGCTTTCTGAGCTTGTTGCATCGCAACAACTCTTTACGGAGCATTCGCCCCAATTGGAACCGCCTAAATGCCTTTAGGAAAGCGTTTCCACATCTTCATGTCGTCCGGAAGGTGATAACGCGTTCGTGAATCCTCGATGGCCGAGACTGTCATGGCCAAGCTTCATTTTGTTTTAGGCGGCTGTGGCCGCGCCTTGCGAACGTATATGGATCTCATTGCCGGTTAACCCGCCGCGTGGGGCAGCCAGCAAACGGTGACTGGCCCTGTTCAGCGACGGGGGGCGCAAAGGCCTGATCGTTTCCGTGATGTGGGTGCAAGCCGCCGCTCTCTTCCTGACTTCTGAGACAAGGGACTTTGCTTGGTGTTTCGCCGCCAGTGCTTTGCTCGGTGCCGTAAAGGCGATAGTCTATCCGACACTCATTGCCGCTGTTATGGATGCCTCGCATCCATCAAAACGTGCTTGCTCTCTTAGCGTGAATAGGATCTGGGGGCGCGGGTTTTGCCATTGGGGCGCCGACTGCCTGGATCATCGCCGACTTGTTCGGAGCCGCTTGGGCGATTGCGGCCACCGGTGCGCTCCACTCACTTTTTGTCAGGCACCGTGGCCGTATTTGATGCGCGATGAAGGGGCTCAGATGATTTGAGACAAACGCATTTGCGCGGCACAATAAGCTGCCGCCGGCGCCCGGGCTTTGTGCCCCGGCGTGTTTGGATGGAATTTTCTAAGCTATTGATGCAATTGACGATGGTGGGGGAGGTAGGACTCGAACCTACGAAGGCATAGCCAGCGGATTTACAGTCCGCCCCCTTTGCCGCTCGGGACACTCCCCCAGAAAGCCTATGGCCAGAAGCATTTTGCACGGGCGCCGCGCTTATGCGAAGAGGCCATGGCGCTGTCAACGAAAATCCGCGCCAAAGACACCCTTACAGCCCGGTTGCCTTTTCATTGGCGAGGCTCTGGCGCCCATTCAAGAACAGCGAAGCCTCTCTGTTTAGAAAATCACGGATCAGCGCAATGCGAGGCAAGCTGAAACATTTCCCAGCCGGAGCCGGGCGGCGAACGCGGCGCGGGCCGCATGCGCCAGCCTCGCAGGCCGGCCCGGGAGGCATGGACAGAGCGCTGCCGTCAATTCCCCGTCCGAGGGACGGCGTCGCGGTGATCTACGGCTTCCACGCGGTCCGCGAGGCTTTGCGGGCGGGGCGCCGGAAGCTTCTTGGCCTTTATGCGACGGAGGCGGCCGCAGGCAAGCTCTCGGCAGAAATAGCGCGCGCCGGTCTCGAGCCCCGGATCGTTGAGCCCGGGGACATCGCCCGGCGTCTCGGCCCCGATGCGGTGCATCAGGGGGTGATGCTCGAAGCACTCCCTCTCGAGAGGCTCGATATTTCCGATATCGTTCCGCGCAGCGGCATTGTGATCGTCCTCGACCAGGTGACCGATCCGCATAACGCCGGGGCAATTCTGCGCAGCGCGGCGGCCTTTGGCGCAGACGCCGTTGTGCTTACCGGGCGGCACGCCCCGGGTCTGGCGGGCACTCTCGCCAAGGCGGCGTCGGGCGGCCTTGAGCATGTGCCGGCTGTCAGCGTGACCAACCTTGCCCGCGCGCTCGCCCGCTTGGGCGAAAATGGTTTTTTGCGCCTTGGCCTCGATTCGGAGGCAGAGATGAGCCTCTCTGAGGCGCCGCTGCGCTTCCCTGTTGCGCTTGTGCTTGGCGGCGAAGGCAAGGGTCTCCGGCGTCTCACAAAGGAGAAATGCGACCTCCTTGTGCGCCTTGGGATGCCGGGGCCAATCAAGAGCCTCAACGTTTCCATTGCCTGCGCGGTGACGCTGACGCTATTGCGACAGATGCAAGGGTGGAAGCCATGAGCTATGGCTTGACATGGCTCTCTGGAGAACGCGCGGCGTAGCTCCAGGGGCGCCACCATCGCGCATTGGGAGGCAGCGCATCGGGAACCGGGTCAAAGCCCGAGGTTCCCCAGGGATGGCAGCGCAGGAGCCGGGCAAGGCCGAGCATTCCCCCTGCCCAGAGGCCGTGCCGCGCGATGGCCTCGTCCATATAAGCGGAGCAGGTTGGCAGATGACGGCAATGCGCTCCCCCGAGGGATGAAAGCGTGAGCTGATAAGCGCGGATGAGCGCATGCGCCGCAATGCGGCCAAGCCGGGAGAAACTCTGCATCGTAACCGGTCGCTGCCTCATTTTTGGCGCCACTGTGGCAGAAATGCACTGGCGCAGCTTTCTGCCGCAGCCCATAATGCTGGAAATTCAACTCGCTCTAGATCCGGGTGCTGCCTTGCCGAACCAGAAACGCTCTGTATTAGCAGGCCTCTTCGCTCTCGCTGCGACAGCGGCAAGCGCGGCCGAGCCCCCGCCCCAGCCGCCTGCGCCGCAGGGCTGGATTATTACATTGGGTCTTGGCCCAAATGTTTTCACCTCCTTTCCAGGCGCCCGGAGCGTCTCGATCTGGCCGACGGGCTATCTGACTTTCCACCGCCCTGGGGAGCCTGAGCCTTTCGTTGCCCCCGATGATGGGTTCGGCCTTGCGCTCTTCGATATTACATGGCTCAAGGCCGGGCCGGTCGCCCGTTTCATTCAGCAGCGGACTCCTGGCAGCACGTTTGGGACGATTGGGAGCAATTCGAGCTTCTTCGGCCTTCACAATATTGGCTTCACGGCTGAGATTGGCGGATTCGTCGAGCTTTGGCCGACGGACTATTTCCGCGCCCGCTTCGAGGCGCGCCAGGGCGTGAGCGGCGCCCAGGCCTTCGAAGCTAACATCGAACTGGATGCCATTCAGAGAATAGGCCAATTCACCATTTCGGGCGGCCCGCGGTTCCAATTCGGCGACACGAAATTCACAAACGCTTATTTCTCGGTCACTCCGGCCGAAGCGCTCCTCAATCCGCTTGTTTACCCCTATAAGGCGAATGGCGGCCTGGTGTCGGTTGGCGGGCTTGGCGCCATCAAATATGATTTCTCCCCTTCCTGGAGCGCCACGGCCTTCGGCGGAGTAAACCGCTA
>DASRYK010000011.1:0-27231 GCA_035687205.1 Methylocella sp. | reverse complement strand
CGGTTATTTTGGCGCCGAAGGCGGGATGGACACATGCATCGTGCTTCGCACCGCCATCATCAAGGATGGCGTGATGCATGTTCAGGCCGGTGCTGGGATCGTCTATGATTCCGATCCTTTATCCGAGCAGCGCGAATGTATCAACAAATCCCAAGCCTTGTTCCGGGCGGCTGAGGAAGCCGTCCGTTTTGCAACGGGCCGCTGCGGAAAAGCTCCATAACACAGCGGCCGCCGTTCATCCGCCTGGTTGATCAGGCGGCGCCCCCTCCCGCAGCATAGCAGCGCGCAATTCTGCAACGATGGACGCGCTTGACTGGCCGTTGTGCCGCGCCTTCCGAAGTATTTTACAAATTTTAGCAAGCGTCTCGCTCGCGCCGCTGTGAGCGCCCGCGCGCAGCAAAACTTCTCTTGGAGGATCTTGGCTCAAGGCGGTGTAAGCATGAACGATGGGGTTGTAGTTGTTCCAAAGCACGCGATTATTTTTGTTTAATCCGCCCACGATCAGCAGCCCGGCGGGGGACGCATCGATGGGCAGGAGAAACAGGTCAGGGCGCCATTTGCGCAGACAAGGAACAAGTTTCCATACGTCGCCCGTCCATGCGCATGTGCGCCTTTCTCGCAACGCTTGCGCCGGGTGGTTGGGAAAGATGTCATCGAAGACGGCGAGTGTTCCAGGCCCCGATTCCCTTTCGATGTGCATGAAGTCGCGCAACGCAAATTCGAAATGATGCATCCCATCAATGAACGCGAGGCTTGGCGGCTGTGTCAGCCAATGCTTGTGCGGGCCGGAAAAAAAATCATCGCTCCGAAGCGCAACAACGCTCGTGTCCGCAGGCAGAGCAATTGTAACCTCGGGAAAAGGATCGACACCGATGGCCGGGCATTGCGCAAGCGCGAGGCTCCGGCCTTGATGAACGCCGATCTCGATGTAAAGAGCGGGTTCGAGCTCGCGGTGAATGTCGGCAAGAACGTCGAGATAACGCCGCTGCCCACGGA
Source organism: Methylocella sp. (assembly GCA_035687205.1). Taxonomy (GTDB): domain Bacteria; phylum Pseudomonadota; class Alphaproteobacteria; order Rhizobiales; family Beijerinckiaceae; genus Methylocapsa. Next base: position 26,235 of record DASRYK010000011.1, on the reverse strand, counting down.
CAACTTCTTCTTCCGGAGTGCTATTAAACTTTTGGCGAACCCTCTTGGCCGGCGACCGTGTCTCGATAGCCGGCGGCAGCGCCTCTGGCGCGTCAAGTCTGCGAAAGACGCCGACAAGATCCCGCCAGGGGCCGCGCTCGTCCCACCACATTTCGATGAGCTTGCATTTTGCATATTTGGCAAGAGCCGGATAAGAGCCGGGGTAGAAACGGTAACAGTCCACAGGAAATCTGTGGACCGGCCCAGCCGAGGGTGCGATCAGAAATATATAGCCTTCGGGTTTGACCACCCGCGCCATTTCGGCGAAGGCAAGCCAGAAGAATTCATAATGCTCGAATGCCTGGCCGGAAACGGCGATGTCGATTGAGGAGTCCTGAAAAGGCAAGGCGTAGGGATCGTAACGGACTGCTCTTACTCCATCGCCATGCTGCTGGCCGGCAGCGATATAGTCGAACTGCGCCTTTGGAAAAATGGAACGGTAGGAGCCGTTGCCTTCATTATTGCTGCAATCGAGTACGATGGCCTTACTCGCGGCTTCAATAGGCCCGCCCTGAATGTATCGCCGGTAACAGCGGTCCATGTTTTCAACAGAGCTGGCGTGCATGGAAGAATCAACGTTGAGAAGGCGGCTTGAGAAAAATCACGGAGCGGCGCTGTTAAATAAATGATAATGCCCGCTAGGGAGCGCGGCAAGCACAGAGGCGAGGTGATCGCGGCCCGCCGCAAGGCCCGGGAATTCGACCTTTGGCGCCGCGGCGCCCTAAGCGGATCGAATTATTCTTCACAATGCTTTAAGGCTTCAAACAGGTCTTTGTCCCGGCGCATATTCTTGGTGACTGCTCCGTGAGCGATCCTTATTGGCAGCTCAGATTGCCATTGACGAAGCGCTCTCTGGTCATCGTCGGCCAGAGAAGCTTGTGCAACGGCCGGAAGCGCCTTAGCTTCTGCGAAGAGTATGAAGCATAGCACCTATGACGCAACCACGCAGCCGGACCTCGGCCACGAATGGCCATATTGTCATAACAGGCACCGGCCGTGCAGGAACCACCTTCCTCGTCCAGCTCTTTACGGCCCTCGGATTTGACACGGGCTTCAGCCTGGATCAGGCCATGAGGCAGGTAAATGCAATTTCTCACGCTGGGCTAGAGCGGCCGTCCGTGCATGGCGCCAATCCCTATGTGATCAAATCGCCTTGGTTTACAGACCAGCTCGTGGAAGCTCTCGAAAATCGCCGAACGGAAATTTATGCTGCGATAATCCCATTGCGCGATCTGTTTCAGGCGGCGGAAAGCCGGCGTAGAGTGTACCGGGAGGCTTTGGCCAAAGGGTTTGATCCGTTGAAATTTCCCGGCACCTTGTGGCACACTTCCGATCCCGGAAACCAAGAGGAGAAGCTAGCCGCACAATTCTACAAAGCGGTTTTTCCATTGGTGAAATATGAAATACCGGTCTTTTTCCTGGAATTTCCCCGCATCGTCCGCGACGAGGGCTATCTGTTCAGGAAACTTGAGCCTCTGATGGAAGATCATGGAGTCGGCCGGGCCGAGTTCCAAGACGCCTTTAGGTGCGTAGCGAAACCGCACCTTGTTCACGAATTCCAGGAATGAGCCCTGGCCGTCTGACGCCTCAGAGGGCTGACGGCTGAACTTCACCTCCTCGAAGTCCAGCAATCCGGAAGGGGGGGCTTTAGCCGCCTGTCCAGCCCTTTTCAAAGAAACAATACGAGAGCCGCAAGGAAAGACGGCTCGAATCGCGCGCAATCCCTGATGAGCCATAGACCGGGGTCACCCTGCGGCAGCGCGGACCTTGATCGAAAGCAAGCGGCGCGGATCGGCGCTTTGCCCAACAGAAATTTGAAAGTCTCCGGGTTCTAAGACGGGCTCGAAATGAGGGCCTGGGAACGAAAAGGCGCTCGCCCCAAGTTTGAAGCGAACGGTTCCGCTTTCACCGGGCAGAAGCGCAATCTTGGCTATACCTTTGAGTTCGAGGAGCGGCCGCGCCACGCTCGCCACGAGATCCCGGACAAAGAGAAACACAGTCTCCTCCCCTGCGGCTGGGCCTTCGTTATACACGCTGGCCTCGACGGCAAGCTCCTCTCCTGGCCAGAAAACCTCTTTGCTTGCCCGCAGATTGGAGAGTTTGAAGCGGCAAAAGCTCAAGCCATGCCCAAAATGAAATAGAGGGTCCACCGGCATATCGAGATATTTGCTGCTATAGGGATTGTTTGGATCAGCGGGCCTGCCGGTGGGCCGTGACGCAAAGAAGATTGGCACCTGCCCGACATCCCGCGGCCAAGTGACCGGCAGCCGGCCTGTGGGATTGAACCTTCCGGTGAGAACGTCCGCCGCGGCATGGCCCGCTTCGGCGCCGAGAAACCATGTGGCGAGGACGGCATTTGCTCTTTCGATAAGGGGCAAGACCGTCAAGGGGCGCCCGGAGGAAAGCAGCACGGCCACGGGCTTGCCCAGGCTTAGCACGGCCTCTGCGAGCGCGCCCTGGGCTCCGGGCAGGCCGGGGCAAGCCCTGCTGGCGGCTTCTCCGCTCATATGAGCTGCCTCGCCAAGACAGAGCACAATGACGTCTGCGCTCCGGCAAAGCTCAAGCGCCCCGGGAATAGCCGAAGTATCGCTGCCCGAAATCTCCACCCCCGGCGCAAAGGCGATTTGAGTCTCTGGAAGCGCCGCGCTGAGGCCCTCGCGGAAGCTGACGGCATCTTCAACGCGCCCCGCCATTGCCCAGGGGCCAAGCATCTCGGCTGGGGCGTCAGCGAGCGGGCCCGCGAGAGCCAGGCGGCGTAAATCTGCGGCAAGCGGCAAGGTGCCGTCATTGGTGAGCAGAACGATCGCCCGGCGGGCGAGCTCCCGTGCAAGCTTGCGTCCCTCACGTGGAGCAGCAGAAGCTTTTGCTGCTGCGCAGCGCTTGAAAGGCTCGGCAAAAAGCCCGAGTCTCTCTTTGAGTGTCAGAACGCGGCGCACGGCCTCATCGACCATGTCCAAGGTGACAAGGCCCTTCGATAAAGCCTTGGGCAAGCCTTCGCTGTAGGCGCCGCTCATCATGTCGATATCGACACCTGCCCGGAGGGCCGCCGCGGCCGCTGAGGTAAGATCATCCGCGACGCCATGGCGGAGCAGCTCTGCGATGGCATTGTAGTCACTGATCATAACGCCGTCGAAGCCGATTTTCTCCCGCAGCCAGCCGCGCAAAAGGGCGGCGTGGACCGTCATGGGGATTCCTGCCACATCGTTGAACGCCGGCATGATCGCGGCGCAGCCTGCACGGATTGCGGCGGCAAAAGGCGGAATATAGATCTCATGCAGAACGCTCTCCGGCACATCGGCCGAAGCATAATCGCGCCCGGCGAGGGCGGCGCCATAGGCGCAGAAATGCTTGGCCGTTGCGGCCACTGAATCTGCAGCAGCAAGGCCCCCGGCGCAGCCAGCGCCCTGAAAGCCGCGGACCTTGGCTGTGGCGAATTGGGCCGCCACATAGGGATCTTCGCCCGGGCTCTCAGCGATCCGTCCCCACCGGGGATCACGCGCGACGTCGAGCATGGGCGCAAAGGTCATATCGACGCCATCGGCAGCGGCCTCGGCGGCAGCAGCGCGGGCGCTGCGCTCCCAAAGGCTTGGATCGAAGATGGCCGCCTCAGCGAGGGGGATTGGAAAAATCGTGGTGTGGCCGTGCAGAACATCATTGCCGATGAGGAGGGGTATCCCGAGGCGTGACTTCTCCACTGCAATTTTTTGCACTGCTTGAACTTCGGCCGCGCCCCAGATGTTGAGAAGGCTTCCGATCCGCCCTGCTTCGATCCCTTCCGTCACATTTTTCGCGAGGACCGGCCCTGTGACGGCGCGGGCGGCCGCGGCCATCGTCAGCTGGCCAATCTTTTCCTCGATGGTCATATCCGAAAGAAGCTCGTCGATACTGGTCACTGGGATCTGAATCCGTTGAATGAACGCGGGAAGCAGCAGCTGCGACGGCCTGCTTGGCGCTTCGTCATGACCCCAGGCCGCGAGCCCTGGGATCTGGCCTGCCAGGACCAAGGCGCTATCCGCGCTGCGGAATCGCGTATAAGCGGCGTCATGCTATGCTGAGTCAGCAGGAAACGGAATCAGGCGCCCATGGTTGACCAACCGGCAATTCCGCCGAAGCCCCTCGCCGGGGGGAGGCAAGACGACGATAAGCTCGCCCCCCAGCTGTGGATGATGATCCAAACCTTTTGGGCATCGCCAGGGCGTAACATACTCATCCTGCTTGGCGCGGCGCTCTGCATCGTCGTGGCGCTCACCGCCTATGCCCAGATCGAGCTTAATGCCTGGAACAGGCCCTTTTACGACGCTCTTTCGCTCAAGAATTTCGCTGGCTTCCTGTACCAGCTCATGGTGTTTGCATTCTTAGGCGGTTTTCTGCTCATCTTGAACGTCGCCCAGGCTTGGCTGAGGGAAATGACGAAGCTCAAGCTTCGCGAGGGCCTCACGCATGATCTTTTTGATCAATGGCTCGTCCCTAAGCGGGCATTCCATCTTTCGACAGCCGGGGAGATCGGCGAGAACCCTGACCAGCGCATCCATGAAGATGCGCGTCACCTTGTCGAGCTTTCTACGGACCTCGGTATTGGGTTGCTTCAGGCCACCCTGCTTCTTTTGAGCTTTATTACCGTCCTTTGGTCTCTCTCGGGGAACGTCACTTTTTCGGTCAACGGCATTAGTTTTGTTTTTCCAGGTTATATGGTTTGGTTCGCGCTCATTTATGCTGGTATCGCCTCTTTTGTTAGCTGGCGTGTGGGCCGCCCGCTGATTCTCCTCAACGCTCAGCGTTACGCCCGCGAAGCGGATTTGCGGTTCTCCCTCATGCGGGTCAATGAGCGAACGGAAGCGATCGCCCTTTACGGCGGAGAAGCGGATGAGAAGGATTTTCTCAACCGCGAATTCGACCGCGTCCTTGGGGTCATGCGGCAGCTTGTGAGCGGGATCACGCGGCTGACCTGGGTCACCGCGGGTTATGGCTGGTTCGCAATCGTTGCGCCTTTCATTGTCGCATCTCCCGGTTATTTCGCGGGTGACATGTCATTCGGGGGGCTGATGATGGCCGTTGGCGCCTTCAATCAAGTCCAGCAGGCGCTGCGGTGGTATGTCGACAATTTCAGCCTTATCGCCGATTGGCGTGCTACGCTCTTGAGGGTCGCAAGCTTCCGCCTTGCCCTGACCGAAATGGACAAGCTTGGCGACTCTACAGGCCGTATCGAGCTTGTGAACACCGCTGAGGACAAGCTCGTGTTTGACCGCGTCGGCATCGCATCTCCCGCGGGCTGCGCGCGGCTAAGCGAAAGATATGTCGAGATCCATCCGGGCGAGAAGGTCTTGGTCATTGGTAAGCGGCGGGGCGGCAAGACAAGTTTTTTCAGCGCTATTGCCGGGCTTTGGCCTTGGGGCGACGGCCGCATTTTGCTGCCGCCGACCAAGGACATGATGTTTCTCTCCCAGCGTGACTATATTCCTCCGGGCACGCTGCGCAGCGCATTGGCCTATCCCTCTCCGGCAGCGCAATTCACCACCGAGGACTGCAAGGCCGTGCTTGAGCGCATGCAACTCGCTCATCTCTTTCCAGATCTCGACCGCATTGCACGGTGGGAGCGGGAGTTGACCCGCGAAGACCAGCAGAAGCTTGCCTTTGCCCGCCTGCTGTTGCGCAAGCCGCGGTGGATTCTGCTCGACGAGGCTCTTGATTATCTTGACGAGGAAACTCGCATCTTGGCGCTTGAGGTTTTGGCCAGCGAGCTGGCACAGGCAGCGATCGTCAATGTTGGCCGGGCTCAGACCTACGGCGGATTTTTCACCCGCATCTTGCATTTGATTAAAGACCCTGAAGGCCAGCGCCTTGCCCCCTGCATCCCGCCTCCATCGGCTGTATCGGCGAGGCATAGGGCGCCTGTCGCGTGACCTGCGCCAGGAAAGCATCAATGGCGACCTCTCAAAATCCTCGTATGGAGCCGCGCCGCATGGGCTTGCCGGACCAGGATCTCTTTGACCTCGTGCAGCGCCAAACCTTCCGTTTTTTCTGGGAGGGAGCGCATCCGCATTCCGGCCTGGCGCGGGATAGGGCTGGCAAAGACAGCGATCCTGCCGATGATCTCGTTTGCACTGGAGGCTCAGGCTTTGCTTTCATGGCCATCATTGTTGCGGCGGAGCGCGGCTGGATCGCACGCAGTGAAGCCGTGGACCGGGTAAGCCAAATGCTCGGCTTTCTCAGCCAGGCTGCTCCATGCTTCCACGGGCTTTTCCCTCACTACATGGATGGAAAAAGCGGCGCGGCGATCCGCTTCGGGCGCAAGGACGACGGATCGGACATTGTTGAGTCGTCGTTTCTGTTCCAGGGGCTTTTATGCGCGCGCCAGTATTTCAGCGCAGATAATCCAGCCGAGAAAAGCATTCGCGACCGTATCACATGGCTTTGGCATGATGCCGAATGGAACTGGCACGCCCGTGATCAGCGCCATGTCCTGACGTGGCACTGGAGCCCCAATAATGGCTTCAGCCTCGATAGGGACGTCCGGGGCTGGAACGAATGCCTTATCACCTACGTGCTCGCGTCGGCCTCCCCGACATACCCGGTTGGGCCAGAGCTTTATCATGAGGGTTTCACCCAGAGCCGGTCCTTCATCAACCGCCGCCGCTACTACGGTCACTTCCTGCCGCTGGGGCCGGATTTTGGAGGGCCCTTATTTTTTGCGCACTACTCATTCTGCGGGCTGGATCCTCGCGGCCTGAAGGATGCTTATGCGAGCTATTTCGAGCAGAATGTCCAGCATACATTGATCAATTATGAGCATTGCGTGCGAAATCCAAACGGTCACAAGGGTTATGGGCCCTTTTGCTGGGGCTTGACAGCGAGCGATGACCCGGAGGGCTATGCCGCCCACGCACCAGATTTGGACAATGGGGTGATCAGCCCGACTGCGGCGCTCTCGAGCTTTCCCTACGCGCCAGAGCAAGCGATGCGGGCTCTGCGCCACTTTTATGAGACGCTTGGCGACAGGCTATGGGGACGTTTCGGCTTTGTCGATGCGTTTAGCGAGACGCATAACTGGTATGCGAGCTCCTATCTTGCCATTGACCAGGGGCCGATTGTCATAATGATGGAGAATTACCGCAGCGGGCTTCTCTGGCGGCTGTTCATGTCCGATCCCGATGTCAGGGCGGGGCTTGAGCGGCTTGGTTTTACGAGCCCGCAGATAAGCTAGCGAGGAGAAGGGCAGTGGCTCAAGCCGGAATGGCAGAGGCAGGCGTTCCGGCGCCTTCAGAGCAGCGCCTGCTCGAATGGATGGCCCGGCAAGGGGAGATTTCAGCAGCGGCCATGCTGCGGGCGATTTCGGCTACTCATCTCGTTAAAGTCCGCAAAGGCTTCGGCCAAACGATCCATCCCGCGCGGGGTTCCATATTGGCCTCGACCGCGATGGGCTCATGGGATCCCGACCCCGATTACTTTTTTCACTGGCTGCGTGATTCTGCCATTGTCATTGATGCCCTGCGGCATCTGATTTCGGCCGGCACGCATGTTGCGGAAGGAAGCGCTCACTGCAAGGATTATGTCGCTTTCAGCCATGCGCTCAACCGCCTCGACGGCAACGAATTCCTGCGCCTTGAAGGCGGCTTCCGCAAGAATATCGATCCCGGTTTTCTCCAGTTCGTTCGAAGCGACAGCGATCTTCGCACCCTTAGCGGAGACCGCATTCTGGGCGAGCCGCGGTTCAACCCGGATGGAACGCTCGATATTTCCAAATGGTCGCGGCCGCAGCATGACGGCCCCGCGATGCGGGCTTTAGGCCTGATGCGCCTTTGGCCCATGGGCTGCTTCAGCGAATCCGACCGGGCGTCCATGCGCGCGCTCATCATGACCGATCTCGGCTTTGTCTTCCGGCACTGGCGCGAGCCGTCCTTTGACATATGGGAAGAGGAGCTAGGCCAGCATTATGCCACGCGGCTCTTGCATCATGCTGCGCTGATGGATGGCGCAGATTGGATCGAAGAAAACGGCTGCGCCGAGGAATCGGAGCAGGCCGGGGACTGGCGCAAAGCGGCGCAGGCGATTTCTGAAGCGCTTGATGCCCATTGGCTTCCGGGCCAAGGCTATTACGCAAGCCGCCAAGAAACCGTTAATGGAGCGGAAGGTAAGGATCTTGATTTTGCGGTGATCCTTTCTGTGATCCATGCCCAGCGGAAGGAAGGGCCTCACAGCATTCTCGATCCGAAAGTCATGGCAACGATGACGCGGCTCGAAGATCTCTTTGCCGGGGCCTATGCGATCAACAAGAACCGCCCGGCGCGCTGCGGCCCAGCGATGGGGCGTTATGCCGGAGACAGTTATTTCAGCGGTGGCGCCTATTATTTCTCAACCTTAGGCGCGGCAGAGTTTTATTATGCGCTTGCCGGAGCGGTGGCGGCCGGCGCGCGCTTCCCCGGGACATTAGCGCCTGCAAGCCTGTTGCCGGGGCAGGGCGCGAGGAAGGATCTCTTGCATGGCACCCCGCTGGGGCAAGAGCCCGGATTCGATGAGCTTCTGCGCCGGGGCGACCAATTCATGGAAACCGTTGCAGCTTTTACGCCGCCCAGCGGCGAGCTTTCCGAGCAATTCGATCAGAGAACCGGCGCGCAGACGTCCGCGAAGACACTAAGCTGGAGCCACGCGGCTTTCATCACTGCTTATGCGCGCCGGAAAGAGGCAGTTTGCCGCAACTCTGCCCAGACCGGCACTGCCGCATGATCGAAAAGCTCGAATTCTTGATCGCGCTCGCCCGGGAGCGCAACTTCAGCCGCGCAGCTGAAGTGTGCGGCGTCACCCAGCCCACTTTTTCCGCAGGTATTAAGCAGCTCGAGGAACTGCTCGGCGTGCTTCTCGTCAACCGGAGCTCGCGCTACTACGGGCTGACAGCAGATGGCGAGCGCGTGCTTGAATGGGCCAAGCGGATCGTGAGCGACTTCCGCGCAATGCGTCAAGATCTGCATGCTTCCAAAGCCGCGCTTTCCGGCCATTTGACGCTCGCGGCTGTGCCGACGGCCCTGCCGATGGCGGCCGAGCTGACAATCCCGTTCCAGGCCAAATATCCGAAGGTGAAATTCACGATCCTGTCGAGCAATTCGCGGGAGATCCTTGCCATGCTCGATGATTTCCAAATTGATGCGGGGCTCACTTATCTCGACAATGAGCCCCTTGGCGAGCTTCACACCGTCCCGCTCTACCGGGAAGTATACAGGCTCTTGACCTCTGCCGGGAGCCCGCTTGCGGACCGCGCCGAAGTGACTTGGATGGAAGTGGGGCAAATCCCCCTCTGTTTGTTGACGCCCGACATGCAGAACCGCCGTATCATCGACCGTCTTCTAGCGAAGTCGGCTGCGCCTCCGCCGCCAGTCGAGTCGAACTCGATGGTCGCTCTTTTCTCGCATGTCCGGGCCGGGCGCTACGCCTGCATCGTCCCAGAAAGGCTCGCCAATTTGCTTGGGGTGAGCGAGCCTTTACGCTCGATCCCCATAACGGAGCCCCGGGAGATCCACACGATTGGCTTGGTTTCCCCGCGAAGGGAGCCCTTCCCGCCGCTTTCCCAGGCCCTCAATGCTGAGGCGGTCAACCTGGGCCTGCGGCTGCAGGCATCCTGCGGCTATTCCTGCGCGGAAGGTTGAGGGGGCGAAGGGCTTCATTGATAGAGAATCTCTATCAAGATACGGGACTGGATAGTTGATCTTTGGGCGGTGAGCGGCCATACTGGAATAATTATAGAGAATAGATAGGAAACGCATGCCTGGGGCCTCCGCCTGGAATGTTGAGCGCGCGCGCGCGATTATTGCCGAACATCTGGGGTTGGAAGGCCCGATGCTTCCGATCCTCCATGCGCTTCAGGAGGAATTTGGCTGTGTCCCGCCGGCAGCGGTGCCGCTCATCGCCGAGGCGCTTAACCTGAGCCGCGCAGAGGTGCATGGCGTTATTAGCTTTTATCATGACTTCCGGAGTGAGCCGGGCGGGGCTCATCGCCTTCAGCTTTGCCGGGGGGAAGCTTGCCAAAGCATGGGCAGTGAAGCGCTCGCCGAAGCGGTTCTCTCAAAGCTCGGCGTTGCGTGGCATGGCACGACGCGCGATGGCGAAGTGACCGTCGAGCCGGTTTACTGTCTTGGCCTTTGTGCGGTCTCGCCCTCCGCGCTGCTCGATGGCGAGCCGGCCGGACGTTTGAATGCGGAAAAGCTTTTGGAAGTGCTCGAGGAGGCGCGCGCAAGATGACGCGTCTCTTTGTTCCCAAGGATATTGCGGCTCTGGCGCTCGGCGCCGACAAGGTTGCGGCAAAAATTTCGGCCGAAGCGCGGGCGCGCAATCTCACCGTTGAGATCGTCCGCACTGGATCGCGGGGCATGCTTTTTCTTGAGCCCCTGATCGAGGTCGAGACGGCCCAAGGCCGGATTGGCTATGGCCCGGTATCCCCGTCTGATGTCGCCTCGCTCTTCGAGGCCGGATGGTTGACCGGCGGGGCGCATCCTCTCCAGATCGGTAAACCCGAAGAGCACCCTTATCTTGCTGGCCAGACCCGGCTCACCTTTGCCCGCTGCGGCATCATCGATCCCCTTTCCTTGTCCGACTATGCCGCAATGGACGGCTGGAAGGGGCTCAAGCGGGCCATCGAAATCGGCCCTGCGGCCATTGTCGCGGAGGTGGCCAAATCCGGATTGCGCGGCCGCGGCGGCGCCGGCTTTCCGACTGGCATCAAGTGGAAGACCGTGGCGGACACGGTGGCGGACCGCAAATATGTGGTCTGCAATTTCGACGAAGGCGACAGCGGCACATTCGCTGACCGGATGATTGTGGAGGGCGACCCTTTCTCTTTGATTGAGGGTATGACGATTTGCGGGATCGGCGTTGGCGCCACCAAAGGCTATGTCTATTGCCGGTCTGAATATCCCCATGCCGGAAAGACCTTTGCCGAGGCAATCGCGCATGCGCGCGAGGGGGGCTATCTTGGCCGCAGCATTCTGGGCTCGGGCTATACTTTTGACATCGAGCTTCGGATGGGCGCGGGCGCCTATGTTTGCGGCGAGGAGACTTCTCTTCTTGACAGTTTGGAGGGCAAGCGGGGGATTGTCCGGGCAAAGCCTCCGCTTCCAGCGCATAAAGGGCTCTTTGGCAGGCCCACAGTCGTCAATAACGTCTTGTCCTTCGTGGCCGTGCCCACAATTCTCGATCGCGGCGCCGAATTTTATGCTGGTTTCGGCTTTGGGCGCTCGCGCGGAACGATGCCGCTGCAAATTGCCGGGAATGTCCGTTATGGCGGCCTGTATGAGACAGCCTTCGGGCTGACCCTCGGCGAGATCGTCGATGGAATTGGCGGCGGCACCTTTTCCGGCCGGCCCGTGCGGGCCGTGCAATGCGGCGGGCCGCTTGGCGCCCATTTTCCGCGCCCGCTCTTCGACACGCCCTATGATTACGAGGCCTTCGCTGCAAAAGACGGCCTTATCGGCCATGGCGGCATTGTTGTTTTCGATGACACGGTCGATATGGCGAAAATGGCCAGGTTTGCCATGGAGTTCTGCGCGGTCGAAAGCTGCGGGAAGTGCACCCCCTGCCGGATCGGCTCGGTCCGGGGCGTTGAGGTGATCGACCGTGTGCTTGCGGGCGTCAACGCTGCCGGAAACATGGCGCTTCTCGAAGACCTCTGCAATACAATGAAATTTGGGTCGCTTTGCGCTCTTGGAGGGTTCGTCCCCTACCCTGTGATGAGCGCTATCCGCCACTTTGGTGAAGATTTCGCCCCGCGCGCTCTTGCCGCCGCTGAATGAGGGAGAGGACGTCATGTCAATGGTCACAGAGATTGACTATGGAACCCCGGCGTCGCAGTCGGACAAAATTGTGACGCTGACGATCGACGGCATGGAGGTGCGGGTGCCGGAGGGCACTTCCATCATGCGGGCGGCGATGGAAGCTGGCACGAAAATCCCGAAACTCTGTGCGAATGATATGCTTGAAGCCTTTGGCTCTTGCAGGCTCTGCCTCGTCGAGATCGAGGGCCGCAGCGGAACGCCAGCCTCCTGCACGACACCCGTTGCGCCCGGCATGGTTGTCCACACCCAGACTGAACGGCTGAAGGCAATACGCAAGGGGGTGATGGAGCTTTACATTTCGGACCATCCGCTTGATTGCCTCACTTGTGCTGCCAATGGCAATTGCGAGCTGCAAACCGAGGCTGGCAATGTCGGCCTCCGTGAGGTGCGCTATGGCTATGCGGGCGCAAATCATCTCTCGGACAAGAAGGACGAGTCGAACCCCTACTTCACCTATGATCCTTCGAAGTGCATCGTCTGCAACCGCTGCATCCGCGCCTGCGAGGAAGTGCAGGGCACATTCGCGCTGACCATTAACGGCCGGGGCTTTGAGAGCCGCGTTTCTCCAGGGCAATTTGAGCCTTTCTTCGAATCGGAGTGCGTCTCTTGCGGCGCCTGTGTCCAAGCCTGCCCCACGGCAACGCTCATCGAGAAATCCGTGATTGAGATTGGCCAGCCGGAGCATTCGGCGGTTACAACATGCGCCTATTGCGGGGTCGGCTGCAGCTTCAAGGCCGAGATGCGGGGCGAGGAGCTCATACGCATGGTGCCCTGGAAGGATGGAAAGGCCAATCATGGCCACTCCTGCGTCAAAGGCCGTTTTGCATGGGGCTATGCGACCCACAAAGACCGCATTTTGAAACCGATGATTCGCGCCAAGGTCACAGACCCCTGGCGCGAAGTCAGCTGGGAGGAAGCCTTCGCCCATGCAGCCTCCGAGTTTAAGCGGATTCAGGCGAAGTATGGCAAGCAAGCAGTCGGCGCCATCACCTCTTCGCGCTGCACGAATGAAGAAACCTACCTCATACAAAAGCTTGTCCGGGCAGGCTTCGGCAACAACAATGTCGATACTTGCGCGCGGGTATGCCATTCCCCCACGGGCTACGGCCTCAAGACAGCCTTCGGCACATCAGCTGGAACGCAGGACTTTGACTCAGTCGAGGCCTCCGACGTCATCTTAGTGATCGGCGCCAATCCCACCGATGGGCATCCGGTCTTCGCATCGCGCATGAAGAAAAGGCTGCGCGAAGGTGCAAAATTGATCGTGATCGACCCGCGCCGTATCGATCTCGTGCGCTCGCCGCATGTTCAGGCCGATTACCATCTCGCCTTGAGGCCGGGGACGAATGTCGCGGTGCTGACCGCCCTTGCCCATGTTATCGTGATGGAGGGCCTCGTCAACGAGACCTTTGTGCGCGAGCGCTGCGACTGGGAGGAGTTCCAGGAGTGGGCGGAGTATGTGTCGCTTGAGCGCAACAGCCCCGAGGAAGTGGAGAAGGTCTCCGGTGTCCCGGCCGAGTTGATCCGTAAGGCCGCACGCCTTTACGCAACGGGTGGAAATGCGGCGATCTACTATGGCCTCGGCGTCACCGAGCACAGCCAGGGCTCAACCACTGTGCTTGCAATTGCCAATCTGGCGCTTGCGACCGGAAACCTTGGACGCAAGGGCGTCGGCGTCAATCCGCTGCGCGGCCAAAACAACGTCCAGGGCGCCTGCGATATGGGCTCCTTCCCCCATGAGTTCACCGATTACCGGCATGTCTCGGACAGCGCCGCCCGGGCCATGTTCGAGCATCTCTGGGGCGTGAAGCTCGACAGCGAGCCTGGCCTTCGCATCCCCAACATGCTCGACGCCGCAGTCGAAGGGACGTTCAAGGGCATCTATATCGAGGGCGAGGATATTTTGCAGTCCGACCCTGACACGCATCATGTGGCTGCGGGTCTTGCCGCTATGGAATGCGTGATCGTGCAGGATCTTTTCCTGAATGAGACGGCAAATTACGCGCATATCTTCCTGCCGGGCTCGACCTTCCTTGAGAAGGACGGCACATTCACTAATGCCGAGCGCCGTGTTCAACGCGTCCGCAAGGTGATGAGCCCGAAAAACGGCTACGCGGATTGGGAAATCACGGTCAAGCTTGCCCAGGCCATGGGCGTGCCCATGAACTACAAGGACGCGGGTGAGATTCTTGCCGAGATCGCCGCGACGACGCCAAGCTTTGCGGGGATTTCCTTTGCGAAGCTCGATGAAGCGGGCTCGGTGCAATGGCCCTGCAACGAGAAAGCTCCCGAAGGCACGCCGATTATGCATATCGGCGGCTTTGCCCGAGGCAAGGGCAAGTTCGTCATCACCGAATATGTTCCAACAGATGAGAGGAGCGGGCCGCGCTATCCTCTGCTCTTAACGACAGGGCGCATCCTCAGCCACTACAATGTCGGGGCGCAGACGCGGCGCACCGCGAATGTTGCCTGGCATGAGGAAGACCGTCTTGAAATTCACCCGCATGATGCCGAGCAGCGGGGGATCCGCGACGGGGATTGGGTGAGGGTCGTAAGCCGGTCGGGAGAGACGGCCTTGCGCGCGCTTGTCACTGACCGGGTTGCGCCTGGAGTCGTCTATACGACCTTCCACCATCCCTCGACCCAGGCGAATGTCGTGACGACGGATTTTTCCGACTGGGCGACCAACTGCCCCGAATATAAGGTGACGGCCGTGCAAGTGTCCCGGTCAAATGGCCCCACCGATTGGCAGGAGCGCTATCGCGAGCAGGCTAAGCAGAGCCGGCGGATCGCCGAGACAGCCGAAGCTGCGGAATGACTGACGATATAGCGGGCGGCGGCGGGGTGCCGCCGCCTTTTCTTAGCGTCCCATGCCAGGCGTGGCGCCGGGGCGCGATGTCCGCTATGTCCCGTGCTGTCCCTGAAGAGACCCCGGTTGCCTTCACCTTCAACGGCACGGCTCATGCCGTGATGATGGCTTCACCTGCCGACCTGGAGGACTTTGGCGCAGGGTTTGCGCTGACCGAAGGATTGATTGAAAGCTTAAGCGAGATTGAAAGCCTCGATGTGATTCCAACGGGGCTTGGTATCGAGGTCCGGATGTGGCTGCCAGAGGCGCGCGCAAAGGCCTATGCTGCGCGCCGTCGCAGCATGGCGGGGCCAACGGGATGCGGCCTCTGCGGGATAGAGAGCCTGGAAGAGGCGATGCGCCCTGCTCCCTTTGTTGCCAATGCGAACCGTTTCAGCCCCGAGACAATTGTGGCAGCCATGGCGTCGCTCACTGGGGCTCAAAGGCTCAATGCCAAGACACATGCCGTTCATGCCGCGGGGTTCTGGCTGCCCGCAAGCGGGCTTGCGGCGCTGCGCGAGGATGTGGGCCGCCATAATGCGCTCGACAAGCTTGTGGGCGCGCTGTTACGGGGAGCGGTTGCGGCCGCGTATGGACTCGTTCTTCTGACAAGCCGTGTCTCAATCGAGCTTGTGCAGAAAACAGCGCGGCTCGGTGCGCCTGTCATCGCGGCCGTCTCAGCGCCCACGGCTGCCGGCGTAAGGCTCGCTGAGCGTTGCGGCATCACGCTCGTTGCCATCGCGCGCGGCGAGGATTTCGAAGTTTTCACCCATCCGGAACGGATCATCGGTCGAGCCCAGAATCATGTCGCATGACGCCTCATCGCCCAAGAAGCTCGTTTATATGGCCAATCAGATCGGGAAGTTTTTTGCTCCCCAAGAGCATGCAAAGGCCGTTGCGGGGATCGCAAAGCACATGAGGCTGTTCTGGGCGCTTTCGATGCGCAAGAGGATCGTCGAGCATTTGGACCAGGGCGGCGAGGGGCTCGATCCGCTTGTGAAGGAAGCCGTGGAACAGGTCAGGGCTACGCTGCCCAAAGATGCGCAACAGGCCGGTTAGATCACGGCTTAACCTGAGCGCTCCGAAACCCGTGCATAATGTTTGACGGCTCGAAGCAGCGTTTGCATTACTGCTGGCCTTTGTTTAGGCCTCCCCCATGGGTAAACATCTCACTCCTCCGCCGAAGGACAGCGCCGAACCCGTCAGCCTGCGCGAGGCGCTTGAAGAGCGCTATCTCGCCTATGCGCTTTCGACCATCATGGGCCGCGCCTTGCCCGATGCCCGCGACGGGCTCAAACCGGTGCACCGCCGCATCCTCTACGGCATGCATGTGCTGCGGCTCGATCCGGGCGCCGCCTTTAAGAAATGCGCGAAGATCGTCGGCGATGTCATGGGCTCGTTTCATCCGCATGGCGATCAGGCAATCTACGATGCCCTTGTGCGGCTTGCGCAGGATTTCTCCTCGCGCTACCCGCTGATCGACGGCCAGGGCAATTTCGGCAACATTGACGGCGATGGCGCGGCCGCCTACCGCTATACCGAAGCGCGGATGACGGATTTTGCCCGGCTTCTGCTTGAAGGAATCGACGAGGATGCGGTTGATTTCCGGGACAACTACTCGGGTGACCTCAAGGAGCCTGTGGTGCTGCCCGCGGCCTTTCCAAACCTTCTTGCCAATGGCGCGCAGGGCATTGCCGTTGGGATGGCAACCTCGATTCCCCCGCACAATCTTGCCGAGCTTTGCGACGCTGCGCTCTACCTCATAGCCCATAAGAATGCGACTACAGAGCAGCTGCTGAAATTTGCGCCCGGGCCTGATTTTCCGACGGGGGGAATCATTGTCGATTCCGCACAGGCCATCGCAGAGGCCTATGAGACTGGGCGCGGCTCGTTCCGCGTCAGAGCGCGCTGGAGGAAGGAGGAGGGCAGCCGCGGGGCCTGGGCCGCTGTCATCACCGAAATCCCGTATATGGTGCAGAAGGCGAAGGTGATCGAGCGGATCGCGGAGCTTCTGGCCGAAAGGAAACTCCCAGCCGTAGGCGATGTGCGCGATGAGTCGGCCGAAGACATACGGATTGTCGTCGAGCCTCGCGCCCGCACGGCCGATCCCGAGCTGATGATGGAGCAGCTTTTCCGGCTGACAGAGCTCGAGAGCCGTTTTCCGATGAACATGAATCTGCTTGCTGCAGGTGTCGTGCCGCGCGTCGTTTCCTTCAAGGAGGCTTTGCGGCAATGGCTTGACCATCGCCGTGACGTCCTATTGCGCCGCGCGCGCCACCGCCAAGCCGCCATTAATCACCGGCTTGAGCTCCTTGCTGGAATGCTCATCGTTTTTCTGAACCTCGATACGGTGATCCGGGTCATCCGCGAGGCTGATGATGCAAAGCAGGAGCTTCAAACCCGCTTTGCCCTATCCGATATTCAGGCGGCTTATATTCTCGACACCCGGTTGCGCAGCCTGAGGCGGCTCGAGGAAATGCAGTTGCGGCGCGAAAACGACGAGCTTGTCAACGAAAAGCGCGAGATCGAGGCGCTGCTTGGCGACGAGGGCAAGCAATGGAAGGCGATTGCAGCGCAGATCCGCGATCTCAAGAAAAAATATGGGCCAGATACGAAGATTGGCCGCCGCCGCACAAGCTTCGGGGAGGCGCCGCGGATCAGCGAGGCCGATGTTGCCGGGGCTTTGATCGAACGCGAGCCTCTGACCGTGGTAGTGTCGCAAAAGGGGTGGATCCGAGCGCTCAAAGGCCATGCAGAGGATCTTTCAACCCTGCAATTCAAGGGCGATGACGCGCTCGCCTTTTCCTTCTTCGCGGAGACTCTTTCGAAAATCCTCGTGCTTGCAAGCGATGGCCGCATATTCACTCTTGAGGCTGCCAAACTGCCAGGGGGGCGTGGCCATGGCGAGCCGCTTCGCCTGCTAGCTGGTATCGCCGAGGGCGAGGAAATCACCGCCGTTTTTCCTTATGCCGAAGGACAGAAAATGCTGGCGGCCTCGAGCGATGGCCGCGGCTTCATCGTCAGCCAGGACGAGATGGTCAGCAGCACACGCAAAGGCAAGCTGCTGATGAATGTGGACAAGCCCGCCACAGCCGCGCTCATCGTGCCCGCGGACGGCGACCATGTGGCTGTGATCGGGGAGAACCGGAAATTGCTGATTTTCCCGCTCGAACAGTTGCCTGAAATGGCACGGGGCAAAGGTGTCCGCTTGCAACGTTATAAGGAGGGGGGGCTCAGCGATGCGAAAGTTTTCCGGCTTGCAGAGGGTCTAAGCTGGAAAGATTCGGCTGGCCGGACTTTTACCGTTCCGGCGCGGGAGCTGCGCGATTGGCGGGGCAACCGGGCCGAAGCTGGGCGCCTGCCGCCTAAGGGATTCCCGAAAAATAACCGTTTTGGCTAAGAACAGGGAGAAACCCGCTATTCGCGAATCGACGACAGCGAAAACCTTCCGAGTACGGTATCGGTGCAGTCTGTGACCAATACTCCCTCCCGGGGCGTCATTCCCGAGCAATAGCCGCTGGAAGTCAGCCCGTTTTGATAAGCGGTGCGGTATTCGCTCGTATAGGAGCCGTTGATCTTGCGGCCCGCCCCGGAAGATTCGAAGCGCACACCATTCACTATCCCTGTGCGTCTAAACTCAAAGTGATCACCGTTTTGCGTGATGCGCGTGACATTAGCAGGGTCATTTGCGTCGCGCCAAGTACCGCTGATGCCGGGCTCAATGGATGGGCTTGATCCGAGCAGCTTTTGTTGAAGCGTTTCGAAAACCTTTAACCTGCAAGCGGTATTGTCTTTCAAAGTAGCCGCAAGATCCGAGCGCAGCACATTTTCATATTGTTCGCTTGTGATGCTTCCCGTCCCGGACACACCTGCCTCGGCAAGCTTTGTTGCAAGACCACGCAATTGCACTGTCACATTGCCTTGGACCTCGGAGCTATTCACCTCGCCCCTTGTCGAGACCACATTACAGATCTTGTCGGCTGCCGCCGTGATCAAATCGAGAGCTTTTTGCTGGGCCTCGAAATTATCAGCATGCGCTGAATCATACAGCGGATAGATCAATGCAATGAAGGCAAGGCGCGGGAAAATACGGCTGCTCAACTAAGGCCCCTCCGATAAAGCCCATGGGCCGTTGGGACACGCCAGCTGTAATTCACCCGTGAACCCCTTTCAAGGCTGGCGCTCCTCATGGGTGGCAGGTCTATGGGCATTCCCCGCCGGAGTCCCGCCGCAAGAATAGTCCTTCAGGCCTGCAAGCAAAACAGCTGAATCATTCCACCCGCTCCCAGCCGTTCATGCCAAGCCTCTCCTGCGGCAGGAAACGCGCCTTATAGGCCATCTTCTGTGAGCCCTGGATCCAGTAGCCGAGATAGACATGCGGAAGGCCGAGGCGGCGCGCGCGCTCGATGTGATCGAGAATCATATAGGTGCCGTAGGAGCGCTTCTTAGCATCGGGTGCGTAATACGAATAAACCATCGAAAGGCCGTCCGAGAGGACGTCGGTCAGACAGGCCGCAACAAGAGGTGATCCACTCAGGCGTCCAGCGTATTCCCGCGGCAGGCGGTATTCGACAAGGCGCGTCTCGACATGGCTGTCCTCGATCATCATCCCGTAATCGATGGCGGTCATATCGGCCATGCCGCCGTCTGCATGCCGCGCGTCCAGATACCGCCGGAAAAGCGCATATTGCTCGGCTGTTGGCTCGGCGCGCATTACGGTTGCCACGAGATCACGGTTGATTTCGGCAATACGCCGGAGGTTCCGGGAGAGCTTAAATTCGTTTGCTTTGATTCGGACGGAGACGCATGAGCGGCACCGCTCGCAGGCTGGCCGGTAGGCAATCGTCTGCGAGCGCCGGAATCCCGATTGGGTGAGCTGATCGTTCAAGGCCGCCGCGCGGCGCCCAATCAAATGGGTGAAGACCTTCCGCTCCTGCCTGCCAGGCAAATAAGGGCAAGGCGAAGGCGCTGTTAGATAAAATTGCGGTGCGTCGCGGGGCTCTCGCGTCAATGCAACAGTCCCCCTTTCGTGCCGGGATTGCTCGTGTTTAGCCGCCGGTTCATGTTTGCTTGCAACGGGAAGAAGCGCAATGCCAAGCGTCTCATCGCAGCCGCCGCACAACGATAACGCCCGCCAGCATGTCGTGAAGACACCGCTTGTTCGCGTTAAGCAGCGAGATGAGAAATACAGGCGGAAACATGCTGCTCACATAAAAAAGCACAGCGTGCACAGCGGCGTTCAGAAAAGGCACTCGCGTCCCATCCGTCAGGCGCATCTCCAGGCCCATGGCGCTCATTCCAGGCGTTGCCATAGCGGGGCCAGAGATAGTTAAGCCATTGTAGAAGAGTGCCACAACCGGAAACAGCGGAGGAAGAATGAAAACTGACAGGCCGAAGGTCACAAAAGCGAGCGCCAGCCAGAGCAGAAAACAGAGAATCGAGATCAGCAGCAAGTCAAGTGCGAGCGCAAAAATGCGCCGCATGCGGACGCCTGCGAGCGCCGCGGCTGGGAGTGAAGGCTCGGCAAAGAGCAGCTCCCCAAAGGCAGGCTGGCCGGAACCTTTGCTGTCGTTCATTCTGCTTTCCCGCGCGGTTTTGCACTTGCCCGCCCGGATGTGGCGTCAGCGCCCCTCCTGGGCAAGCCCCAAAGAGGTCTGCCCGCGGTTTGCCCTGGCATGATGCTGCGCCCCTTCCACCCGCCTCATGTTACGCGCAACGCATGGAATGTGAAGAAGGGAGCCGGATGGAATGGGACGTTTTTCCAACCCGCCCCAAGCCTCATGGGATAGTGCCGCCTCAAAGCATGCTGCGCAGCGCCAATTGCAATCCCGCAGAGGTCACGGGCTTTTGAAGCCACGGAACCGGCTGGAAGGCGCCTCCGCTTGCCGCAATCTTGATCAGACCGCTTGATACAGCAACGACGGGAACCGCCTGCAGCGTGAGGCTTCTGGCGAGCTCGGCGCAGCCTCTGTCCCGAATCTCGATGTCGAGAATAACGGCGTCCGGGCTGTGCACCCTCAGCCATCGCCCGGCGGATGCATATTCCGAAAAGGTGGCCCCCACCAGGCAGCCCGCAGCGGTCACCATGCCGTGATGGGCCATTGCAACGAAGGCGTTGCGCTCTACGATAAGAACTAGCGGCCGCCGGCGCCGGATGTGATGATCTTTCCGTGCCCGTTTCAGAACTGAGGCCGGGACCCTGGCAATACAGCAGGCGGTTGTTCCGGCAGAAAATCTGGGGCACCCGGCTCCTTGGCCATTGCTGCACCGCCTACACCACAGTTCCATGAAAGACCAGCTGCCGCAAACAGCCCAGGTTCCGCCTGCAATCCACATCCAGCAAATTGCTGCATGCTCGGAGTCGAAATTTGCTTCCCACACATCGTCGGCGCGGCCGGATTCCCCAATAAAATTCAAACAATAATTCATATTGCTGAACTATCCTTAAGATAGACTTCCGTGATGCATGGGAACAGCATTTCATTATATGAAATCTATTTCAGACGATTGACTTAAATCAACTGCAGCAAGGAAGACATGGGCCGGACAGAAGGGTGATGAGCGCAGTCAGGCAATGCCCATGGCCCCTTCAGGGCGAATACCGCCATTTGGCGGCCGCTGGTCTTTGCGCCGCCCCGGGGAAAAAGCGTATTAAAAGGCCCAGGCTCCCCAGCGCCGCGGGGCGCCATCGAACGCGCCCGCCAAGCGACGGTTCCCATGCGTCAAGCGCTTCATTCCCTTCATATTTCCACACGCGGGAAGGGCCTTGTCGAAATAACGGCCGAAATTAGCGGATGGCTGCGGGGACAGAAAGTTTCAACCGGGCTCCTCACTCTTTTCTGCCGGCATACATCGGCCTCGCTCCTGGTCCAGGAAAACGCCGATCCCAGTGTCAGGGCTGATTTGGAGAACTTCTTTGAAGCAATCGCACCCGAAGACAGAGGGCGGTACATCCATAGGACGGAGGGCCCCGATGACATGCCTGCGCATTTAAGGGCCGCGCTTACGCAGGTCCACCTCAGCATCCCCGTGGCCTCTGGAAGGCTGGTCCTGGGCACGTGGCAAGGAATTTACGTCTTCGAGCACCGCCGTGCGCCTCACCGGCGGGAGATCGTGCTGCATCTCTTGGGTGAGTAACGCCGCTATACGCGTCCCAAAGGCAGGGCCAGCGCCGCAAGAGGAATCCGCTGCATCAGACAAAAGCAAATGGGTGATAGCGGGGGCCGCCAGAGAGGATGCTTTGCCCGGCTTAGAGCGTCATTTCAGGAACATGAGCAGGAATAACAAGCTCCGCCTCGGTTGCTGCTTTTACCTGGGCAACCGGGACGCCCGGCCCGGTTTCGAGCAAAGCCGCGCGGCCCTCCGGGAAGGCGATGACTGCGAGCTCTGTCACGACGAGATCAACTGTTCGCATTGAAGTGATGGGAAGCGTGCAGGCTTTGACGATCTTTGAGGCGCCTTTGGCGGTATGCTGCATGGCGACAATGACCTTTTTGGCCCCCGAGACAAGATCCATGGCACCGCCCATGCCAGGCACCATCTTACCTGGGATCATCCAATTGGCGAGACGCCCCGATTCGTCGACCTGCAGGCCGCCAAGCACGGTGAGGTCGAGGTGACCGCCGCGGATGAGGCCGAAGGACATTGCGCTGTCGAAAGTGCTTGCGCCCGGCAGAGCTGTCACCGGCCTTCCGGCGGCATCGGTCAGCATAGGATGGGCCATGCCCTCCTCTGGCGGCGCGCCGGTGCCGATCAAGCCATTTTCTGATTGGAAAAAAACCTGCATCCCGGGCGGCAAATAATTCGCAACGAGCGTTGGAATGCCAATTCCAAGATTCACCAGCATTCCCGGGGAAAGCTCTTTGGCAATGCGGCGCGCGATGATTGTCTGCGGTTCCAAGGGGAGCTCACGAATTGGCGACGAGATAATCAACAATGGGCGCGGGTGTCACGACCTGATCAGGCGGAAGAACGCCAACCGGCACGATATTCTCCGCGCAGACGATAACCGTATCCGCGGCCATGGCGATGAGCGGGTTGAAATTTCGGGCCGTTAACGCATAGCTTAAATTGCCTAGGTAATCGGCAAGAAATGCCTGGACCAAGGCAAAATCGGCGCGCAGCGCCGTTTCAAGCAAATAATCCTTTCCGCCCACAGGAATGCGCTGCTTTCCATTCTCGGCGTCCGTGCCAAGCCCCGTTTGCGTGAGGATGCCGCCAAGCCCGTGACCGCCCGCGCGGATCCGCTCAATGAGCGTTCCTTGCGGCACAAGCTCCACCTCCAGCTCGCCCGCCATCATTTGCCGCTGGGTCTCTGGATTAAGCCCGATATGGCTAACGATAATCTTGCGAAGCAGCTTGGCCTCGACAAGCTTGCCAATTCCTCTGCCTGGCATAGCCGTGTCGTTCGCAATGACGGTAAGATCGCGCTTATTCTGGCGCACAAGCTCGTCGACAATCCGCTCAGGAGTTCCAACGGCCATGAAACCGCCGATCATCAAAGTCGCGCCGCAGGGAATCATCGCGGCCGCCCGTTCGAGCGGAAGGGTTCGCATGCTCACTCCCGTCCTGGCGGCGGCTTGTCAAAGCCTCGGCTGCAAACCCGCCCCCTGTCATTCAGTCCCTTGTTATAAGGTCTTCGCACGCCCATCGAGAACGTCTCTTAGCTCTGATTGCGCCGGGTTTTAGATGCCGCAAGCGCCCCTGTCGAGAGCTTGAGCGCAGTTTTGCCGCTCCGAGATAGCTCATGCGGGTTTGCAGGCGCCTGGCCGCAAATCCGCCTGAAGCCTGACTAAGATCAAAGCATCTTTGACCTTATGCTGCAGTTTCATAGGCTTGAAGCGAAATTCAAGCACTATGCCGGGCCCGCGCATAGCGGCCCCGCAAGGCAGCGTCCAGCGGGCGAATTCTGAGCAGGAGCAAGGATGCTCACCAAAGAAGGCACGCATTCCAATGATGATGTTGCGCTTGAGCTAGGCGAAAAGCGGCATTCGAAATTCATTGAATTCATCGCGCGTGCGAAGCAAGTCCCGGCGCCAACGACGATTGTCGTGCATCCTTGCGATGAGACATCTCTGCGCGGCGCCATCGAGGCTGCCGATGCCGGAATGATTGTTCCGGTTCTGGTCGGGCCGGAAGCAAAAATTTCACGGATCGCCTCCGAGTTCGGTCTCAATATTGCCCGCTTCCGTCTTGTTGATGTCCCCCATAGTCATGCTGCGGCCGCAAAGTCCGTCGCCTTGATCCGCGAATCCCAAGGCGAGCTTCTGATGAAGGGCAGCCTCCACACGGATGAGCTTATGCGCGAGGTCACTTCAAGTGCGACCGGCCTGCGCACGGCGCGGCGGATCAGCCACGTTTTTGTGATGGATGTTCCGACCTATCCAGAGACGCTTTTCATCACCGATGCGGCGGTCAACATCTTTCCCGATCTCGATGCCAAGCGCGACATTGTTCAAAACGCCATTGATCTTTTCCGGCAAATCGGCCTTGGGGCACCAAGGGTTGCCATCCTTTCTGCGGTCGAGACGGTGACATCAAAAATTCCTTCGACCATCGACGCTGCCGCTCTCTGCAAAATGGCCGAGCGCGGACAGATTACGGGCGGTGTGCTCGATGGGCCGCTCGCCTTTGACAATGCTGTTGATCCCGAGGCGGCGAAGATCAAAGGCATACGTTCCGAGGTTGCAGGACATGCGCAGATCCTTGTTGTGCCCGATCTTGAAGCGGGGAATATGCTCGCCAAAAATCTCACATTTCTGGCGAAAGCTGATGCGGCCGGGATCGTCCTTGGAGCGCGTGTGCCCATCATCCTGACATCTCGTGCTGATTCGGTGCGCGCGCGCCTGGCCTCTTGCGCCGTCGCTGTCCTTTACGCGCATGCGCGGCGCAGCACGCCCGCCCTGCCAGCGGCATGAGCGGCCCGCGAGGTCCAGCCTCTTTCCTGCCTTCGTTGGAACGCTGAGGCAGGGGGCGGGTTAGTGCCTGTATCAACCACTTTTATGGTGATGCGTCATGCGCAGACTTCTCATGGCGCCGGGAATTTTTTGCTGGCAGCGGGATATGCCTGGGCTGACAGGGCTGTGACTGAGGATGAGCGTGGCAAACTCATGCCGTCCGTCGCTGCCGAGGGATGCTCTGGGGGCAAGCTCTCTTTCGATGACGGAATATTTGGTGTCGAGGATGCCAAGTGGAGCGACGGTAAAAGCTATGACTTAACGTTCGATTCGAGTTTTAAAGTCATCGGGAAGGGCGTAGAGGACTGACGGCTGGCCCAGGCTTGCGCGAGGCTGATCCCGGCTTGGCTGAAGTTTTTATTACTGTCCCGCCTTCGATGGGGGGTGATGGCACCCGGCAGGCGCCGAAGGGGTGATGGCGGAAGCCCTCCGCCAAGCGCGGGCAGGACTCGATCGTTGCAGTTTTTAGGCTGGCTCAATTGGAAGCTTGCGCTTAGCGGGTGAGTTCCCTCCGCCACCTTTAGCGGGAAAGGAGGGGCGCGATTTAAAAAGTTCTTATATCTCTTAGAGAAATATAGATTATGGAAGCGAGTTTGCGTGGCTCGCCGGGATCGGCGAAGACGCGAACTATGAATACGCAATTCCCCGACCCAGCGCCACGCCGAAAGGGCCAAAAATCCGCAAACGTGACCGCGACCGCGCCGAAGCGCTACGCCTCGCCGGCGGTCCCAAGCCCTCACTGCGGCAGCGAGCAGTCGCTCTCGTTCTTGAAAAGGGGATCGTCCGAACGCGGGACCTGACCGATATTGGGGTTCCGCGCTGTTATCTGGCCCGGATGTGCGACGAGGGTCTGCTCATCAAAGTGGGCTATGGACTCTATCGAGCTGCCCATCGTGAAGCGGCCTGATCGGAAATTGCGACCGCGTCGTGTCGCGCCAATGGGAGCCGACTCTATTCGGTCGACTAATCGAGCGGCATTTCCCTTATTGCTTGATCCTGTGGGGACTACAGGATTATTGCGCGAACGATTCTCAACTGAGGTTCGTAGATGCGCCTGTCCCGTGGTCCTGTTCGCCCCCGCACGAGAGCCGTTGAAAAGGCATGGCGCTATACGCTCATGGTGCTGCTTTCCGCCATTCTCTCGCAGATTGTGCCGAGTCAGGCGATTGCGAACGAGACGGAAGTCCAGACGGTGTGGCGGCTCCTCGACTATATTGCTGTCGACTACGCCGGTGCCGTTTCCGATGGACGAGTTACTAGCGAGGCAGAATATGCGGAAATGTTGGAGTTCGCGGGCCAGGTAGAGGCAAGGCTCAGATCTTTGCCCGAGAAGGGCGGGAAGGCCGGCCTGGTGCGCCAGACGAGGGTGTTGCGCCAGGCGATCGCAGCCAAGGCGCCCCCTGCCGAAGTAGCGACACAATCAAAGGCGCTCGCGTCCGCTCTGCTCGCAGCGTACCCAGTGCCGCTGGCGCCGACGGTCCCGCCGGACCTCGCGCGCGGGGCTGCGCTCTACGCTCAGAATTGTGCGAGCTGTCACGGCGCAAACGGCGATGGACATGGCCCGGCCTCGGCGGGG
>DASRYK010000010.1:0-27839 GCA_035687205.1 Methylocella sp. | reverse complement strand
GTGGCGAGGCTTCTCGCGCGGGAGACCAAGCTCGCTTTCGTGCAGACCTCAGCCATCTTCTCCGGTGTTGCGGAGCTCAAGAAGATCTTTGACGAGGCGCGCGGAAGGCGCCAGACCGGCCAGGGCACCTTGCTCTTCGTCGATGAGGTGCACCGGTTCAATCGCGCGCAGCAGGACAGCTTTCTTCCGGTAATGGAAGACGGCACCATCACCTTGATTGGGGCGACAACGGAAAATCCGAGCTTTGCGCTCAACGCATCCTTGCTGTCGCGGGCGAGGGTGATGGTCTTCCGCCCTCTTGATGCTGCAGCGATTGAGAAGCTTCTAGCCCGGGCCGAAGCTCAGGAGAAAAAGCCATTGCCGCTTGATCGCGAGGCCCGCGAGTGTCTCATCCAGATGGCGGACGGCGATGGCCGCGCCGCCTTGAGCCTGGCTGAGGAGATCTGGCGCGCTGCCCGGCCCGGGGAAATTTTCGGAAGGGACGGGCTTGCCGCGGCCGTGCAGCGGCGCGCCCCAATCTACGACAAGGCGCAAGAGGGCCATTACAATCTGATCAGCGCCCTTCACAAATCAGTGCGCGGCTCCGATCCGGATGCCGCCCTTTATTATCTCGCGCGTATGCTGGACGCTGGCGAGGATCCGCTTTTCATCGCAAGGCGCGTGGTCCGCATGGCGGCTGAAGACATTGGGCTCGCCGATCCTCAGGCGCTTGCTGTGGCGCTCGCCGCGAAGGATGCCTATGACTTTCTCGGCTCGCCCGAAGGGGAGCTTGCGATCGCCAATGCGGTGATATATTTGGCCGCCGCGCCGAAGTCGAATGCGGCCTATGCCGCATTCCAGGAGGCCGCCAGGCTCGCGAGGGATCACGGATCCTTAATGCCGCCGAAAATCATTTTGAACGCGCCAACGAAGCTCTTGAAAGAGGAAGGCTATGGCGCTGGCTATATTTACGATCATAATGAGCCGGAAGGATTTTCTGGTCAGGACTATTGGCCCGAGGGGCTGGGCCGGCAAAGGCTTTACCGCCCGGTTGACCGCGGCATGGAGAAGGAAATTGGCGCCCGCCTCGCCGAGTGGGCGAAGCTCAGGAAAGCGAAGGCAGCGTCATAATGCGTGCGGGCCCAGGCCTCCGGCAGTTCTGGGAAGTTTAGGGCGGCAACTTCGGGCTTTTCGCTTGAGCCATGGCTCACCAATGCGAAGGGCCGGTTTTCACCTGCGGTCAATCAATCCATTTTATCGCCCCTTTCCGGCAAGGCCGGGCGCCGGCCGTAAATGCCGCCTCCCGCCCTCCGTCCACCGCGCAATCGCCCGCAATGGCAGGCCTCGCCATGGACCTCTGACCCAGAGATGCTGGCTCACGCTGTGCGCCGGTTGCGCGGTCTTCGCCGCCCCTCAGCTTCACCGGATACAAGGCTTAGGAGCCCCGCATGATCGATCGCAATGATTTGCGATGGTATCGCGACGCGATCATCTATCAGCTGCATGTGAAGTCGTTTTTCGATGCGAACGGCGATGGCATCGGCGACTTTGCGGGTCTCACCCAGAAGCTCGGCTACATCAAGGATCTCGGCGCAACAGCGGTGTGGCTCATGCCCTTTTACCCCTCGCCGCTGCGCGATGACGGCTATGATATCTCGTCCTACCGTGGCATCAACCCTGCCTATGGAAGCCTCCGGGATTTCAAACATTTCGTGCGCAACGCGCATGAGTGCGGCTTGCGGGTCATCACAGAGCTCGTCATCAATCACACCTCAGATCAGCATCCCTGGTTTCAGCGCGCCCGTGCGGCCAAGCCCGGCTCTGCGGCGCGGAATTTTTATGTATGGTCCAGCACGGACCGCGCCTATGCAGAAGCCCCGGTTATTTTTGTCGATACGGAAAAGTCGAACTGGACCTGGGACGACCAGGCGAAGGCATTCTATTGGCATCGCTTCTATGCGCATCAGCCTGATTTGAATTTCGATAACCCGCGCGTGCTTGGCGAGATCCTCGGAGTTATGGCCTATTGGCTCGACATGGGCGTCGACGGGATGCGGCTCGATGCAATTCCCTATCTTATCGAACGGGAGGGAACCACCTGCGAAAACCTTCCTGAGACCCATGCCATCATCAAGAAGATGCGGGCTTTGATCGACGCCCGCTTCCCGGACCGGATGCTTCTGGCCGAAGCCAATCTCTGGCCGGAGGAGACCGCGCAGTATTTCGGCGATGGCGACGAATGCCACATGGCATTTCATTTCCCGCTGATGCCGCGCATCTACATGGCTCTTGCGCAGGAGGACCGCCATCCGGTGACCGACATCATGCGGCAGACTCCAGAAATCCCGGACGGCGCGCAATGGGCGATCTTTCTGCGCAACCACGACGAGATGACTCTCGCCATGGTGACGAGCAAGGAGCGCGACTATTTGTGGTCCTTTTACGCCGCCGATCCCCGCGCGCGGATCAATCTCGGAATCAGGCGCAGGCTTGCGCCGCTCCTCGAGAACGACCGGCGTAAGATCGAGCTCTTGAATTCTCTCCTGTTTTCCCTTCCTGGCACACCGGTCATCTATTATGGAGACGAGATCGGGATGGGAGACAACATTTATCTCGGCGACCGGGACGGCGTTCGCACGCCAATGCAATGGTCGCCAGACCGCAACGGCGGCTTCAGCCGTGCTGATCCGGCAAGGCTCTCTTTGCCGCCCATCCAGGATCCCGTCTATGGGTTCAGCGCGGTTAATGTCGAAGCGCAGCTTGCGAGCCCCTCGAGCCTCTTGACCTGGATGCGGCGCATGATTGCGGTGCGGCGGTCACATCTGTCTTTCGGGCGGGGCACGCTGCGTTTCCTTTATCCGTCAAACCGGAAGGTCCTCGCATATCTGCGGGAGTATGAAGACGAGCGGATCCTTTGTGTGGCAAATGTCTCTCGCGCGCCCCAGGCTGTCGAGCTCGATTTGACAGAGTTCAAGGGCTGCGTGCCTGTCGAGCTTACCGCAGGCAGCGTATTCCCTCCGGCTGGCTCAAGGCCCTATCTGCTGACATTGCCTAGCTACGGGTTTTTCTGGTTCCGGATTGAGGCGGAAACAGAAAAACACCGTCTCGAGCCGCATGAGGTTCCAGGGCTTTTCACGCTGGTTGCCACGGGCAAGCTCGAAACAATTCTAACAGGGCGCGAGCTTGTCGCGTTCGAGCGGACGGTGATGCCGCGCTTTTTGGCATCGCGGCATTGGTTTCCGCAGCAAGAAGCGAAGGCCCTTAGCGTTACAGTGAGGGATTTTTGTGTGCTTCGCGACGGAGGCGAAGGCCGCTTCGTGCTGCCGCTCCTTGATGTGGCGATCGAGAATGGCTCAAGCGGAACCTACTTCGTGCCGCTTGCCGCGGAAACTGAAAAGGAGGAGGAGCCTTCTCTTGTGCACGCGGCTGCAAGGCTGCGCCGCGGCAGCCTCTCTGGCCTCTTGTACGAAGCCGAGGCCTGCGATGGATTTGCGCATGCCGTCATGGCTGCGCTTAGGCGCGGCGAAAGGCTCGCGACAGACCGGGGCGGCGAGTTTGTGTTTTCCTCGACTCCTTTGCTTTCCTCTGAGCCGCCAGCCGAGCTGCGCGATATTCGCCATTTAGCAACGTCCAGGAACAATTTCCTGATCGTCATTGCAAATCAGATGCTTCTTAAGGTTCGCCGGCTCCTCCAGGAAGGAGATGACCCCGAGATTGAGATGCTCCGATTCTTGACTTCGGCCGCGCATTTCGCCAATGCGCCCGCTTTGCTTGGAGCCGTCGTGCATGTGGACCGCGCCAAAAAGCGAACCTTCCTTGCGAATGTGCAGACTTACGTGCGCAACCAGGGCGACGCTTGGACTTGGACAGTCGAGTCACTCAAGCGGAGTCTGGAGGCGGCCGCTCTCGCGCCGGGGCAGGGCAGCCGGGCAGGCCACGACGAATTTGCTGCCTCCGCGCCGCATATGCGGCGGCTCGGCTTTCGCACGGCCGCCATGCACAAGGCGCTTGCGACGCCGGCAGGCGATCCTGCTTTCGAGCCAGAGCCGCTGGCTCTGGATGACGTCAGCGATACCGCGCAAGCCGCAAAGGGCCAATGCGGGCGCGCATTCGAGTGCCTGCGGTCCATCGTCCCCTTCTTGAGCGCCGAGAAGCGCGGCGAAGCACTCCGCCTTCTGGAGCGGGAGGATGAATGCTTGAAGCTCATTGACGCGCTTGTGCGCGAGCCCCGGGGGGCGATCAAGACGCGCATTCATGGCGACTATCACCTGGGCCGGCTTCTCGTTGTAAAGGATGATGTCGTAATCACCGGCTTCGGCCAAGGCCCTTCGATGCTTCCCCTGAAGGCGAGGGCCAAGACTTCCCCGCTTTATGATGTTGCCGTTATGGTGCGCTCGCTGGTTCATGCGGTGGCCGCTGCCAAGCAAGATCTCATCCGCCTCGTTCCTGATCCGGAAAGCGCCGCGGTGAGATTGCGCAACGAGCTCATCGAGTTTTCGCAGGTTTTCATCCGGGCCTATATGGAAGAGGCCAGGGGAAGCCCGGTATTCATTGAAGACGAAGACACGCGAAGGCGCCTGCTCGTTCTTTATATTCTGGCTGAGATGCTGGGCGATATCGAAAGAGCCGCAAGCAGCCGCCCGGAATGGGCCGATATGTCAGTCGATTCGGTCAATGCCATCCTAGACCGCATGGCTAGGCGGTGACGCCCGGCTCCCGCCGCGCTGCGGATTGCGGCCGGTGGCGGCGCAATAAGCAAGGGACGGCGTTCAGCGTTGACGGGGCGGAAGGTTCATGGTTATGAATGGCCTTCACGCAGAGGGGCCGAGCAGGGGGACGGGCGCGCCCGTCGCTGTGGCCGCACACCGCCGGAGACAGTTGCCGGTTCTGCGAGCCTCATCTTGAGAGTTCAGCCGCCCGGGTCTTCCTTCGGAAGACGGCGGGATGATGTTGTTGTCTGGGAAGGAGTTCATGGCGAACACACCATCGGCCAAGAAGGCCGTCCGGAAAATCGCGCGCCGCACGGCAATCAACCGCGCGCGCCGCAGCCAGATGCGGACTTATATCCGCAAGGTTGAAGAGGCGATTGCGGGAGGGTCTGCGGCCGAGGCGGCTGAAGCCCTGAAAGCGGCGCAGCCCTTGATCATGCGCGCGGCGCAGAAGGGGATCGTCCATGCCAACACCGCAGCACGCAAAATTTCCCGGCTGTCGCGAAGGGTTAATGCGCTGAGCCAGTAGCCGCAGGCTCGGCTTGGGCCGGCTCTCGTCATGGCTGGGCTTCAGTCATGCGGGCGTGGAATGCTGGAAAGATTTCTTTGTTATGAGGCCGGTCTTTGTGCCGGGCTTTTTTTGTTTTCTCCATTCCTCGCTAAAGGGCTGCCTCGATGCGGCTGGTGTTCCGCCAGCGCCGCGCGCGCCGCGAGCTTTGCACTGCACAGGCAATTTCAAACTGACTCAACGGCTTGCTCGAAAAGACGGGCGCGGAGTTCTCCCGGGAGCGGAATTTCCGTCCTTTGGTTAGACGTGTGACATTTTTTTTCACGAATAATCGAGTGGCTTTCCCGGCGTGCCTCAGGCTCTGCGGACTGGCGAGAAATCAGGCTGTTACACGTGTTACCGTAGAGTCCGGCGAGGCTGTATTTCAAAGCCAAGCGTCACCGATTCGTTAAATGGCCCTTGCAGACCCTTTCGCCTATGCTAAAGTCTCGTCCCGTTCTTCGCTGGTTCTGACCAGCGTTCGAGACGGTCCTCCTATGAGTTTTCAGCGTTCAACAGTAGACAGCGCGTATTTGCGCGGCCAATGTCTGTGCGAAATAGCTGCTTGCACGGAAGAGTAGTGTGTAGGGCTGCAGAATATACTGTGTGAGACTGCTAAGGCTATGCGTTTTGCTGCTCTCGTCGATGGTTATTCCAAATCAGGTCCTTGGTCATCAAGGGGCTTAATTACGCTTCGCAAGGTTGAATGCGGAGTTCGAGGGGGGTCATGACCGTGACGGTTTATGCTCGAAATCCCGGTATCCCGCGTTCCCGGAGTGGCGGCAGAAGGGTGGCATGCCGCCTTGGGAGAGCGGTTTGGGGCTCAAGGCGTCACCGCAGTCGCGGCGTCAGCTAGCTCGCTTCCATCCCTAAGCCATTCCCCTCGTATTTTACGCGCCTGCCCCGGCCGGGCCGCTGGCGCCTGTCCCATCGCTTGAGGAAAAAGACCGATGCCGGATTCGCGCGGACAATTTTCAGGGGTAAGGGAGTTAGAGGAAACGGCGCTGACAAAAAATGAAACCGCTAGGAAAAATGAAGCCGGTAGGGATGAGGGCTGGCGCCGGGTCTGCCGGAGGCTTCGCGCAGAACTCGGCGAAGAGGTGTTCCTTTCTTGGTTCCGGTGCCTTGAGCTTGATGCGCTCCTTGAGGAAGAAGCTTGTCTCTCGGTTCCGACGAAATTCCTCAAGAGCTGGATCCAGTCACATTACGCCGACAGAATCCTTTTGGCGCTTGCGGGCGAATTTCCAGCGGTGAAGCGAATATCGATGAACGTCCGCTGTTCCACCCGCCCAAACTTTCCCCGCTCCTCCCGGGCGGGCGCCGCCCAGCCTATGAGCACAAGCGGCGAGCCGCCGCAGGCCCGCGGGCCCATTGCACCGCTCGCGCCCCAAGCCCAAACAAAAAGCGCGGCGCTCGTGGCAAAAGGTTCCTCTGAATTTCTGAAAGACGAGGAGCTTCTCCCCGGATCGCCTCTTGACCGCTGCCTGACATTTGCGAATTTCCTCGTCGGCTCATCCAATCAGCTTGCGCATGCAGCGGCGCGAAGGGTCGCGATGGCTGGGGCCGGCGACTCCCTTCTTTACAATCCGCTTTACTTGCATGGATCGGTGGGGCTTGGAAAAACCCACCTCTTGCAGGCGGTCGCGCATGCCGCGATCTCGGAGGGCAAGCGGGTCACCTATCTGACCGCCGAGCGTTTCATGTATGGTTTCGTCGCCGCGCTCAAAGCGGATACAACGATTGCTTTCAAGGAAAAACTGCGCACGATTGATGTCTTTGTGATCGACGACATTCAGTTTCTGAAATATGGCTCAATCCAGCAGGAGTTCTGCCATACGCTGAATGCCCTCATTGACTCGCGCAAGCAGATTGTGACGGCAGCGGACCGGCCGCCCGGCGACATTGAACATCTTGACGAGCGTGTGCGCTCGCGCCTGGGAGGCGGGCTTTGCATCGAGATCGGGCCGCTCGACGAAGTGCTGCGGGTCAAAATTCTTGAGTCGCGCATCGCTGCAGCAAGGCAGGTGCATCCGGCATTCGATGTTCCTGCTCCCGTCATTGCTTATGTTGCGAATGCCGTGCGGACCAATGGGCGGGATCTCGACGGCGCTGTCAACCGCCTCCTTGCTCATGCCTCGCTGAGCGGCGCGCCCATCTCAATGGAAACCGCGGAATTCGCCATCCGGGATCTCGTCGGCCTCCAAGAGCCAAAGCGGGTCAAGATCGAGGACATACAAAAGCTCGTCGCGACGCATTTCAATGTGAGCCGCGCTGATATTCTTTCCTCTAGGCGGACGGCCAGTGTCGTCCGCCCGCGCCAGATTGCCATGTATCTTGCGAAGGTGCTCACCCCGCGCTCGCTGCCGGAAATCGGACGCAGGTTCGGCGGCCGGGACCACACGACGGTGCTGCATGCGGTGCGCAAGATTTCTGGCCTTGTGACGAGCGACGGAAAATTGTCTGAGGAAGTGGAGCTTCTCAAACGGATGCTCTTAGAGTGACGCTCACCCGCGGGATTTCTCCGGCTGCGCGCGCGCTGGCCTGCTTGTGATGATGGCGGCAGTTCGCATCATCGGCATTGATCCGGGGCTTCGCAGCATGGGATGGGGCGTGATCGAGGCCAATGCTGCGCGGCTCATGCATGTTGCAAACGGCGCGATCCGCCCGGATGACACGAAATCTCTCCCCGAGCGATTGCGCGATTTGCACGAAGGCCTTTCTGCCGTTATTAGGAATTATGAGCCATGCGAGGCGGCGGTGGAGGAGACTTTTGTCAACCGCGATCCGCAGTCGGCGCTGAGGCTTGGCCAGGCGCGCGGCATTGCCCTTGCCGTTCCTTCCCTCTTGGGGCTGAGCGTTGCCGAATATGCGGCCAATCTCATTAAGAAGACTGTGACAGGAACGGGCCATGCCGGAAAGAGGCAAGTTGCACTCATGGTGAGCATGCTTCTTCCGGGATGCGAGGCTGCAAGCGGCGATGCCGCAGATGCGCTGGCTGCCGCCATCACCCATGCAAGATTGCGATCGAACGCCATCCGCTTGCTGCAGCGATAGAGCCGGACCCTCATACTTGTGTCATAACGAACGAGCTCATGACCGCATTTCGCGGCGCGTGCTTCGTGCCGCCTGAGTTGACGGGATCACGTTCGAGTGATACCAATTCGCCCGCGAGAGTTTTATGAGCCGCCTCTCGTGTATGACACCGCTTAGTCATGCAAAACAGTGCCGGTAGTGTTCCTCATCTATTGAGCTGGGGGGTGAGTGATTAACGGCCGGGCTTTATAGACTCAAAATTTAATCGGCTAATCGCGCCCGGCATTGCCGCGGCAATGACATCATTACTAGGGAGAACATCATAATGCGTAAGGCATCAGTCGTTTGTGCACTATCCCTGGGTGCTGGGCTCCTTTCAGGCTCCGCTTTCGCGGCGAGCCCCGTGGGGCTTTGGAGGGTGACCTTTTACTTGGAGCCCGGCCTTACCACCGGCGCTTCTCAGAGCATCTGCTTCCAGGCGAATGGCACGTGGTACTCGACGACTTTTTCTAACTGGAAGGGGGATTGGTTCCAAAAAGGCGACAGGCTCCGCTGGTATGGGCGCACATCGTCCCTGGCCACGGCAGAGTTCGGCCAATTTATCGCGAACCGCTCCTTTGGCGGCGAGTTTGCGCACTTCCGCGCTTCATCCACAAGCACGCCGCCGCTCACAAGCTCGCGCGGGAATTATTATGGCGTGTTCTCAAGCTTGACATGCCCAGCCCCCGCAGCACCTTCTGTGACGACGAAATCCGGCGATCCCGCAGGTCAATAACGGGAATTGCTGCTGTCTCCGCGAACTTAGTTTCGCGGGGACAGTTTTCACCATGCCGCGGCTTTCTTACCGGCAGTAGCATCCGCGGCCGGGGTGAGCTGTTTGGCGCAATGGCCGGAAAACCCCCGTCTTCAGCCGCAGAGCGGCGAGTCCGCAACATCCTCCGCATCTCAGCTTATAATTTCATAGCACCTTTCATATTCGCCGGGCGATGCATTATAGCGGGAGACTCTCGCGGCGCCGGGCATATTGGGGATGATTGGCAAGCTTAAGGGCACAATCGATTCTCTTGGGCAGGATCATGTGATCCTCGATGTGCATGGCGCTGGCTTCGTTGTGCATTGCCCGGGCAGCACTTTGCGGAAGCTGCCCAATCCTGGGGAATCCGCTGCTCTGCTGATCGAGACTCACCTGCGCGAGGATTCAATCAAACTTTATGGCTTCCTGTCCGAAGCCGAGCGTGACTGGTTCCGCTTGCTTCAAACGGTCCAGGGCGTTGGGGCGAAGGTGGCCCTTGCAATTCAGTCTGCTCTTGGCGCGCCGGAGCTTGCCGGTGCCATCGCTCGCCAGGACAAGGCAGCTATTGCCCAGGCGCCGGGCGTTGGGCCAAAGCTTGCGGCGCGGATCGTCGCCGAGTTGAAAGACAAGGCGGCCGCTTGCAGCGCGGCGCCTTCGCTTCCAGCCAGCGCAGAGCAGCCTGCCGCTGTCCAAGACGCGGTCATGGCTCTTGTCAATCTTGGCTATGGAAGGCCGCAAGCCTCGGCCGCTGTTGCAGCCTCGCTCGCCGCGCTCGGAGCTGATGCATCGGCCGCGGATCTCATTCGCTCCGGCCTCAAGGAGCTTTCGCGCTAGCTGGATGCGCGCCGGTCACGCCTTGCCGTGATGCGCGGCCTCTGTGCGGGAATCGAGCGGCCAGCGGGGGCGGGCGGCGAAAGTCAAATCGTCGATCATTCCGAGAGAGAGCCGCTCGATTCCCGTCCAGGCGATCATGGCGCCATTATCGGTGCAGAGGTTGGGCGGCGGCAGAACGAGGCGCAGTCCTGCCTCGCCGCAGAAGCGCATCATGGCCCGGCGCACGGCGCCATTCGCCGCAACGCCGCCCGCGACGACCATGGCATTGGGCTGGCCTGCGCTCTCACGGAAAAGCCGCAAGGCCGCCCGGCACCGGTCAATGATCGTATCGACAACGGCAGCCTGGAAGGAGGCGCAGAGGTCGGCGATATCGCTTGCGGTCAGCGCGCCCGCACGCTCCACCTCGAAGCGCACGGCTGTTTTGAGCCCCGAAAAGGAGAAGTCAGGCTTCGGGCGCCCGAGCATGGGCCGCGGCAGATCGAATCGTGCCGCATCGCCCTCTGCCGCAAGCTTTTCGACATGGGGGCCTCCAGGATAGGGCAGGCCCAGCATCTTGCCGACTTTATCAAAAGCTTCGCCCGCCGCATCATCGACCGTCGAGCCGAGCCGGATGTAATCGCCAACGCCACGCACTGACACGAGCTGCGTATGGCCCCCCGATGCCAGGAGCAGGAGATAGGGAAAAGCAATCTCGTCGGTGAGGCGCGCCGTCAGGGCATGGGCCTCGAGATGATTGACAGCAATGAAAGGCTTCCTCGCGGCGAGGGCGAGCGACTTTGCCGTCGTCAGCCCGACGAGTATCCCGCCGATGAGCCCGGGCCCCGCAGCCGCCGCAATGCCATCGAGGTCCGCAAGCTCAAGGCCCGCGCGAAGGAGCGCAAGCTCGACGAGCCGGTCGATCGTCTCGATATGGGCGCGCGCCGCGATCTCAGGCACAACTCCGCCATAGGCCGCGTGCTCGGCAATCTGGCTCATCACCTCATTGGAGAGGATTTCGCCAGCCCCGCCGGCCGGCAGCTGGACGACCGCGGCGCCGGTTTCGTCGCAGGTCGTCTCAATGCCAAGAACGCGCATTCTTTTCCTTCACTCCGCGGCACCGGCGGCGCCCGCCGATTTGGCTTTCGATTCAAGCCGCGTTAGTTACACTCTATAAATCTACAGCGTGCCATGGGAAATGCCGATTTCTGCCCCTGCCTTCCGGCCCTCACCAACCTTCCCGCTCCGGCTAGGAACCAGGGGAAGCCCGCTGGCCCTTGCCCAGGCGCGCGAGCTTGCCCGCCGTCTGGCTGCGGCCCACGCCTTGACTGAAGACGCGATAGCGGCCGTTCCGATCAAGACATCGGGCGACATGATCCAGAACATGTCTTTGCGCGAGGCCGGCGGCAAGGGGCTTTTCACCAAGGAGCTTGATCTTGCCTTGCTTGCCCGCGAGGTTGATATGGCAGTGCATTCGGCCAAGGATCTGCCTGCCGTCCTTGCCGAAGGGATCGAGATAGCGGGATATTTGCCGCGGGAAGACGTGCGCGATGCTTTTATCTCTCCTCTCGCCGGGCATCCTCGGAAGCTCCCGGAAGGGAGCCTGGTCGGAACGGCGTCGCTGCGGCGCGCGGCTATGGTCCGGCGCCTGAGGCCAGACCTTAAGATCGTCCTTTTGCGAGGGAATGTCGAGACCCGGCTTGCCAAGGTGGCCAAGGGGGAGGTTGCTGCCACGCTGCTTGCGTTCGCCGGGCTCAAACGCCTTGGCTTAGAGTCTGCGGCGGCGGCTCTCCTCGACCCCTTGGAATTCATCCCCGCGGCTGGGCAGGGCGCGATCGCGGTGACCATCAGGCGCGGGGATGATGCCGCCCGCGCCTTGCTCGCGCCCGTGACCGACGCGGCAACGGGCATAGCGCTTGCGGCGGAGCGCGCTTTGCTCCGCATCCTCGACGGCTCCTGCAAGACACCGATCGGCGTCTATGCGCAGACGTCCGAAAGCGATGTCCGGCTTCATGCGGCTGTTCTCGCGCCCGACGGCTCGCAATGCTTCGAAGCCTCTGTGTCGGGCCCTCTCGCGGCGGCGGAAACGCTCGGTGAGAAGGCTGGCCGCGATCTCAAGGCGCAAATTCCCGCTGGATTTTTTGCTGCCTAGCCCGGGCATCCAGAAGCGCAGCAAGAGCGTTGATCTTGGCGGAGGGGAGGCCGGGCCGGGATCAGGCTCTTTCCTTCATCGAAACTTTGCGCCGGAGCCGCATTTGCCCTAGCATTCAAACAAAAATGCCAAGATGGCAGGAGGAAGCGCGATCATGACGGGTTCTGCTGCGAAAGCCGCTGTTTCTGGGCCGCGGTCGATTGCATTGATCGGCCCCTATGGAAGCGGCAAGTCGGCACTGCTGGACGCTTTGATGAGCACGGCCGGGGCCGCCGTAAAGCGGGCCGGCGATGCGCGCAAGCATGTTCCAAGCACCGAGTTGAGGCTCGGCCATTGCTCATTCCTCGGCGACCATTGGTCGATCGTCGATTGCCCGGGCTCGATCGAATTCGTCTATGAGGCGGAATCGGCCCTTGCGGCGGTCGATCTTGCCGTTGTGGTCTGCGAGCCTGCGCCAAACCGCGCAACAAGCGTGCCGCTTCTTTTCAGAATGCTCGAGGACTTCGCGCTTCCGCACATCGTCTTTATCAACAAGCTCGACACCTTCTCAGGGTCTTTCGACGAGATCATCCAGGCGCTGCAGGCGCATTCGAAACACCCGTTAGCGCCCCGTCAGCTGCCGCTCCGCGAAGGGGATGCCGTGAAAGGCTATGTCGATGTCGTGCGGGGCCAAGCCTACCGCTATGGCGCGAGTCCGGGTGCCGTGCCCATAGAGCTGCCTGCGGATTTGCGAAAGACCGAGAAGGATGCCTTGGAGGGCCTCACGGAAGTTCTTGCCGATCAGGATGATGCGCTGCTCGAAAAGCTCGTCGAGGAGATCACGCCGACTTCGGCTGAGCTTTACCAGCATTTGCGCAAGGACCAGGCGAGCGGCACGATTGT
Source organism: Methylocella sp. (assembly GCA_035687205.1). Taxonomy (GTDB): domain Bacteria; phylum Pseudomonadota; class Alphaproteobacteria; order Rhizobiales; family Beijerinckiaceae; genus Methylocapsa. Next base: position 14,934 of record DASRYK010000010.1, on the reverse strand, counting down.
TGAGGTCCTGCTCGGATCGGCCACCAATGGCTGGGGCCTCTGGCCTCTGTGGAAGGCTCTCCGGCACGATGTGCCGGACGCCGCGGCAACCGCTGCCCGGCGCGGCATCGCCCCGGGGGAAGAGCCGCTCGTGCAGATTTTCAAGACGGCGCAGGCTGGCAAGCTTTCCTTCGGCCGCGTTTGGCGCGGCACCCTCCGCGAGGGCGCGGCCTTTGACGGAACGCGCATAGGCGGCATTCAACGCTTTGCGGGCAGCGAAATCATGAGAGTGCCGGAGGCCCAGGCCGGGGAGCTCGTTGGGCTCAGCCGGCTCGAAGGGGTCGCAACCGGCTCCGTCCTTGGGGCGGCGGGAGAGACCGCCTCCTTGCGCTTTCCGGCGCCCCCAGCGCCAGTCTATGCGCTCGCAATCACCGCCAAGGACCGCAAGGACGATGTGAAGCTCCCGGGCGCCTTGCAGAAGCTTGTCGCAGAAGACCCCTCGCTTGGCGTTGTGCATGATCATGACACGGGGGAAACGCTGTTAACTGGCCAGGGTGATATCCATTTGAACACCGCCATCGAGCGGCTCGCCTCGAGCTACAATCTACAAATCGCTGCGGCCCCGCCGAAGATCGCTTTCAAGGAGACGATCCGGCGCAAGGTGCTTCAGCATTCGAGGCTGAAGCGCCAAACGGGAGGCCATGGCCAGTTTGCCGATGTGAAGCTTGAGATCGAGCCGCGCCGCCGGGGCGAAGGCTTCTTGTTCACCGATAAGATCGTCGGCGGCGCGGTGCCGAAGCAATATATTCCGGCGGTGCGCGAAGCGGCCGAGGAAGCGATGCAGAAAGGGCCCTCCGGCTATCCTGTGGTCGATGTGGCGGTCACCCTGGTCGATGGGGCTTTCCATTCGGTCGATAGCTCAGACATGGCCTTCCGCACCGCAACCCGCCTTGGCATTGCCGAGGGCCTTGCGAAGGCAGATCCTGTCCTGCTCGAGCCCATTGAGCATGTGACGGCCAGCGTGCCGAACACTTATACGGCCGCGGCCCAGCGCCTGCTGACGGGCCGGCGGGGACAGATCCTTGGCTATGCCGAAAAGCCCGGCTGGCCCGGATGGGATGATGTCGAAGCACTCGTTCCGGCTGCAGAGCTGCACGACTTCATCATCCAGCTGCGTTCGGACACCATGGGCCTAGGGCATTATAGCCGCCGCTTCGACCATCTGGCCGAAGCGCGGGGGCAATAGGGCCAAGAGTTGATCGCTGTCATTTTTTGTTGCGCCCCCTTGACTGCGGGATGCGGCGGATTAGTTCGCCTCGCAAAAAGGGGAGAACGCGATGCACTCTTCCATGGGAAATTGCTTCATCGAATACATCTGGCCAGGCCGGGGAACCAGCACGCCGGAAGTCCTTGCAAGATTTCCCTTCTGGTCTCCCGAGCCCCATGTCGATTATTTCCGCAGCCTGGCCCACGCTGGGATCCGGAGTTTCTACCGCGCCGAGCATCCAAGAGCGGAGCAAATTGAGGTTGGCGGCAAGGTCAAGGAGGTAACCGCCGAGGCGGTGAGGCTCGTCGATGAAAACGGCAAGGAAATTTGCCGCTGGACCGCCGCCGATGAATATGAGGAGCTGGCGCCAACCCAGCAAAGCGTCAGCGTATACCATAAGGCAAAGGCTGGGCTCCATTAGTGCGCGAGTTCGCTAAGGGGGTTAAGCCCCATGAGGGCGGGTGGTCATCAGAAGGAACAGACGGCGGCGCGGCCCGGGAGGCATGCCGCTGTGCTTTGCCGGAGCTTCGTTAGCCGGGCGTTTGAGCTTGGCGAGATTGCCCGTATCGAGATCGAGATCCAAAAGCTTTATCCGCCCGCGGCTCCTGAGCCGCGGTGCCCTTGCTGGTATGAGCTGAGGCTCTACCCATCAGGTGAGGAGATCCTGTCCAAGGGCTGGAAAGGCGCAAAGAGCGAGACCCATCAAAATGTTTCACGTGAAACATTTTTGTCCGGTATCGCCGCGAAACCGGACAATAGTGTGCTCCTGGGACAGGAACGGGCGCCGTTAACACCCCATTTACCCTAATTGCGCAATGTGCGGCAGGGCACAATCCGCCCCTGGAGCCGCCGCATGTCCGCAAGAATTCTTATCGCCGACGACGATCCCATCCAGCGCCGGCTTCTTGAGAGCCTCTGTCACCGTTTCAATTATGCCGTGGAGACGGCGGAAAGCGGCGATGCGGCGCTGGCCCGGCTGACGGCTGCAGGCGCCCCGGCTGTCTCCCTCGTGATTCTCGATCTTGTCATGCCCGGGCTCGACGGCATGGGCGTGCTTGCGCGGCTCAAGCACACAGGGGACAGGCGGCCAGTGATCGTTCAAGCCTCGCAAGGGTCAATTGAGATGGCTGCCGCGGCCGTGCGGGCGGGCGCCTTTGACTTTGTCGTAAAGCCCGCTGGCCCAGAGCGGCTGCATGTTGCGATCAAGAATGCGCTTTCCCATGCCCGCCTTTTGGAAGAATTGCGCTTCCTGGAAAGGGTGCAATCCGGGATCTTGTCGTTTGCCGATCTTTCAGGCGAAAGCGCTGAGATGGCCCGGGCCTTAGGGCAGGGCGAGAGAGCCGCGAAGTCCGCGATTCCCGTTCTTCTCGAGGGCGAGCCGGGGACAGGAAAGGAGAGCTTTGCACGAGCTATTCACGGCGCATCGCCCCGCCGGGGGCGGGCTTTTGTTGCGGTCAATTGCGGCGCCTATTTTGCTGGCGGCGCCCGGACGGATTCTTTTGAAGAAAGCCTTTCCGCCAAATTCGCCGCGGCACAGGGGGGCACGCTGTTTCTTGACCGGATATGCGCGCTGCCTCTTGATGCGCAGGACATTCTCTTGCGCCTGCTCGTGGCTGGCATTGTGCATGCCCCCGGAGCAAGACGCCCTGTTAAGGCCGATGTGCGCCTCATCTGCGCTGCGAGCCATGACCTTGTCGCGCTTGTCAAGCACGGCCTCTTCCGGGAGGATCTTTTTTACCGGATCAACGTCTTCCCGGTAACCCTCCCGCCCTTGCGGGCCCGCCGGGACGATATCGGCCCACTCGCGCAGAGGCTTTGCGCGCGGTTTGCCGCTGAGGAAGGGAAGACGGTGCGGGGCATTTGCGCAGAAGCTCAGGCGCTCCTTTGCGCTTATGACTGGCCGGGCAACGTCCGGCAATTGGAAAATGCCGTCTTTCGCGCCGTTGTTCTTGCTAGCGGAGCCGAACTCACGGTTGCCGATTTCCCCCAGATAGCGGCACGCGTTGAAGGCTATGATCTGCGGGTCCCGCCTGCGCCCGCAATGGCCGCGAAATACGCAGCGCCGCTCCGGGAATATGTAAGGGTTGAGGTGCGCGATCCCCAAAGCCTCGCCTTGCTCGACGAGCACGGCAATCCTCGTCCGCTTGATCAATTGGAGGCCGAGGCGATCAAATTCACGCTCGGCCATTACCGCGGGCAGATGTCGGCAGCCGCCCGCAAATTGGGAATTGGGCGCTCGACCCTTTACCGTAAATTGAAACAGTACGGCTTGCTCGAACGGGAAGGCGCGGCGCCCCCCGTCTTAGCGCCGGAGCAGCCGCTCGCCGCGCGAATGTGAAGGCATAATGACCGGAAATTTGCCAACTCCTGCTTCGCGCCGGCAGGATCGTGCGTTACTTTCGTTACAGCTTGTAGGCGGCTGCCTCAGCGATTCGCGCGATGGCGCGGTGAGCGGCTTTTGGCTTCCCGGAACGCGCTGCTGTTGCGGATTTGAGCCAGGAATTGCAGGTGAAAGGCGTGGTCATGCGCATTCAGGGAAGGGGTTTGCGGTTTTCGCGCGCGCTTTGGTTCGCAGTCCTGATACCGCTTTCGATCCCCGCGGTCTCTGCCGAAGAAGGGCTTTCATTGCCGCCTTCTCAGGACGGCTCCGGCAACCCTTTGGCCATCATCCCCTCCGCTCCCCAGGAGCCAGCTTCTGCCGCCCCGCAGATTTCCTCCCCGCCGGCTGCTTTTGAGCAGAATTCTCTTCCCTCCCTCAATGCAGCAGTGAAATCCCTGCTGGAAGAACGCCCGGCCCTGGCGGATGCCAATCGTCCTTTTAGCCGCAGAGAGAGGGAGGCGATTGCTTCCTTTTATGCCATGCGTGATTTCGCGCCGCTCTGGTGGCGGGACGGCAGACCCGCGCCAGAGGCGGAACCGGTGATCAAGCGTCTGAAACGCGCTGCCGACGATGGCCTCTCCGTTCACGGTTTCCCGCAGGCGCTTCCACCCGGCTCTGACGAAGAGATCGCTGCTGCGGATATTGCGCTGACCGGCGCAGTCGTCGCCTATGGCCGCCAGGCAAGCGGCAGCCGCGTCGATCCCCATATGATCTCGCGCCTCATCGGGGCTGAGCCTGAAGTTGCTGACCCTGCCGTCATCCTGGCGCTCGTTTCGTCGGCAGGAGAGGCCGCAGGGGAGGAGTTGCGCCGGTTCAATCCGCAGCATAAGGGCTACGAGGCGCTGCGCAGACGTCTGATCCAGCTCCGCGCTGGCCGGGGCACCGCCCGGCGTGACGCCGCAATTCCGGCAGGCCCTGTTTTGCGGCCCGGAATGAAGGACCCCCGTGTTCCCCTCATCCGCGCACGGCTGAGCATCGACGAGGATCAGGACGCCGTTTTCCTAGAGGAGCGGAATGGCGCCAAGGATCTCGTCTATGATGAGAGGATCGCGGCAGCGGTGGCGGATTTCCAGAGAGCCAATGGCCTGCCAGCATCCGGGAATTTCACCGCCCGGACCGCCGCGGCGCTCTCAAACCCCGCCCCATCGCATCTCGAAGCGGAGATCATCGCCAATATGGAGCGCTGGCGCTGGCTGCCGCGCGACATGGGCCAGTCGCGCATCGAGGTGAACATTCCGGATTATGAAGCTGTCGTCGTCGAGAATGGAGAGGCGGCGGAGCGTTTCCGGGTAGTGGTGGGCAAGGAGCAAACCCCCACCCCTGTTTTTTCCGAGACGATGAAATTCCTTATCGTCAATCCCTATTGGAACGTCCCGCCGTCGATCCTCCGCAAGGAGCTTCTGCCAAAAGCTGCTTCCGATCCAAGATATCTTTACCGGCTTGGCTATGAGGTTTTCACCCGCGGCGGCCGTCTCGTGGTCCGTCAGCCCCCTGGCGAGCGAAATGCGCTTGGCCGGATCAAGTTCATGTTTCCAAATGATTATTCCGTTTATATGCATGACACGCCGATGCGCAAGCTTTTTGCCGAATCGAAGCGGGCCTTCAGCCATGGCTGCGTGCGCGTCGATGACCCCTTCAGATTTGCCGAGACCGTGCTCGGCCGCGCCAATGGCTGGAGCGAGCAGAGGGTCAGAAAGCTGATCGGCGGGAAGGAGCGCTATGTCTATCTGCCCAAACCCCTGCCTGTTCATATCGAGTATTTCACGGCCTATGTGGACGAGCAGGGCGAGCTTCAATTGCGCGAGGATGTCTATGGCTATTCGCGCAAGGTGCGGGCGGCGCTCGGCCTCGAAGGGTAGGGACTGCGGGACTCCTCTGACGCCTATCGTTCTGGCGGGAGATGCGTCGTTCTATAAATCGCTGCAAGCGGCGCAGAAAAGCCGATGCTTTCGAGCGTCAGCTCGCCGGACACGATGGTTTGCGGCTTTTCGGGCCAGCTGCCGTCTTCAGCGCGGCGAAGCAGCTCGGCGCTGATAACGGCCGTCTTCAGCACGAGGAGCTCCTTGACGCTTGGGATCGCCGTATAGATCCAGAGATTCGATCAGGTTTCCGCCTGATTGCCGGGCGGAAGGATCTCGGCGAGCAGGACCGGATTTGTGAGAGCCTGTTCCTCCTCCCCGTAACCGGAGCTTGTGACGGCGAGATCGGGGATGCGGATGCTGGACTCGGACTGGACGCGCGGGATCACGCCGGGCATTGTGATCACAGTGCAAGGGCTTCCCTGATCGCTGAGGGCGTTTGCGATAAGCCGCCCGAGTTCATTTTGTATGGCGCCATGTGTGCGGCTCGCGGTCGCCATGGCCTGGGGCTCGCCATCGATGAGCTGCCACATTTGCCCGGGAGGCGGCGTCAAGGCGAAGAATTCCGCCACCGTCATGTGAAGAGGGATTTTGGCTATCGCCGTCATGAAAAAGGATAACAGAACGCCCGCGGGATGAAGACTGGTCCTGCCGGTGAGACAAGAGTGAGGGCAAAGCTTGCGGCGGCTTTGATGTGAGCCGCAGAGGGAAAAGCGTCAGCGCGGCGTGCGCATCCATCGGATGTCGAGGTCGCGGACCTTCTTGCGCAATGTGTTTCTGTTGAGGCCCAAAAGCTCGGCAGCCTTGATCTGATTGCCCCTTGTGGCGGCAAGAGCCGCAGCGATCAGCGGATGCTCGATCTCCCGCAGAATGCGGTGGTATAGCCCTGGCGGCGGCAGGCTTGCGCCATGCTCCTGGAACAGCTCCGCAAGATGGCGCTCCATCGCGCTCGCCAGGCTTTGCCTTTGGCCCGGTTCTTCCGGCCTCGCAGCCTCTTTGACCGGCAGATCCTGCGCGCTCTGGGCGGCCACGGGCGCATCGGCGTTCAGCTCTGCATCTACCAATTGCGCCGTGATCACTTCTTGCGGATAAAGCGCAGCAAGGCGGCGGGTGAGATTTTCAAGCTCCCGGATGTTCCCGGGCCAGCGATGCTGCTTGAGCCTTTCGAGCGCTGCCTCCTCGATGCGCTTGAGAGGCAGACCCTCGGCCGCGGCGAGGGCGAAGAAATGCTGAGTGAGGTCGCCGATATCTTCGGCGCGCTCCCGCAGCGGCGGCAGCCGCAGCGGAACGACATTCAGCCGGAAGAACAGATCCTCGCGGAAAAGGCCTTGGCGGATCAGGCCGCTGAGCTCCTTGTTGGTGGCGGCAATGATGCGGACATTGGTTTTGATGGGGTTGCGGCCGCCTACGGTCGTATATTCGCCCTGCTGGAGCACGCGCAAAAGCCTTGTCTGCGCTTCCATCGGCATATCGCCGATTTCGTCCAGGAAAAGCGTGCCGCCTTCAGCCTGCTCGAAGCGGCCGGCATAGCGCTGCGTTGCGCCGGTAAAGGCTCCTTTTTCGTGGCCGAAGAGTTCGCTTTCGATCAAATCGCGGGGGATCGCCGCCATATTGATCGCAACAAATTCGCCTTTCTTCCTTTTGCCGTAATCGTGCAAGGCGCGCGCGACGAGCTCCTTGCCAGTCCCGGACTCTCCCGTGATCATCACGGTGAGGTCGGTTTGCATCAGCCTTGCGAGGGCGCGATAGATTTCCTGCATGGCGGGGGAGCGCCCGACGAGAGGCATCTTTTCGATCGCCGCGGCAGGCTCTGCCGGAGCACGGCTTTTCGGCTCGCTCATCGCCCGGCCGACAATCGACACAAGCTCGCGCAGGTCGAAGGGCTTCGGCAAATAGTCGTAAGCGCCCTTTTCCGAGGCCTTGATGGCGGTCATGAAAGTGTTCTGCGCGCTCATGACGATGACCGGCAGATTCGGCCGCAATTTTTTCATCTTGGGGAGAAGCTCGAAGGCATTCTCGTCCGGCATCACGACATCGGTGATGACAAGATCGCCTTCGCCGGATTCGACCCACCGCCAAAGCGTTGCCGCATTTCCGGTCGTGCGCACCTCATAGCCCGCGCGCGACAAAGCCTGGCTTAGGACCGTCCTTATCGCTGTGTCGTCGTCGGCAATCAGAATGCTCCCCGCGGCCATTGCGCCGCACTTCTCAGCGGGCGCAAGCCCGGCCCGTAAATTGGACAATTCGAGATCTTGCATATTTCCTCGGCTTCAGCCCGCGGCGGGGACGCCGGGGCTTGCTCTTCTCAGCCCTTGGCCTCCTTGCCGCCTTCACCTTCGCGAAGCGGATACATCGGCATGAGGATCCGGAATGTCGTCCGGCGCGGAAAAGACTCGCATTCGATAATCCCGCCATGGTCGCCAATGATCTTGGCAACCAAAGCAAGCCCCAGGCCAGTCCCGGAGGCTTTTGTCGTCACGAAAGGATCGTAGAGGTGAGGCAGGAGTTCGGGCGCTACACCCGGGCCATTGTCCCGCACGCAGAATTCAAGCGGCAGGCTCACCGGCTCCCTTGCGCCATCGACTTGCAGCCTCACACCCGGGCGGAATGCGGTGCTGAGCTCGATGTCTCCGTCGCTGCGGGATTCGCCAATCGCCTCTGCGGCGTTCTTCACGAGATTCAAGAACACCTGGATGAGCTGGTCCTTATTCCCCAGGACCGGGGGAAGCGAAGGATCGTAGTTTTCGTAAAAGCGGATATGCCGGGCAAATCCAGCCTGGGAGACTTTTTTGACGTGGTCGAGAACGGCGTGAATATTAACCCTCTCGCGATCTCCGGGGTCTGTTTGTGAAAAGGCGCTCATCCGGTCGACGAGCTTCACGATGCGGTCCGTTTCCTCGCGGATGAGCCGGGTGAGCGTGCGCTCGGCGTCACCGGCATCTGCTTCGAGGAGCTGCGCGGCCCCTCGGATGCCAGAGAGGGGATTCTTGATCTCATGCGCCAGAACCGACGCCATCGCGGCGACCGAGCGCCCCGCGCCGCGGTGTGTGAGCTGACGCTCGATTTTTTCAGCAAGCGAGCGCTCCTGCAGCATGAGCACGACGCCTTCGCGGGCAGGCTGCATAGGCGAGACGCAAATATCGACGAGCTTTGCTTCGCCCGGCTTTGCGAGCGTCAGGCGGACGCGGTATTCATTGATCGCTGCCCCTCCAGTTTGTGCCTGCTTGACGAGGGCTAGGAGCGGCGATCCTGGGGCGACGATGTTCTCGAGTTTCAGTTGCCCCAGCGCCGCCCGGCTCATACCGAAAAAGGCCTCAGCGGCAGCGTTGGCCTCGGCGATCGCGCCGTCTGGACGCACGGCCATGAGGGGGTGGGGAAGCGCGTTGAAAAGCTTGGCGGGATCGGCCCCGGGCGCCTCCGCGACCTGGCCGCGCGGCGCGCTCATGCTGCCTCCCCGGCGAAGGCCGCCGCAAAAAGACGCCGCATACCCGGATCCCTGAGCCCGGCCATGGGTGCAAGAAAGGCGCAGCCTTTGCGTTTAATGACTCCGGCGCAAAATCCCACGGGCGGTGGTGCCTAATTTATGAGCAGGATGAGTATGCCCAGATTATAATCATTTTGTGCAGCGCGGCAATTGCCAAATTGCTCACCGGAGCATCAATGATCGTGAATGATTGACCTTTCCCCGGAAATCCCGAAAGGGTTCCCGCAAAACTGCGATGCCGCAGGGAAGGGAGGGGGCAGGAAGGGCGTGATGTCTGGCATAGCAATTCTTGTTGCCGCGGCAGGAAGAGGCATGCGCGCGGGAGGGGAAGTTCCCAAGCAATACCGCCATCTGGCCGGCCGCCCCTTGCTGTCGCATACCATCGATGCGCTCGGGCGCGCGGCTCCGGGGAGCCTCCTGCTCCCCGTGATCCACAAGGACGATATTGCCCTTTTTCGCAAGGCAGCAGAGAGCGCGGCAGTTACTGCGTCTGTGGCAGATCCCGTCTTCGGGGGTGCGACCCGGCAGGAAAGTGTCCGCTGCGGGCTTGAGGCGCTCGCCCGGCTGCCGCAACAGCCATCGACGGTGCTGATCCACGATGCTGCACGGCCATTTGTGTCGAAAGCTTTGGCCGCGCGGGCCTTGTCTGCGGCAAGAGAGCATGGCGCTGCTATTCCCGGAGTAGCGCCTGCCGACACGATCAAAGAAGTCGATGCCGGGGATGGCGTCGTTGCGACTGTGCCGCGCGGACGCCTGCGGGCGGTGCAAACGCCCCAGGCCTTCCGGTTTGAACTCATCCTTGCCGCGCATCGAAAGGCCGCTGAGGCTGGCGTCAGGGACCTGACCGATGATGCCGCGGTCGCGGAATGGGCCGGGCATCGCGTTTATGTGTTTGAAGGGGATGCCGGGAACATGAAAGTGACGACCAGTGAGGATCTTGCGCGGGCCGAAGCGCGGCTTCTTGACAGCTTGCCGGATATCCGGATGGGCCAGGGCTATGACGTCCATGCCTTCGGCCCGGGCTCGCACATCTGGCTGGGCGGAGTGAAGATTTCGCATGAGCGCGGCCTTTCCGGGCATTCGGACGCCGATGTCTTGAGCCATGCGATCACCGATGCTCTCCTTGGCGCTTTGGCCGAGGGTGATATCGGCAGCCATTTCCCGCCTGGCGATCCGCAGTGGCGCGGCGCAGAGTCGCGGATATTTCTCGCTGCGGCAGCGCAGAAAGTGCGGGCGCGCGGCGGCATGATCGCGCATATCGACGCCACCATTGTATGCGAGCGGCCGAAGATCGGCCCCCACCGCGACGCCATCCGTGAACGTATAGCGGAGATTCTCGGGATCCCCCCCGGCCGCGTCGCAGTCAAGGCAACGACATCGGAACGTTTGGGTTTCACCGGGCGTGAAGAAGGGATCGCATCGCTCGCCGTGGCGACAGTCCGCCTGCCAGTATAGGGCTAGGAGCTGCAAGGCGGCAGCGCGAGCCTCTGCTCAGGCAGAGGCTCGCGCCTTTCTAACTTATTCTTCAGGCAGCGTCAGGGCGGCGCCGCGCGGCGCCCTGCGGCCGGTCAGTCGGCGCCAACGGTTGTGCCAATGGACTTCTGCGTCACCGGCTTGCGGATGACCTCGTCCTGGATGAAGGGAGGCCCGGCATATTGCCGCTGAAGGACACCATTGACGGTCGCATTCCAGATGACCGTGTTATAGGCGCCGGTATTAAGGACGTAAGATGCTGGGCAGCTGCTGCAGCTATTGTTCTGCAAGACCGTCCCAATGATTGGATTGGCAACGCTGCCCGAGCCGAAGTCAGCCCCGGCAATCGCCCACAGCGTGAAGTTCCGGTATCCTTCCGGCCAGATGTAAGGCGGAGTTCCAGAGCGCGCTGTGATCGAATTGTTCCGGACCTCGATCCCGTCCATGGCCGTGCCCCAGAAGTTATTTGGCGAGTTGATACAGCTTGTGACAGCGATCCAGGAAGGGAACAGGCTCTTCGTGTTGGTCAATACGTTGCCGGTGATCTCGATGTTTCTCATTACGCCCATGAGGCGGTTTGAAGAGGCAGGCATTTGTTTCGGGAACAAGAAGATACCGCCATTGTCTGTGAGCCGGTTGTTGGCGATGGCGACATTCAAGGCGCTGCCTTGATAGAGGAGGATGCCAGAGGGGTTATTGCTTGCCTGGTTGCCACGGATAATGCCGTTCTCCAGCGTTGGCATGAATATCGAGAAGTGGTCGCCTGCCGCTGGCACGATGGTCCAGGGCACATCGACGGTGAAGGTATTGTTGTTCCTGGAGACGATATTCCTCCATTGTCCCCGGCCGCGGCCGCTCACGATTGCGATTTTGTAGCCGCTTTCATAGTTCCAGCTGCCGTTCCGGGAATTGTCTGCAATCGTCGTTGAGGTCGCCGAAGTCGTGCTGCCGGAATCCATTTTTGGCTTTGGCCCGCCAGCTTCGCTGTTGATCGTCTCGCCATCATACCAATTGTGCATCAGAGTTCCGTCCGAGACATCGAAGATGTTGTTCTGGACGACAATATTCTTGGCGAATTCGACGACCATCTGGCGCCCCATCTGGCGCTGCGCCAAGCCGCCAACCCTAAGCGGCTGGTAGGTTTTATCCACGTTCAGGCATGAAATGTTTTGCGATGTGACGGTGATCTTGTCCGAGGCGCTCCTCGTGAATCGGTTGCCCTCGATAACGCCGTTGGTGGCGGGTTTAACGGTTGCGCCGCCTCCGGAGGCCCACCAGACGGTGTTATTCGAAAACCGGAGATTGGTGACGTTATAGAGACCGAAGGGCCCAACGCCGCTCGACCCCGGGCAAGATGAATTGGGAAATTGTTTGTTGATTGGATGCCGGAAAGTCGAATCCGCAATCACGAGCCGGTCGGCAGAATCCGTTAGAAATCCGCGCCCCGTCCCGAAGTCCCAATTCACCCGCTTGAGGAAGATTTTGCTTGAATAGCTGGTTCCGCCAATGAGGACTCCGAGGACGTTCTGGCTGAGGGTGTCGAGATTTTTGAAGGAGAGATCGGCGAATCCCGACAAGGTGGTGCCGGGGGGGAACCAGGCGCCTTTGAGCGAATAGGAAGAGGATTGCTGCGAGGTAGGGCCATAGAGAATTACCGTCCTTCCCGCTCCTTCGCCCTTAACAACCACTTTCGAGGCCATCATAAAGCCGTTGCTATAGGTCGACGAGATGAGGCGGTAGGTGCCCGCAGGCAAATAAACCAAGCCTCCTCCATGGGACGCGGCGGCTTTGATGGCCGCCTGGATCGCGGGCTGATCGTCGGAGACTCCGTCGCCTTTCGCCTTCACCTTCAAGAAGGGGTCGGTCTTAACGTTGTAGACGTGGTGATCGGCGTTGTCGGCGGTGCCATTATAGTTTGGGCCATCCTTGTAGATGTAATCGCGGCCCCAGGGCACGCCGAGCTGAAAATAATCGATGCCGTCTCCAGGCCGCCCTGTGATGGTGGCCCCGGATGTATTCTCGCCATAGCCGTTAAAGACGACGGCCTTGTACGAACGGCCAGGAACGATCCCGGATGGCGCGATGACAGTCAAGCTAAACGCATCGCTCGACGCTGTATCGACAGATGCGGAAAGGTAGGAGCCGTTCGAAGTGTCAAGAAATCTCACCGAGGGCATGGCTGGCGGCACATAAAGGTTCCGGCCGAAGATCCGGAACTTGTCCGAGCTTGCCACCTCAGGCACGTCGAAATGCATGGGCTGGGGCAGATTGACCGGCACAGAAGCGCTTGTGATTTGACCGTCGGAAATTGCGATGTCGTAAACGTCGAAAGGCTGGGATGGCGGAATCTGTATTTCGACGCTGATGTCATCCGCCCGGACCGTCTTGACCGTGACCTGCGATCCCTGGCGTCGCGGCTTGAAGATAACCTTTGGCGAGCTGCCAAACCCGCTTCCTGTCAAAGCGATAATATCTCCCGGCTTGGCCGTGAAAGGCTGGTTCAGAATGACTGGCGCGGCCCGGGAAACGCCGGCAGCTGCCATGGAGAAGAAGGCTGAAAGGCTGAGAAGGGTGACGTTGGTGACCAAGCCCTTCGGCCAGTGCTGGATCAGAGAGAATGCAGATACATGGAGAATTGTCATCGCGACTTATCCTCGTATGACGTTGCGGTCCGCGAATAGTAGAGCATATGAGTTCGCGGATACTTTCTTTTCTTCCAAGAATTGAACGGCAAACTGTCGTTCAATATTTATGCGCATCTGAGTTATTTTATATTAATTTGGTCTACGAATGGCAAAGTTTGAGCATGTTTACGATCATTTTGCGCGGCACAACCGGCAATAGACTGGCGACAAAAAGGCAACGGCTGAGCTCTAAGCCTGGCCGCATGCCGCCAGGCTGCTCTGCAATGCCGCCGCTGTCTGTCACTGGAGCCGGGGTGCGATCCTCTGCCTGCCGCATGGGGGCTTGAGCCCTTCTTCTCTCTTCTCTGCCGCTCCGGTCTCTCCTTTAAGTAAGGAAAGAGCTGCACCCCCCGGCGAAGGCCGCGCGCCCGTTGTGGGCGGACGGCGGCTTCCCCGAGGATGGCCTTGTCTTGCCAAACGGAAATTTGGCCCCGATGGAATAAATATTAACTGACGTTAATTAACATGTATAGAGATATGAAAAGCCTAGTTCACGGTCTTGTTGACGCATCATCCCGCCGAAAAGCGCTTTCGCTCCGGCCTGCCCGCCTGCTAAATCCTATTCTGCGGCGCCCATCCCGCCCAGCATGAGAGAGCAGCATGTTTCCCGAGGTTTTGGAGCGCCGCGCGGCTGAGCTCATTGACCTCTGCCGGGCAGCGGGACTCACTTTGGCTGTCGCAGAGTCATGCACCGGCGGCTTGCTCGCGGGCGTGATCACCGCTATTCCCGGCGCATCCGATGTCTTCGACCGGGGGTTCGTCACTTATTCCAATGCCGCCAAGCGTGAATGCCTGGGCGTGCCCTTGAGCATTCTGGAAAGCTGCGGGGCGGTCAGCCCGGAGACGGCAGAGGCCATGGCCGCGGGCGTTCTGGCTTGCTCAGCAGCCAGTCTCGCAGCCTCCGTCACAGGGATCGCAGGGCCGGGCGGAGGATCGCCCGGCAAGCCGGTGGGGCTCGTCTATTTCGGCATTGGGAGGAAGAGCGTCCAAATTCGCACGCTAGAGATGCGTTATGGGGATATGGGCCGCGGGGCCGTGCGGCTGGCTGCGGCCGCGACAGCCATAGAGCTTCTCCTCGACGCCGCCCGTTAAATGAATTCATCCAGCAGGGGCAGCGGGACGCAAAGCTTCAGCGCGCCTTGCCGTAAACAAGGTCTGCGCGGTCCTCAAAGGCGCTGGCGAATTTGCGAAATGCCGCCTCGAACATGCCGCCCATGAGGACCCCAAGCGCCCGGCTCTTGAATTCATAGGCGATGCGGAAATCAACAAGGCACGCCGCGCCTCCCTCGCATTCGCGGAAAATCCATGAATTTTCCAGATGCTTGAAGGGGCCGTCGATGTATTCGACGAGGATCTTGCGCTGCAAGCGGTCGCAGGTCACCCGGCTCGTGAATGTCTCGCGGATCGCCTTATAGCCAACTTCCATATCGGCGATGAGCAGCAATTTTCCCTCGTTCTCCTGACGCTTCCGGACACGCAAGGCCCGGCAAAGCGGCAAAAAGCTCGGATAGGATTCGACATCGGCCACGAGGTCGAACATGTCGGACGCGCGGTGGCGGACCTTATGCGTGGTGCGAAACGAGGGCATGTCCGCTCTCGAGACTGGCAAAGACATGGCGCCTCCACCCTATGATAGCGCTTTGCTGGCCGGGCGGCGCCAGTGCGATGCTCTAGCTGTCGATGCTATGGAGGTTGTCCGTCCGGGGCTGAGCTGAGAAGCTGTGGTTGCCACACCTTCACCTCTCGCCCAGGAGCCCCGGATGGACGTGCATCAGAATGCCAGAACGACGAGGCATAGTCGAATGCTG
>DASRYK010000009.1:0-2594 GCA_035687205.1 Methylocella sp. | reverse complement strand
GCGCCAAGGTCTTCCATGAAATTGGCGCCTTCGACGACCTTGTCGGCATCAACGCCGAGATGCTCCACGACAATTTTTTTCACCCGCTCGGCGACATCGCTCATGTTGGTTTGTTCCTCGTCCTCATCATTGGCCTATAATGCGGGCCTAAAACGCGCCGCCACAGGCAGGCGTTGGCGCAACGCGGATGGCCCGCGAGCGCCCTCCCCAATCGCTTAGCCCGGTTGGTAACACACTTCAATCCGCTTGGCGAGAGCCAGCGGGATGCCCTCCCGTGATCCCGTATCGCTCTTAAATCATTGCCATTCCACCGTTCACATGGAGCGTCTGGCCGGTGATATAGGAGGCTTGCGGGCTTGCCAAGTAGACAACAGCCGCCGCAACGTCGGCGCCGGTCCCAAGCCTGCCCATCGGCACACGCGCGAGAATTGCCTGCCTTTGAGCCTCACTCAAGGCAGCGGTCATCGGACTCTCAATGAAGCCGGGGGCGATGCAGTTCACCGTCACGTTCCGGCTTGCCACCTCGGCGGCCAGGCTCTTGCACATGCCGATCATTCCAGCCTTTGCGGCAGCGTAATTTCCCTGACCGGCATTCCCTGTCACCCCAACGACCGAGCTGATGCCGATGATCCGCCCGTGCCTTCTCCGGAGCATTCCCTTAAGGCAGGCGCGGGAAAGGATGAAGGCTGCGGTCAAATTGACGTTCAAAACCTCCTCCCACTCCTCGTCTTTCATCCGCATGAAAAGATTGTCGCGGGTAATGCCAGCGTTGTTAACGAGGATGTCCACTTTACCCATCGCGGCTTCGACCGCTGGAACAAGGGCCTCGGCCGCCGTCTTGTGGCTAAGGTCGCAGGGAAAGACATGGACATTGCCAGAGAGCCCGGAGGCAAGCGACTCTAGCGCATCCCGCCTAGTCCCGGAGAGGCCGACAGCAGCGCCCTGTCCGTGCAGCGCTAGCGCAATAGCGCGGCCGAGGCCGCCGCTCGCCCCCGTCACCAGGGCTGCCTGCCCGCTCAAATCGAACATCGGGAAACGCTCCTGTTGAAGTTTCCGCGGCCTAAGCCGCTGCGCGGTAAAGATCAATGTCGGCGGGGCTTCCGACCGAGATGCCCTGCGCGTCGCTTGTGATCCGTTTGATCAGCCCGGTGAGAACTTTCCCAGCACCGCATTCGACGAAAAGCGAAACGCCCTGGCTGACCATATAGGCAATGCTCTCGCGCCATCGCACCGTTTTCGTGATCTGTGCCACGAGGAGCCTGCGGATTTGCTCTGGATCAGTGACCGGGCCGGCCAAGACATTCGAGACAACCGGCACACAGGGAGGCATGATTTTGATGCTTTCAAGCTTTTCCGCGACGGCCTTTGCGGCAGGCTCCATCAAGCTGCAATGAAACGGAGCGGAAACGGGCAGCTGCACGGAGCGGCGCGCCCCCTGCTCTTTTGCAATCTCAAGCGCCTGCTGCACCGCGCCAGCTGATCCGGAAATCACGATCTGGCCGCCGCCATTATCATTGGCAATCTCGCAGACTGCCCCCTCGCCCGCTTGCGCTGCCGCCTGTTGGGCGATCGCGCCGGCTCTCTCGCAATCAACGCCAAGCAATGCTGCCATCGCGCCAGCGCCAACCGGCACCGCTTCTTGCATGGCCAAACCCCGCACGCGCAAGAGCTGGGCTGCATCCTTGATGCTTAACGCCCCGGTAGCAGCAAGCGCTGAATATTCGCCAAGCGAATGGCCCGCGGCAAACCTGGCATCCCGGGCGATTTCGAGCCCTGCCTCGGCTTCAAGGACGCGAATCACGGCGAGACTGACGCCAAGCAAAGCAGGCTGCGCATTTGCGGTCAGAGTGAGCTCATCCTGAGGGCCTTCGAAGATCAGGGAGGACAGGTTCTGGCCAAGCGCCTCGTCAACCTCGTCAAAGACAGCGCGCGCCTGAGGAAAGGTTTCCGCTAATGCCTTGCCCATGCCTGCGGCTTGCGATCCTTGGCCCGGAAACACGAAAGCTTTGAACATTCCGCCTCGCCTCATCTTTCTGGCGCCTGCGAGTGGCATCACGTGACCCGCTAGTCAAGCGGCAACGATGTCTTTCGCCCTCTGTTCCGCTGGCCGGGCGGCATGACGCCTTGCCTCTTGACAGCCGTCTTTCACTGCCTTGAAGGCGCCCCCGCGCTGAAGGCTCAACAGCCATCCATGGGGTGGAGCGCTGCGGCAGGAAATCACATCGTGAGCTGTCGCGGAGCCAGCGCGGCACGGAAAGCGTCAGCCCTTCTGCGCAAAGCGGCCCTCGTTTTCTCGCCATCTTGGGCCGCAACCGAATTTGGGCCGTGTGCGAGCCTGAATAGCGGCGTGCACGGCAAAAATGCAACATCCCTTAGAATAATGAACGTATCGGCCGTTCCAGGCGGTGATCTCGCTTGTTCAGGAAAGTCCTGATGCTATGAATAGCCATGACCGGATGGATACTAATAAAGTCAACTGACGGAGGGAATGATTCCATGCAACGAAAACTTTTGGCGCGCCTGATGGGCGCAACGGCCGGTTTGCTTGTAACCGGATCATCGCCCTTCGCGGCGGATCTCCGGCCCCCCATGGC
>DASRYK010000008.1:0-48405 GCA_035687205.1 Methylocella sp. | reverse complement strand
TTCGACACTCTGCTGCAAAGGCACACGCCCGAGGAGATCTTGTCCATTCTCGCGCATGAGCTTGGCCATTATAAGCTTGGGCACATCATTCAGCAGATCGCCCTGTCCTCGGCCTTTGCGTTTGCTGCATTCGCGATTCTTCACTGGGCGTTCGCGAGCAGCCGGCTCGCTCAGGCCTTTGGCCTTCCTGCGGATCCAGGGCTTGTGCTCATCATCGTGCTCATGGCGCTCGGGCCGCTCTCGCATCTGCTCGCCCCACTGACGAGCTGGCTCTCCCGCCGGGCCGAATATCAAGCCGACGCCTTTGCCAAGGCGATGGCCGGGCCAGGGCCGATGATAAGCGCTTTGACGAAGCTCGCACGCGACAATCTTGCGACGCTCACCCCCGATGCGCTTTATGCCCTCTTCTACTACTCCCACCCTCCCGTTCCAGCGAGAATTGCCCGACTGAAGTCATCAGCGCCAGGGCCGTCATTGGAGGGGGTGAGCATTCAGAGATGAAACGGGGCTCCTCGCGCGCCCGTTCACAGATCGTTTAATTCTGAGCCATTTTGATGACATTATCCTGGGACACGAGATATAGCTCCGCTTGTCAAGACCAGGAGAGTCCGGGGTTCTCCGCGATACGACTTAATCTTTCTTCGCCTTTTTCACGTTTCGCGCAATGCCCCTGTGTCCGGATCGTAGAAACAGGGGTCCGTTTTCAGGGTAAAGCTTGGTGCCAGTGGCTTGCAGCATTGATTCTGCGCGTCCGGACTTGGATCGATGAGTCCGATGCCGACGAGAGTCCGGTTTTCTCGAATTCGCAGTCTCTCTCTCGCAGCGGCACTTGCGGCGGCGAGTGCGATGCTTGCCTCTTGCACGCCGCCCCCTTATGGCGTGAACGAGCCGCCCGGCCCTTTGGACCGGGTCCGCGCCATCGACCTGCGGCCGCGCCCCCTTTCCCCGTCGCAAAACGAAACGACGGGGTCGGGCGAATACAAGGCGCAGCTCTACTACGGCAGTCAAAGCCAGCCTGGCGGAGCTGAATCGGCTGCGTCCTCGCCGGGCGCCCCCAGCGGCAACAGCAATGGGGAGGGCACCCAGCTCGACTTCGTCGATGCGCCGGTGGCTGAGGTTGCTAAGGTGATCCTTGGCGACATCCTTGGCGTAGGCTACGCCATCGATCCAAGGGTCCAAGGAACCGTCAGCCTATCCTCTGCCGGGCGGCCAATTCCGAAGTCGAAGCTGCTGTTTGTCTTAGAAGCGGCGTTGCGAACGGCCAATGCTGTCCTGATCCACGATGCCGGCGGATATCGCATCGTTCCCTCCGATGACGCCGTCGGAGGCGGGGGGGTCGATCGCCCCGGGCCAGACAAGAATGCTGAGCCGGGTTATGGTTTATCCGTTATCCCGCTCCGCCATGTCTCCGTTCAAACGGTCATGAAGCTGCTCGACAGTTTCGCAGCAAAGCCAGGATCGGTGCGGGCAGATCCTTCCCGTAATCTCATTCTCGTCGTCGGCAACGGCCTTGAGCGCCGCTCAGCCGTCGACACGGTCCTAAGTTTCGATGAGGATTGGATGCGGGGCCAGTCCGTCGGCATCTTCCCGGTTACCAGCACTTCGCCAGAGCCGCTTGTCGCGGAATTGGAGAAAATCCTCGATTCTGGTGAAGATGGGCTCAGTCAGCACCTCGTCAAGCTTCAGCCGATCTCACGGTCCAACGCCATTCTCGTCGTAGCCCGGAGGCCCGAATTGCTGACAGCTGCGGGAAAATGGATCAGCCGTCTTGATCGATCGGCCATCACAAGCACGGGCGTCAAAGTCTACAAGGTCCGTTACGGCGATTGCCGCCAGATCGCGAAACTTCTCAACGACCTTTTCGTTGGCGGGGGCGGCGCCACATTCGAGACACCCACCAATCAGATCGCCCCAGGCTCCGGGCCCGTGACAGTCGGGTTTGGCCCAACCGGGAGCGGAGGAACGGGCATAGGCGTGAGCGGGGGGCTTGGCAGCGGCAGCAGCGGGTTTGGCGGCGGGGGCAGCATCGGCGGAGGCGGAGGCCCTGGCGGCACTGGAGGAGGCCCTGCCGGCAGTGGCACGGGCCTGGGCGCTGGCGGTGGCCTCGGCGGCAGTCAGTCTCAATCCCAAGGGCCATTCGGATCCTTGGGAGGCGCCGGCGGTACTGGGGCGCCTGGCGACACCACGGGAGGCGGATTTGGGGCCGGCGGAATTGGCGGCGGCGCACCGGGGGCGGGGCGGGCTCTGCTGCCGGGGGTCCGTATTCTGCCGGATATACCCAACAATACGGTGGTGATCTACGCCAATGCCGAGCAATACCGGATCATTGAGCGCGCGCTGACCCACCTCGACCGCCCGCTCTCCCAGGTCGCTGTC
This sequence comes from Methylocella sp., assembly GCA_035687205.1. GTDB lineage: Bacteria > Pseudomonadota > Alphaproteobacteria > Rhizobiales > Beijerinckiaceae > Methylocapsa. The sequence goes on along the minus strand of DASRYK010000008.1, from coordinate 46,029 downwards.
GATGTGACCATTGCGGAGGTCTCACTTAACAACAATCTGAGCTACGGCGTGCAGTTCTTTCTGGGCAATGTTCTCGCCACCACCGGCACCGGCGGAACAACAACGACGGTTGCTGGAGGACCTGCCGCGTTCAATACGGCAACCGGCCTGCCCATCAGCCCAAGAGTGCCGGGCTTCAATTTCATGATCGGCAACAACCTCACGCCGCATGTGATTCTCAGCGCATTGAACCAATATACGACAACCAAAATTCTCGCCAATCCGTCGCTTGTCGTCCTCGACAATCAGGTTGCAGCCTTGCAAGTCGGTCAGCAGGTTCCCGTCACGACGGGCTCGGCAAACATATTGAATTCAGCTACAACGACATCGAACACCGTCTTCAATTCCATTTCTTACCAAAACACGGGCATCATCCTGAGTTTCCGGCCGCGAATCCATGCCAACGGCAACGTCAATCTCGAAATCGACCAAGAGATCAGCGCCTGCACGAATTGCCAGAATGTGAACCTCACGCCGACGTTCACCAACCGCCATGTTAGAAGCCAGATCCAGGTGCCGAATGGCCAAACTGTGCTGCTCGCGGGCCTTGTTCAAGAGACGCATGATCAGACACGGAACGGGATTCCGGTTGTCGAGCAAATCCCCATTCTGGGCGAGGCCTTCACGCCAACCAACGGCAACGCAATCACCCGCACCGAGCTCATCATCTTCATCCGGCCGCAGGTGATCCGCGATGGTGTTGACGCATCGACCGTTGCCGAAGAGCTCCGCTCGAAAATGAGAGGCGACAAGATCGGGATCTTGCGGCCGCCAGGCGCTGCAACTCCCTATCCGCTCGGTCTCGTCCAATGAGAGGGGCTGGCCTTCATAGCTGCCCGCACCGTCGCGAGGAACAAGGATCCCCATTCAGCAATCCGCCAATGGCGGAAGAGGATGTTGCGGGGATGAAAAGCAGGAAGCAAGGGTGGCCATCTCCGCTGGAATATGCCGCTTTGGCTCTGGCTGCCTCCCTCATAGCAGCGGCGAGTCTTGCGGCTGCGCCCGGCTTGCCCGGAGTCTTCGGCGGGGCCCTTGGGATTGTGATGCTTGCGATTGCTGCAGCCGATGCACGCTTCTTCATCATCCCGGACGAGCTCACCGCTTGCGCGGCCGCGCTCGCGCTCGCTAATGCCGCGGTTAGCGGCGCTGACAGCGTGCTGGATAATGTTGCGTCGGCAGGCGTTCGCGGCCTCCTCCTTGCCCTGGCCTTTTATACGCTGCGCAGATTGTATTGGCGGCTGCGCCACCGCGAGGGGATCGGTCTTGGAGATGTCAAGCTCGCAGCCGCCGCCGGCGCCTGGCTCGATTGGACGTTCATCCTTCTGGCTATCGAGATTGCAGCTCTGGCCGGAATTGCTGGCTACACGGCGATGCAGATTGCGGCGCGGCGGCCTTTGTCCGCGGTTGCGAAATTGCCTTTTGGTCTTTTCTTTGCGCCAGCGATTTGGATTTGCTGGCTGCTCCATGCCATTCTTCCCGACATCTAAGGTGCCGTCATGGGATTGCTCAGCATAGCGCAGCGCTTGGAGCCTGCCCGGCATGAGACTTTGCATGCGAGGGTCAAGGGCCCAAGGAAGCATCTCGCCTGCATCACCGCTATTGTCTTGGGCACTGCCGTTTTTGCGCCGCCCGCGGCGGCCGATGCGCTGCGGAGCGCGATGCGCGCTTTTGCGGCGCATGACTATGTGCATGCTGCGAGACTGTTTTCAGATCTCGCCCTGCGCGGCGATTCAAGGGCGCAGACCCAGCTTGGCTATATGTTTGCCAATGGTCTCGGCGTTCCGCAAGACTTTATGGTGGCGGCGGGCTGGTACCGCTGCGCAAGTCAGCAAGAGAACCCTTTTGCACAGTATATGCTGGGCCTCATGTACGACAAAGGCCAGGGCGTTCCTCAGGACTATGTCATCGCTTATGCTTTGTTGAACCGTGCCGTCGCTGGAGCTGGCCCGGAACGCGAGCGCTGGGCCCTTGTTCGCGACGCCATCGCGTCGAAATTGAGCCTCATCGAAAGAACACGGGCACAGCAGCTCGCCTTCGAAGGCCCCCCTGGCGGGCCCTGCCTGCCAATCGTCACAGGGTTCTAGCACTCCTCCCCTTCAGGGCAAATTGCGCTGCACATCAGGCGGCGCCATACTATATTATGCGTCCTGGACACCAGCCTGGCGCGCAGCGCGGGTCCGCTCCGTCCTTGGAAGCGGCGGAGATGATTTGCTTTTTGCGCGGGAAGGGCGATTTCCACGGCAGCCGCCAGTCAGGAAAGCGAGGATGACGGATTCATGAGAAATGTCTTCGCATCATGCCTTGGCCGCGCAGTCTCGGCGCTCGGCTTTGGCTGCGCGCCCCTTGGCTCGCTGGTCTCGGAAGCGCAAGGGCTGCGCGCGCTCAGCGTCGCATTTGAGCGCGGCGTGACATGGTACGATGCCGCGCCTCATTATGGAGATGGCGAGGCAGAGGAGATCCTGGGAAAATTTTTAGCTGGCCGCCGGGACCGCGTAACCCTTTGCACGCAATTCGGCGTGCCGCGCCCCGTTGTCTCCCCAGCCATGCGCTTGATGAGGCCTTTGGCGCGCGCCTTCGCCCGCGCGGTTCCCATGTTTCAAGGAACAGCGGCCGCACGCCATGCGCCAAGACGGGACCGGCTTTATCCGGAACAGATTGAAAGCTCGCTTGTCGAAAGCTTGAGAAGGCTGCGCACGGACTGCGTCGATGTTCTGGCCTTACATGAGCCAAGGCCAGAGGACTGCGCCAGCGAAGCGGTTTTGCACGAGCTCCAGCGTCTCATCGATAAGGGCTATACGCGATGCATCGCCATTGCGGGCGCGGCGGAGTCCATTGTTGCGGGCGCGCGCGCGTCCGGAATCTACAAAATAGGGCAGCTGCGGGAAAGCCCCTTTGCGCCCGGCCGGGCGCGTGTCGAAGATGCCCTTTCCGGCGGCACGCCGCTTTTCTTTGTCACTTATGGAATATTTGATTCATACGATCTCTTGTCGCGCCTCCTGATCGGGGACGGCGGCCGCTTAGGATCGCTTGCATCCCAGCTCGGATATGGTCCGCCCTTTATGGCGAGCGAGATGCTTCTCGACCATGCCTTCGCGGCAAACCCTGACGGCGTCGTCCTCGCATCAATGTTCACGCAAGCTCATATCGATATGAACTGCGCGCGGGCATCACGGCCTCCGCGTAAGGACATTGGCCCGTTCATGCAAAAGTTCGTTATTCCTGCTGCAGGATGAGTCGGCCCCGCAGCCCTGGAGTAACGCCTCCTGATTTCATGGTTTCTAAGCCGCTCGCCATCACGCCGGGCAAAAGCAGAGCGTATGGGAAAGAAACCAGTCTCTGCCGCCAACAGCCACCTTCCCGGGCTGCCCTTTTGCCGGGGTGCTATGAACGCTCTGAACTTTCCGGCCAGCGCTCAAGGTTGAAGCTGAAAGCCGGTCAATCTTGAAAGCTCAACGATTTTCGTCTCCGGGTCGGGGATTTTCGCAAGCGCCCTGCGGAATTCGAGAACCTTGGCGCCAACAAGGAACCTGTACCAATAGCCTTGCAAAAAATGATACATCAGGCCTTCGATCCCGTCGAGAAATCCGCAGAGAAACACATAGCGGTAGACAAAGAACAAGGTTGCTGCGAGCCAAAACGGGACCTTGTAGAAAAGCCCCATCTTGAGCCATCTTTTGACCTTGGCCTGGGAGGAATTCTTCTGCTGCAAGAGCGCGAGATCGGATTCGAAAAGCCCGTAGGATTCATTGAGAACCTCGATCGCCTCCCTCGTCGCATATTGGTTATGCTTCGTGGTCCAGAACGATAAATCGTTAAGATTATGGTCGGCGAAGCCGCCAGAGAAATTGATGACTCTGCCGCCTTCCACAATCGTATGCTCGTCCATCCATCGGTTCTCGATCCTGCCCTGCCCCCGGCGCCAGATCCGCAAGACATACATCGGATAGCGGCCGCCATGCTTGATCCAACGGCCAAGGAAAATGGTCTTCCGGTTAACATTAATGCCCGCGACATCCGGCGGCAGATTCGGCAGTTTTGCTTCGATCTCGGCTGCAAGATCCGGTTCGACAATTTCGTCGGCATCGAGCCGGAATATCCAGTCTGCCGTGATGGGCGCGTTGTCGAGCGCCCACTGAAACTTTCGAGCATAATTGATGAACTCGTGCTTGAGGACGACTGCTCCTCTCGCCGCTGCCAATTGCGGCGTAGCATCGGTCGAGAATGAATCGATGACGAAAACTTCCCGTGCAAAGCTTTGCACGGAGGCAAGCGCTCTTTCGATATGCTTCTGCTCGTTGTAGGTGAGAATGATAACTGCAATATTCGCCATAAATAGAGCCCCCTGAGTTTGGGGCCGCCGCCGCCCGGGCTGAATGCGCTGTGCACAAAAGGCACTTCACGCTTCGTCCTGGCACGCTGAACGCCTTGCTCGCGTGCCGGACGGACGGCTGAGCGCCCAGCATTCAGGATTTCCGAGGCAACGCGAGCCGGAAATTAGCCGTAAAAAGATATAGCACCTATGTAGTTTAATATATAATTCGCGAATGTCACTGTCAGAAAGGCATGGATTTAAGCAATTCCGTATGTCAATGTACTCTATACTTTATGATTGAAGATTAATGATAACAAATACCATTTTTCATATGAAAATCCTGACGAAGCCCCAAAGGGGCTTTGTCAGACGCGGCAGACGCCTTTGCAACAGGAGGAGTTATTGCGGAAGACGGGACGCAAGAAAGCTTTCCGCACTGTAGGCAAGCGAGCGGGTGTGAGACGGAATGGCCGCGGCAGCGTCATGCCCCTATGGGGCAGCGGGCGTCACCCCTTGCAAGGAAACTCGTATCCCGTGAGCCGCGAAAGCTCGAGAGCCTTGTCCTTGCGTGCGGGGAATTTAGCGAGTGCCCGGCGGAACTCGACGACCTTCGCGCCAACCAGGAAGCGATACCACCACCCTTGGAGGAAATGATAGATTAGACCTTCGAGGCCATCGAGAAACCCAAGGCGGATGAAGTAACGGTAGACGAAGAACATTGGAGCCCCGAGCCAGAAGGGGAATCGGTCAAACACTCCTGTCTTCAGCCAGCGCTTGAGCTTCGCCTGTGAGGCATGCGACTGGATCAAGAGGGATGGGTCCGATTCGAAAAGGCTGTAGGCGGCGTTAAGGGATTCGATCGCCTCCCGGGTCGCATATTTATTGTGCTTTTCTGTCCAGAAAGTCAGATCGTTCAGATTGTGATCTGCAAATCCCCCCTTGAAATCAATAACTTTACCTCCTTCGACGACCATATGCTCGTCCATCCAGCGGTCCTCGATCCGCCCTTGGCCGCGGCGCCAGATCCGCAATAAGAACATGGGATAACGGCCGCCATGCTTGATCCAGCGGCCAAGAAAAATCGTCTTACGGTTCAGGTTAATTCCGGCAACGTCAGGGGGAAGCTGAGGCAGCTTCGCCTTGATTTCCGCGGCGAGATCAGGCTCGATGATTTCATCGGCGTCAAGGCGCATAATCCAGTCTGCCGTAATGGGCGCATTCTCAAGCGCCCATTGGAACTGCCGCGCATAGTTGATGAATTTATTTTGGAGCACCGTGGCGCCATGCGCCTTTGCCAGCTCGACCGTCGCGTCACTTGAAAAAGAATCAACAACGAAAATCTGCTCTGCAATGTCCCGCACGCAGGCAAGCACGCGTTTGATGTGCTTTTCCTCGTTGTAGGTCAGGATCACGACAGCAAGACTTGTCATGAAGTGATCTCCACAAAATGTTCAGGCACCGCCTTCCGGTGCATTCCATGCGTAAGGCAAATCTTACTGGAATGCGGCAGGGGGCAAATGGCCCATTTGTGGCGGCTCTTTGCCAAGAGGAAGGGACCGCTGCCGCTTGGATGACAAGCTCACGGAGGCCTGCAGGTCAGCCTCGTCAGACGCCCATCCGGATGGATCAGGAATAAATCTCCTGTCAGGTGAAAATATTCGCCAATGTAAGCGGCAGTCTTGAACTTCAACTGAATATCATTGTTGGAAATGACCGGCGCTTTGACCGGCTGTTGCTCGTTGGAGACGCCGATTAGAACCGATTTCGTGCCGCCAAGTCTCAGAGTGTATGTCACGGGGGTTGGAAAGGGCACATTGCGCGCGTAGCTGTTTCCGCTGCAGACAAGGTCAAGGGGTCCGGCTTCCGCTAAGCGGATGCTGCTCAGCCCTATCAGCGCAAGACACGCCAGTACCAATCCTCGGATGCTGACACTTGAATGTTTCATTCAGACAGTCTCGGTCACAGTTCAGGCAATCTTATGACGGCGCAGCTCTCTGCGGATGTATTGTAACGCGAGAAGCTTTGCCGTGGCCAGCGGTTTCTTAAGCTACCGGCTGCAAAACCACAGCATCCTGGCGTTGCCAAACCGGCTGCGGCCAGGGCTTAAGCGTGGCAGACCTGAATGGCTCCTCTTGCGGCAGGCCCAAACGAGAGATCACAGACACGGGTCGCCTCTTGCGGTAAGCCGGAGTCCGTCATCTCAAAGCCAACGGCGCGCAAGACACCTGCCCCAGGGCTCATCACAACGGCAAGCCGCGTATAAGGGTTGAGAACAGGCGGCAGCACCCATTCAAAACGCCCTTGCGCGAGCCGCCCCGGCCACTGCGCAAGCGCGCTGCGGCGGGCCTCGCAGCGCCCCGCCGCCTCCTCGGGCGTGCAGGTGAAGAAGCGTGCGGCCGCAATCCGTGCTTCCCACCCTGTACGGCCGGGAACCCAATCATTGGCTGCCGCCGTGGCGGCCTCGCGGGTAACATATCCGGTTTCGGTCCGCTCGATCACGCATTTCTCACCGGGAGCGCTGCCAATAAGCGTATAGATCACCGGCCGCGCCACAGGGGCCGATTCAAGCATCTTCTTTGCCGCCGCAAAGGTGGCGCAGGTTTCAAATGCCTGGCGCAATAGCTGGTCGGGTGGCATATGTACGGTCCCCCAGGTGCCGAAGCCATTGGCGGCGATGTCATAAAGCCGCAGCCAGGGGTGCCTTGTGCGGCGCCGCATGGGCGCCTGGTTGATGCAGGCGGCAAAACGCCCGGGAGCGATCGCTGTCAGCACGCCGGCATAGCCTGGCCAAGTCACGCTGACATAGTCTCCGGCAGGCCCTTGCGCGCAGACCACATCCGCGTGAAGGCCGAGCCCAGGAAAGGGCCAGTCGAGGGTGCGGGCAAGCCAGGGCACGCCTTCCTCCTCGCGCGCGAGCGATGTGCAGCCCCATTGATAAGAGCAGTTGAGCATCCAGATGCCAGAAAAGCCGAGCGTCGCAGCAATTTCACCGATCTCGGCCACATAGGGCGAGCACGACCGGCTAAGCCAGCGCTGCGCGGCCTTATCCAGAGCCGGGACAAGCGGCGCCATCGCTCGCGGCAAGGAAGCGATGCAGCCGTCGCGGAGAGCGCTAGCCCGCGCACGGCTTTGCGCCGCATGGCCAACCGCCCCGCTCTCGCGGGCATCGATAACGGGAATGGCAGGCAGAAGAGAGTTCACGCACGCACCTTAACTGCAAAATATGCTTGACAGCTAAATTCACCGCTGCGGCGCCACAACCCGGCTCCGCGCGCAGCCGCAGGCCTGGATGAACGGGAGGCCTCAGACACGGCATCCCTTTTACTCTTATAGAAACATGACGCTTTGAAATATGACGCTGAGGTGGTGGGCGCACAAGGGCTCGAACCTTGGACCCGCTGATTAAGAGTCAGCTGCTCTACCCACTGAGCTATGCGCCCATTATAGCGCCGCGGCGGCCCGCCGCCGGCTTAACGAGGACCTCCCCGCCTTTAGCAAACGCGAGGCGGCCTGTCCACAAAGAGCCGCGGGGGCCTTGGGAGAAACAGGCCCCTCTCAGGCCTTTGCGCCAGCGGCTGCAGCAAAGCCGCGTTTGCGCAAAAGCGCAGCCGCATTCGGGGGACGGCCGCGGAATGCCGCATAGGCCTCCTCGGGAGCACGGACGTTGCCCGATGAGTAAATATACGTTTCAAGCTTTGCGGCAAGGGAAGGCGAAAAAATATCTCCGCTTTCCTCAAATGCCTCGAAGCCGTCGGCGTCCAAGACCTCGGACCACAGATAGCTGTAGTACCCTGCGGCATACCAGTCGCCAGCAAAGATATGCTGAAAATGCGGCGTGCGGTGGCGCATCGCAATAGCGGCAGGCATGCCGAGCCCAGCGAGCGCTTTGTTTTCAAATTCGACGATGTCGATTGGGTTTTCGCCTGTCTCAAGATGCAACGCGAGATCGACCAGGGCAGAGGCTGCATATTCAACAGCCGCAAACCCCTGATTGAACTGCCGCGCCGCGCGCAGCCGCTCAAGAAGCGCATCGGGTATGGGCTTGTCCGTTTCATAATGCCGGGCAAAACGGCGCAACACTTCCGGCTGCTCCAGCCAGTGCTCAAATAGCTGCGAGGGAAACTCGACGAAATCGCGCGCTACATTCGTCCCTGAGATGAGGGGATAAGTGACATCCGAGAGAATTCCGTGGAGAGCATGGCCGAATTCGTGGAACAGCGTGCGCGCATCGTCAAAGCTCAAGAGGCAGGGCTCGCCCTCCCCTGGCTTTACGAAATTCATCACATTGACGACGACTGGCCTCACATCGCCATCGAGCTTATGCTGCCCGCGGATGCAATTCATCCAGGCGCCGCTGTGCTTCGATGGCCGCGCGAAGTAGTCGCCAATGAAGAGGGCGAGCTCCCGCCCGTCTCTTGCCTTGACGGTCCAGGCGCGCGCGTCTTGATGGTAAAGCGGCACATCCCGCCTCTCGGTGAATGAAAGGCCGAAGAGCCGGGAGGCGGCAAAAAATGCCGCCTCAATCATGTTTTCGAGCTGCAAATAGGGTTTAAGCGTGCTCTCGTCGAAGTCGAATTCGGCCTTGCGGCGTTTTTCGGCGTAGTAGCGCCAGTCCCACGGCGCGATGACAAAGTTTCCGCCTTCGCTCGCAGCCATCCGCTGCAGCGCTTCTTCATCTTCGCGCACTTTTGCAAGCGCCGGGCGCCAGACGGAGTGGAGGAGATTCAGCGCCGCCTCCGGCGTCCTCGCCATTGTGTCGGCCAAGCGGTAATGCGCAAAGCTTTCAAAGCCCAAAAGCCTTGCCTGCTCGGCGCGGAGCTCAATCATTTCCGCGGCAATTGCGCGGTTGTCCGTTGCGCCCTCTGATTCTCCGCGCCGGGCCCAGGCGCGGAATGCTTTTTCGCGAAGGTCGCGCCGCGCCGAAAACTGAAGAAAAGGCTCTATGCTCGATCGCGATAGAGTAATCGCATATTTGCCAGCAGCGCCCCGGCTGGCTGCGTCGCGCTGCGCCGCAGAGATGAGCGAAGGCGGAAGACCCGGAAGGTCCTCATCTTCAAGAATGAGGAGATAGGATGTTTCATCTGCAAGCACATTCTGCGCGAAACGCGTGCCGAGGGCGGCGAGACGCTCGCTGATCCCGGCAAGCCTTTCCTTTGTTGCGGCAGAGCAGCCCGCTCCGGCACGGACAAAGGCCGTATGATAGCGCTCGAGAACGCGCGCTTGCTCCTCGTTAAGCCCCAGGGAGCCGCGCTGCGCCTGAAGAGCTTCAATCCGGCGGAAGAGATCGCCGTTGAGGTGGATTTCGCTGTGATGGCGGGCAATCCTTGGCGCGATCTCGCGCTCAACGGCTTCAAGCTCGCTGCTGGTATCGGCGCCCGTCAGGGTGAAGAAAACGGAGGAGATGCGCCTCAGTCGTCCGCCGCTTCTTTCCAGCGCTTCGACCGTGTTTTCAAAGGTTGGCGGCTCAGGGCATGCAGCGATAGCCGCAACCTCGGCTTGAGCCTCGGCCAAAGCGCACTCGAACGCCTCCTTGAAATGGGCCGGCCTCAGCCGGCCGAAGGGCGGCAGCCCGAATGGCTTGGTCCATGGCTCAAGAAGCGGATTGGGCCCGGCGGCACTCTCCATCGCATGCGTTCCGAATTTTTCAGAATTTTCGAACAGGCCGCCAAAGGCGGCAAGGGTCATCCAGCTTTGCCCCCTTCTGCGCCGCTGGGGAAGCGGGCGAGGATCGCAACAACCTCGGCATCTGTGGTCTGACGGAAATCATTGTAGTAGAATCCCACGGCGTCGAGCCATCTTGGCGCTTCAAGGCAAATGGCGGTGTCGGCCTCCGAGCGCAGCTCCTCGAGCGTGTCTTGCGCCGCGACCGGGACTGCAAGAACAAGCTCCTTGGGCTCGCGCGCCCGCACGGCGCGAAGCGCAGTCCGCATCGTGGCGCCGGTCGCCACCCCATCGTCAATGACGATCACCGTCCGGCCCTTGATCCCGGCCGGCGCCCGCCCGCCAAGATAACGTTTACGCCTGCGCTCGATCTCTGCGATCTCGGCGTCGCGAATCGCAGCGAATTCCGCTTCGCTGACACCCGCGCGGCGGATGATGTCCTCGTTGCGCGCCACGACCGGGGTGGCTCCGTCCGTGACGGCCCCCATGGCCAGCTCGGGCTGGCCCGGCACGCCAATCTTCCGGACAAGAAGCAAATCGAGCGGCGCGTCAAGCGCGGCGGCGACTTCCGCCGCGACGGGCACGCCGCCGCGCGGCAGCGCGAGCACCACGGGCTTGCTCTCTTTATACCGGGCAAGCGCCGCTGCAAGATCGCGGCCCGCCGATGTTCTGTTCTCGAACGGCACCTCCGGCTCCTGTCCAGCCCTGGGACGGAAGCAGCGCCGTCAGCGATGCGGCGCAAAATCCATCTCTACCGGCGGCGCCCGCCGCCGCCATGCCAGTGGCCGCCGCCATGCCAGTGGCCGCCGCGATGCCAGTGGCCGCCGCCATGCCAGCGTCCCCCATGCCAATAGCCGCCATGCCATCTCCCGCCCCGCCAAACACCGCCCCGCCAGCCAGCTCCGCGCCAGACCCAGCCATTCCAGCCATAAGCGCCGCCCCAGCCGAGCCCGCGGCGCCACGCATAGCCGCACCAGTACCATCCCGGCCCGCGCCAGCCATTGCTGTACCAGCAATAGCGCCTGCCGCCCCAGACATATTGCGCTTGCGCCAAAGGAAGAGCGTCCGCTGCCGCTTTTGCCGGGCCCGGGTCCGGGACGAATGATGCCCGCGCATCCCCGCCCGTCAGAACAAAAGCCGCAAACAGACCCCCCGCTGCGGCAAACCTCAGCCTTCGCATCCGATCCTCCCCTGAGCGCTCATTGTATCGCGCAACTACCATCATCGATCCCTCCCCTGCGGTCAACCGGACAAATCCGGCTCCCATTCCGTCCCGGAAGGGATCAAAACTGCCGCCTAATTCCCAGGGATCGCGAGCGCCTTGCCGCCCGCCTTGCGGCCTCATCCCATTCTGCTGCTTAAAACGGCGGCAGCTTGAGCTGTGGCGGCCATTGCGGCTGGCCTAAGCCCAGCCATCCCTTGGGGCGCCGTGCCGGGTCGTCGATGTGGCCGCTATAGGCGGGTTCGCCGCCGTACCAGCCCCGCTGGTAGTAGCCGCCGAAACCCCAGCTGGGCCTGTAATAACCCCATCCCGGCCCAAAGCCCCAGCCCAAGGGGGGAACATAATCCTTCACGGCCCAGCCGTTCCATCCATAGGCGCCGCCCCAGCCTATGCCGCCAACCCATTCATAGCCGCACCAGTACCACCCCGGGCCATGCCAGCCATTATAATACCAGCAATAGCTGCGGCCGCCCCAGACACGCTGGTTTTGCGGGGCCGGAACGCTCTCGCCAGCCCTAGCCGCCGAACGCGCATTGGAAGTCCCAGCCGCCCAAGCTTTCTCTTTCAGGAAGGAAGGCATGAGCAGGAATAAAGCCGCAAGGATTATCAACCGGCGCATGCAATCCTCCCATCGTTACGGCAAGTGCTGCTGCATGAAATAGGGAGGGTTTGACCCGGGGCCAGAAAGCCTGCCGTTCAAATATAGAAAATCAATCATTCCGGGCTTCCGCAACGAGCTTGCGCGCGCGCTTTGCCAAAGTGCGCAGGCGCAAAGCATTCAGCTTGATGAAGCCCGCAGCGTCACGATGGTCATAGGCGCTCTTGCCCTCCTCGAATGTCACGAGATCCTGATCGTAAAGCGAGTAAGGGCTCGACCGCCCAACAACAGAGGCCAAGCCCTTGAAGAGCTTCAGCCTCACCTTCCCGGTGACAAACTCCTGGCTGCGGTCGATCAAAGCCTGCAGCATCTCCCGCTCGGGCGAGAACCAGAAGCCATTATAAATCAGCTCGGCATACTTCGGCATCAGCTCGTCTTTAAGATGCGCCGCGCCGCGGTCAAGCGTGATCTGCTCGATGCCGCGATGCGCATAATAGAGGATCGTGCCGCCGGGCGTCTCATACATGCCGCGCGACTTCATGCCAACAAAGCGGTTTTCGACAAGGTCGAGGCGCCCGATACCATGCGCGCGCCCGCGCTCATTCAAATGGGCAAGGAGCGCGGCCGGGGACATGGGCTTGCCATCGACGCCAACCGCATCGCCACGCTCGAATCCGATTTCGATATATTCGGGCTCGTTTGGAGCGTCTTGGGGATCGGCCGTCCGCGAATAGACGTAATCCGGCACCTCGCAGGCAGGGTCTTCGAGCACCTTGCCTTCCGATGAGACGTGGAGAAGATTGGCATCGACCGAGAATGGCGCTTCGCCGCGCTTGTCTTTGGCGATGGGGATCTGATTCTGCTCGGCAAAGGCAAGAAGCGCTGAGCGTGAGGTGAGAGCCCATTCGCGCCACGGCGCGATGACCTTGATGTCCGGCTCGAGCGCATAATAGGAAAGCTCGAACCGCACCTGATCGTTTCCCTTGCCGGTCGCGCCATGCGCAACCGCGTCGGCGCCCGTCTTGCGGGCAATCTCGATTTGCTTTTTCGCAATCAGAGGGCGCGCGATCGATGTGCCGAGAAGATAAAGCCCCTCATAGCGGGCGTTCGCGCGGAACATGGGAAAGACATAGTCGCGGACGAACTCCTCGCGCAAATCCTCGATGAAGATATGCTCGGGCTTGATACCGAGCAAAACGGCCTTTTGCCGCGCGGGCTCAAGCTCCTCCCCCTGCCCAAGGTCGGCCGTGAAGGTCACCACCTCGCATCCATAGGTGGTCTGGAGCCATTTGAGGATGATCGATGTGTCGAGACCGCCTGAATAGGCGAGCACAACCCTTTTGACTGTGTTTTGTCCGGCCGCCATGGAGAACCCGTAAAGCATGAAACTCCGCGCGACTATAGAGGCGCGGCAGAGCGGCGCAAGCGCGGTTTCAACTGAGGCATCCGGGCCGCTCGGCACACAGCAAGAGCCAGAGGGCCTTTCCCTTAGAGAAATTCAGAGAGATAAATTCAGAGCGTGCGCCAAGACCCTTTCAAGAGATGGCGCGGTAATATTTCATATAGAGCGCCGGAAGACTCCCGCCGTCTTCCGGAGAGGAGGCGCCCGTCCCGCCCTGGCATCCGGCCTGGCTTGCCTGCGTGAAGGCAATGGCATCATTCATCAAACGGATCCGGCTGGAGCAGCTGCGCCATCTCTCCTCATCGCAATCTCTCGCCCGGCATTCAAATTCGCATGCCAAAAGCTCCGGCGGCGCCTCTGCGGTGAATGGCCCTTTGAAGGGATTCTTGAGCGTTCGAAAAAGACCGGACATCCGTTTTGCCGCTTTCTCTTTTTTCGGATCAAAAGCCTCTCAGGGGCCAGTTATAAGCAATAAACCATCACTCTCCGCACGGGGCATTGATGTACCGCAATCGCTGGCGTCAGGGGCATTGCTAGTGAGCGGCAGGGCCGGGCCAGCCCCGGCAATGCGGGCGGGCCGCGTTTTTCTCCGCGGCCGCGGCAGAGGGGCGGCTCGCGCTGGCTGAAGCGGGCGGCGAATGGTTGCCAGGCAAGCCCGGCATGCCGGAGCCAGAGAGGGCTAAGCGCGCCGCAGCGCAAGAAAATGCCCCAGCGGGGTCATACAGGGCAGCCCATCGGCTCACGGCCTTGCTGTGATGCTCTGCGGCTTGAATCTGAGAACAGGAGAGGAATAAGGTGTCAGGCGGATTCCGCTGCCTGACACCTGGGGCTGATGCCTAGAAGCGGCAGAATCAGCCCATGGCCTTTACAATGCCGTCGACCATTTTCTTGGCATCGCCAAAGAGCATCGTCGTGTTGGGCCGGAAAAAGAGCTCGTTCTCAACACCCGCATACCCCGAGCCAAGGCCCCGCTTCACGAACAGCACATTCTTGGCATGCTCCACATCGAGGATGGGCATGCCGTAGATCGGGGAGGAGGTATCGGTTTTCGCGGCCGGATTGGTGACGTCATTCGCCCCGATCACGAAAGCAACGTCGGCATCGGGAAACTCTGGATTTATGTCCTCAAGCTCGAAAACCTCGTCGTAAGGCACATTGGCTTCAGCGAGCAGAACGTTCATATGCCCTGGCATGCGCCCGGCCACCGGATGGATCGCATATTTGACCTCGATCCCCTTGCTTTTGAGAATATCCGCCATTTCCCGCAAGGAATGCTGGGCCTGCGCCACCGCCATCCCATAGCCCGGCACGACGATCACCTTCTTGGAGGCCAGCAGAATTTTCGCCGCCTCCTCGGCCGAACCCTGCTTCACCGGCCGCGTTTCCGCTTCGGCCGCAGGCGCAGGCGCGACGGACTCGCCCCCAAACCCGCCGAGGATCACCGAGAAGAAGGAGCGGTTCATGCCCCTGCACATGACATAGGACAGAATGGCGCCGGAGGAGCCAACAAGCGCGCCAGTGATGATGAGGGCGAGATTGGCAAGGGTGAAGCCAACCGCCGCCGCGGCCCAGCCCGAATAGGAGTTGAGCATCGAAATGACGACGGGCATATCCGCGCCGCCAATCGGGATGATGAGCAGAACGCCAAGCGCCAGGGATATGAGGACGATCAGCCAGAAGACAAAATGCGCCTCGGTCGGCACGAAAGCGAAGATGAAGACCGCCAGAAGAACGCCAAGCCCGATGTTGATCAGGTGGCGGTTGTCGAGAAGGATCGGATTCCCCGTCATCCGCCCGTCAAGCTTCAAGAAGGCGATCACCGAGCCGGTGAAGGTGATGGCGCCGATCGCCGCGCCAAGCGACATTTCAAAGAGCGTCGAGCCGGCGATATTATAAGGCACGCCGAGGCCGAAGCCCTGAGGCGCATAAAGCGCGCTTGCTGCGACGAAGACCGCCGCAAGGCCGATCAGCGCATGGAACAAGGCCACGAGCTGGGGCATCGCTGTCATTTGAATGGTCTTGGCGCGCCAGACGCCGATCGCGCCGCCAATGCCGATGGCGAGAACGATCCATACAAAGGACATGAAGCTCCAGGGCAGCTGATAGAGGAAGGTCGTCCCTGCCGCGATCGCCATGCCGATGATGCCGAAGCGGTTGCCCTGCCTTGCCGTTTCGGGCGACGACAAGCCCCGCAGCGCTAGAATGAAGAGAACGCCGGAGGTCAGATATAAAAGGGCTGCAAAATTTGCGTTCAGCATTGGCTCAGCCCTTTTTCTTGAACATCGACAGCATCCGCTCGGTCACAAGGAAGCCGCCAAAGATATTGACCGACGCGAGCGTCAGAGCGAGAAAACCAAAAAACCGCGCGGTCCCAGCCCCTGCGCCCGAATCAGGATCGATACCCGCCGAGAGAAGGGCGCCAACCACAATGACCGAAGAGATTGCATTCGTCACCGACATGAGCGGCGTATGCAGCGATGGCGTCACCGCCCAGACGACATAATAGCCGACGACCACGGCGAGGACGAAGATTGCGAGCCGGAACACGAACGGATCAATTGCTCCGCCGCTTGCCGCCGAGGCGCCCGCAGCGATCTGCTCGGCATAGGCCTGAGCATTTTCGGCCGCCTGCTTTGCGGCTTGGGCCGCAGCCTGTATCTTTTCCATCAAATGCGGATCGAGTCCTGATGCCATCTCATGCCCTCCTGATTGATTTTCTTGTCGATGGGGACTTCAAGCGTTCTTCTTTCCGGACTCACCCCCCGGCCTGAATGCTCGGATGCACGAGGGCCCCATCCTTGGTGAGCAAAGTCGCTTTGATGAGCTCATCGTCCCATTTGACCGCAAGAGCTTTCGCTTTCGCGTCAATCATCGTCTCGACGAAGGCTAAAAGATTTTTTGCATAAAGCGCTGACGCTGTGGCAGGAACCTGCCCTGCAGCATTCACAAGGCCCAGAACCTTAACGCCATTTTTTGACACGGCGGTTTCGCCAGGCTTCGTCAATTCACAGTTTCCGCCCCGCTCCGCGGCAAGATCGGCGATCACTGAGCCGGGCCGCATCGATTCGACCATCGCCGCCGTGATCAGTACCGGCGCGGGCTTGCCGGGTATGAGAGCCGTGGTGATGACGATGTCCTGCGAGGAAATATGAGAGGCAATGAGAGCTGCCTGCTTGGCCTTGTATTCCGCCGACATCTCCTTGGCGTAGCCCGCCGCCGTTTCGGCCTGCTTGAATTCCTCGTCCTCGACCGCGATGAACTTCGCGCCAAGGGAGATGACTTGCTCCTTGGTGGCTGGCCGGACATCGGTCGCGGTCACAATAGCGCCAAGCTTGCGCGCTGTTGCAATGGCTTGCAGGCCCGCGACGCCAACGCCCATGACAAAGATCTTGGCGGGCTGGATCATTCCAGCCGCCGTCATCATCATTGGAATGACCCGGCCGTATTCGGCGGCCGCATCGATGACGGCGCGGTAGCCAGCGACATTGGCCTGGCTCGAGAGGACATCCATCGCCTGCGCCCTTGTGATGCGCGGCATGAACTCCATGGCGAAGGCACAAACGCCGGCAGCCGCCAGGGCTTGCAACGCACCGGCATTCCCATAAGGATCCATGATGGCAATGACGAGAGCGCCCGGCTTTACACCCCCAAGCTCAACGGCCCCTGGGCGGCGGACGCGCAGGACGATATCGGCACCCTGCACAGTGGCCCGGGCATCCGGTGCGATAGCAGCGCCAGCCGCAGCATAGTCGTCATCCGGAACGCCGGAACGTATCCCAGCGCCCGCCTGAACTCTCACCTCGGCGCCGAGGCCAGCGAATTTTTTCACGGTTTCGGGGGTCGCCGCGACCCGGCGCTCTGCCGGATCGGTTTCGGCGGGAATAGCGATCAGCATGAATGGCTCCGGGGCTCATTGAAGTTGTGACCCAGCCCGATTCTCGCCCCGCGGTCAAGCCAGGGCCCCAGGCGAAGCGGCATGCCTGGGCGTCAGCCCCAGAGCAAGGCCAGAAGAATGAGAATGACGGCGGTGGCGGCGATCGTGTATTTGATGAGCTTGAGGAACATCCTGTAGGTTCTCTCATGCTCATCGTAATCCATCCCCGAGCGCAGTGTGTGCTGTGCTTCTTCCATATCGTCTGGCCCTTCTTTCATCCGGTCAATTCCTCGTTTTGCTTTCGCAACGATTTTTCCCATGCGCAAGAGGGAAAAGAGCCACAGAGCCCAGTTTTTGTGCAGCGCAAAAGAACCGTCCAGCGGGCCCAGGGCCTGCGGGAACGGCGGGAAGCTCCTCGCCGCTTAGCCCCTCTCATACACGATTTACTCGGCTGAGCCTACGTTCACTGCGGCGGGCTCAGGCCCGCCCTTGTCAGCGCGCCTGCCTGGCGCTCCGCGAGAGCAGCAGGCGAAAATTTTCCCATGATCTCGTGAAACAGCCGGTAAAAATTGAGCCTCGCGCCGAGATGCAGAAAGGCGGCGCCAAGGCCGATCGCCGCCCGGTCCATGAAAACAAATTCCCGCGGCACAAGCACCGGGCCTTTCCGTTTCAAGGCCTGGTGAACGGTGAAAGCCTCTTTGCGGCCGTAATGCGAGGGCTTCACCCCGTCGGCGACGGTGCGGACCCGGTCATCGAGGAGGGGCGCATAGATGAAGCGCGCCCAAATATTGAGGGTCTCCGCAAGCTCCCGCGTCAGCCCGCGGAAGCCCCAGATTTCATAGGCATGAAAGGTGCGGTCGAAATCCTTGTGGAGCAGGCCCTCATAAAGCTCAACCACGCCGCCGACGAACTCCGGCTTGAAAATCCGGATGCAGCCGTAATCGAGTAGGTTGATCCCGCAAAAGCCGCTCACCTCAGAGCCAAACACCGAATAATTGCCCAGATGCGCATCGCCATGGATGACGCCGAACCGGCTGAAGGGTATCCACCAGGCCTTGAAGACCGCCGCGGCGATGCGGTTGCGGACGGACTCCTCCGCCTCTTTGAAATCGAGGAGCTTGCGGCCTTCGAGCCATTCCATCGTCAAGAGCCGCCCCGTCGAAAGCTCCGGCCAGACCCGCGGCACGCGCACCTCGGCCACCTTAGCGAGGATATCGCTGTAAAGCGCCGCATGTTTGGCTTCGCGGCGGTAGTCGAGCTCCTCGCGCACCCGCTCGCCGATCTCTTTGGCCATTTCTCGGGTGTCGATGACCGGATTGAGGCGGCGGTGCAAGGCGAAGACGATATCGAGCTGGCGCAGATCGGCCTCGACCGCCGATTGCATGTCGGGATATTGCAGCTTGCAGGCGAGCGCCGTGCCGTCGAGCGCCGCCGCGCGATGCACCTGGCCGAGCGAAGCCGCAGCGGCAGGCGTGAGGTCGAAGGCGGCAAAGCGCGAGGCCCAGCCCGGGCCAAGCTCGGCCTGCATCCGCCTCTTGACAAAAGCCGCGCCCATGGGCGGGGCCTCGCTTTGCAGCTTCTTGAGCTCCTCGGCGTAGTCGGGTGGCAAAAGATCGGGCACAGTCGCCATCATCTGGGCGACCTTCATCATCGGGCCTTTGAGCCCGCCAAGCGCCTGCGCAAGCGCTGCCGCATGGCTCACGCCCTCAGCGCCGAGAATGCGCGCCCCGGCAATCCGCGCAGCAACGCTGCCCACATTGGCACCGACGCGGGCATAGCGCGCCGCGCGCGCCGAAAAGCGGTTGGCCTCTTCGTCCTGCATGCCAGAAGCTCTAACCTATTTCGGAGGCCGCCGGGAACTCTCCGCCTTCAAGAAAGCGCGAGACGCCGCCGCACATTAAAATGATGCCTCTGCATCGCAACAAACGGCTCCGGAGCCGGCCGCGCGCCAATCGCACCTTTTTTCCGCGCGATTGCACATCGCCGCAGGCGGGGGGGGGGTGGGAAGCCCTGGCCGAAAGCGGCCCGCAACCTTACAAAAATGTTTCACGTGAAACATTTTGGTAAGATCGGCGCAAACAAAAGCGCTAGGAGCGGCACGCCATGCCAAAAGGGTCCTTCGGTTTTCAGCCCTCGACCGACCACCCGGATATCGCCGCCCCGCCGCCTTTGGTCTTTGCCGCCGTGATCGTGCTTGGCCTGCTGATCCAATGGCGCTGGCCCCTCCCCTTCCTTCCGGAAAACTGGAGCTTCGGCCTCGGGCTCCTGATCATTTTCGTGGCCGGCAATCTCATCCTTTATGCGGTGCGGGAGCTGATCCGGACCGGAACGAATATCCAGGCGCACAGGCCAGCGACTGCCATTGCAACCTCCGGGGCCTATAGCTTCAGCCGCAACCCCATTTATCTCGGCCTGGTCCTCATGAACGCTGGCATCGCCTGCTTTTTCAATTCTTTATGGATCCTCGCACTGACGGCGCTCCTTGCAGCGCTTCTGCAAAAGGGCGCCATCGAGCCCGAGGAGGCTTATCTTGAGAAGAAATTCGGCGCCAAATATCTGCGCTACAAAGCCTCCGTCCGCCGCTGGATCTAGGCAAGCACAGGATCCCATGCGGCCTTGCGCAGCGATCACACGGCGCGCCTTTCTTGGGCAGACGCTTGCCAGCATCATCACTTTGCCTGCATGGGCGGAGCCCTCGCCAGAGAGCGGCGTTCTAACCTTAGAGGCGCGCGAGGGCCGTTTGAGGCTCCTGCCCGAGCCCGCCCCGCTTACCCCCGTCTGGGGTTATAACGGCGCGGTTCCGGGGCCGGTGCTGCGGATCAAGAAAGGCCAGGAGGTGAAGGTCCGGCTTGTCAACAGGCTCGATCAGCCCACAAGCCTCACCTGGCATGGGGTGCGGATCACGAATTCCATGGACGGCATGGCCGGGCTGACGCAGGAGCCAGTGGAGCCCGGCGGGGCGTTAGAATACCGGTTCACGCCACCCGACAGCGGCTTTTACTGGTATCATCCAGGCGTGCTGCCTTTTTTTAGCGAACAGCTTGGCCGCGGCCTTTTTGGCGCCCTCATCGTCGAGGAGCCTGAGCCGCCTATGGCCAGCCGCGACTTGCTCGTCATCCTCAGCGATTGGACGCTTGAAAACGGCGGGCAGATCGCGGGTTTCAATCTTGCGGCGGACGGCATGGGCGCTGGCCGCACCGGCCCGCTCGTGTGTGTGAATGCGCAAGCCGCTCCAGCCGCGCACACTCTGCCGCCCTCTTCGCGCCTGCGGCTGCGCATCCTGAACGCGGCAAGCGCGCGGTTCATGGTCATGAGCTTCGGCGGAATGACGCCGGTGATCCTTGCCCTGGATGGCCAGCCCTGCGAGAGCTTCGTGCCAGCCCGCCACATGATTCCGCTCGCGCCCGGCGCGCGCGCCGATGTCATGGTCGGCCTGCCCGCGGGAGATGGGGCCGAGGCTAGCCTGACGCTCATGGGGGCGAATGAGCCGGACCGCGCCCTTATCGTTTTCAAGACCGCGGGAGACACAGGGCCTGCCCTTCCGCCCGCCGGCTCGCTGCCGCTCAACCCGCTTTTGCCAAATGTGATCAAGCTCGAAGCCTCGCACAGAGCGAATATTGTGATTGAGGCAAATACCCCACGCGTTTCTGAAAAGGATGCAAAGGGCTCAGGCGGCCCGCCTCTCTTCTGGAAGATCAACGGCGTGGCGCTTCCTGGCTTTCCGCCAGCGCCGCTCTTCTCAATCAAGCGGGGGACGCCTGTGACCCTTCGGTTCGTCAACCGCACGCCCTTTGTTCAACAGATGCATGTGCATGGGCATGTCTTGCGGCTCTTGCACGATCTCGACGACGGCTGGGAGCCTTACTGGCGTGACGGAGTCCTCATTCCCGAAGGCAAGACCAAACATGCGGCCTTTGTGGCAGACAACCCCGGCAAATGGGCCATCGTCTCAGGCATGGCCGCGCGCCAGGCCACGGGGCTGGCGGCATGGTTCCTGGTGACGTGAAGCCGCTTTATTTCTGCGGCGGCCGGGGCTTCTTGACGAAAAGGCTCACAATGACGGCATGCGCGATATGCTCTGCCATGCAGTGATAGCCAAGATCGCTGAGATGGAAATTGTCGCCCGCCATGAGCTGCAAGTTTGCCCTTCGCAGCAGGATTGCCCGCATCGCATCATAGCGCCGCACATAGAGAATTTTCTCCTCGGCGGCAATTTTCTGAAGACTTTCGCGGATCGCGGCATAACTCGGGTCACGGGCCAGACGCGAAGTGTACTGCACGCCGACGAGCACAACATCGATCCGGTTCTCTTTGAGCCAGCGGATCGCCGAGCGAACCGTCTCCTCGAAATCCGGCAGAGGAATGCGCGCAAGCGCATCATTTGTTCCAAGCTGCCAAAGGACGAGGTCTGGCTTCCTGAGCGCGACTTCGCTTTTGATCCGCTCTGCTGTGATCTCCGCAACCTCGCCAGACACCCCGCGGTTAATGACTGCGATATCCGCCCCCTTGAGCGCATGCTCGAGAATGGCTTCAAGCTGCGACGGGTAGCTCTTGGCTCGCGACGTCGCCCCCGATCCAAGCGTCGAGGAGGAGCCGATCGCCAGGATCCGCACGCGCTCGTTGTTTTGCAGGGCCGCGGCCACATTGGGAAGCACGGCCGGCGCGGCAATATCCGAAGCAGGAACGTCGCAGGGCGGGCTTAACGGAGGCGCATTCGGCTGAAGGCGGGCGTCCTGCGCGTGAAGACTGCCCGTCAGGACCCAGCAGACTGCGGCGGCGAGGGCTGCCTTCTTGACAATTCCAGCCGCAAACGGTCCCGCCACTCTCCTGCCCATGCGATAACACCCAAAAGGAATACACCCAAAATAACGATCAAGGCATCCAATGCAATGGCGCCACCGTAGGCAAAGCGGAAGATCTGCCCGCAAAGACTAAGCAAAGAGAGGGCGCAGAAGACGCTGAGCGAGTTCCGGCCGAGCAAGCATAGATAACGTGCGGGCTGCGGCGCAAAGCGGCCGGCCGCCTTGAAGAGCCCCGCGAAAACAGCCGCAAGGGCGAGGCCATGCAGGAGCCGCGCAGGCGAAAGAAAGGTCTTGTCAAAGGTGAAAAAGAGCTTGGGCTCAGGAACTGCAACGGGATCCGGCGAGAAATTGGTCATGCCAACCGCAACCCCGAGCAGAACAATAGGCAATCCCAGCCAGCGCAGCAGAGTCCTGTGCCGCCGCGCGGCGCCGCCAATTCCATCCTCGCCCGCAAGAAGGAAACCAAGAACGAAAATGAGCTGCCAGCCAAGCGGATTGAGAAACCATGTGCCTTCCACGGGCCAGGTCGGCAGGTTGATCCCAAATCCCAAGGCCGCCGCATAGATGGCGAGAGAAACAGCAAGCGGGAGAGCCGCTGCGATGCGGTGGAGAAGCACCACGGCCGGAGCAGCGAGGAGAAGGACGACATAAAGGGGAAGGATGTTGAAGTAGCCGAGCTGATGCGTGAGCAGAACGATGCCGATGTGAGCCCTGACAGGATCGCTGAAAACGGCCGAAGCATTGTGCCAGTCGAGAAGAAATGGCGCGTCGAGCAGGATCGAGGCTGCGGCAAGAAGAGAGATGGCAAACTCTGTGACAATGATCTGGGCAAGGTAAACGGTAAAGGCACGCGATTCGAGCCGCATCATCAGCCACTTCGGAGGCAGATCCTTCGCAGGCCCGCTGGTGAGCTTCCGCATCGCCCAGCCCGCAAGAAACACGAAAAGCTCAGCCGAGTCCGAAAGCGACACATTACGAAAGGTGAAGCGCTCGAAATAAAGCCCCGGAATATGGTTTACGAAAATCGTAAGAAGGGCGAAGCCGCGCCAGAAATCAATCTCGTTCGGTGAGCGCATGGGCTATTTGGTCTCGCGCATAGAGCCGCTTTATACGGTGACATAACAATCCTCAGCGCTTTTTTTAAAAGGGCAACAAAACCTCAAGGGCTCGCCGGGAAATCATACGCGCCATTTGCGCGACGCTCACATCTCCTGCAGCTCGTTAAAGGCCGGGAAAGGGCAATGGCTAGCGCCGCAGCCTGTTCCCGTCATTTGTGGGTGTGTTACGCCATTGACCTATGCGCTGTTGGCGTTTGGCAAAGGCGGCGCCAATGGAGCGGGGATTCTCAACAAGCGCCATCAGGCAACAATCCCTTCCTCTATCAGCGAGCGCAACACCGGCGGCAGATTTTCGGAAATGTCCTCCGCAATGAGACCCGGCCCAAAATGCTGTGCGGCGGCGCCATGCAGCCATACCGCGGCACAGGCAGCCTCGAAGGGCGGCATCGACTGGGCGAGAAGCCCGCCCGTTATTCCCGCAAGCACATCGCCCGAGCCTGCAGTGGCTAGCCATGGCGGCAGATTCCCGGCAATCGCAGCCCTCCCGGAGGGCTCCGCCACAACCGTGTCAGGACCCTTCAAGATGATCACCGCGCCCATGAGCGCGGCAGCAGCGCGCGCCCTGACAAGCTTAGACTCTGAATGCACTTCCTCAAGGCGCTGCGCCACATCGTATGCCGCTGGAAAGAGCCCGGCCCATGCGGTTTTGCTTTCTTTGCCCGGCTGGCCAAAGAGGCGGGCAAACTCGCCGTCATGCGGGGTAAGCACGGCCTGGCTTTGCGACTGCCTGATCAATGCGGCGAGCGCCTGAGGCTCCCCCTCAAAACTCGTCAACGCATCCGCATCGAGGACGATTGCGCGCCGCGGATCCGTGCTGCCGCTTCCCGCGCCAAGCGCTGTCCGCACCAACGCCCGGGTTTCTTCGCCAACGCCAAGCGCAGGCCCCATGACAAGCGCATTCTTGCGGCGGTCGGCGAGCAGCCCGGCAAGCCCTGAGGCATCCTCGCAGACCCGCGTCATGACGGCGGTGAGTGCGGCCGCATGAGCGCAAAGCGCATCGCGGGGCGTTGCAATAGTGACGAGCCCAGCGCCCGCGCGCAAGGCGCCGCGCGCGGCAAGCCTGGCGGCACCCGTATGGGAGAGCCCTCCCGACAGCACCAAGGCGTGGCCGCGCGAATATTTATGGCCTTCAACCTGCGGAACAGGAAAGACATGGCGCCAGAGCATTGGGCTATTGAGATAAGCCGAGGGCGCAATGTCTTCCAAAACACGCTCGGGTATGCCGATTTGCGTGAGCACCGTTTGGCCGCAATAACGCCGCCCGGGCAGCAGCACATGGCCGGTCTTGCGCCGGAAGAAGGTTACAGTGCACGAGGCGTTCACAGCGGCGCCGCGGATCTGCCCTGTCGTGCCGTCGATGCCTGATGGAACATCGACAGAGATCACAGGCTTGCCGGTCTGCTGCGACCATGCATTGATCTTCATGACAAGGTCTTTGGCCTCGCCTTCGAGATCCCGGGCAAGGCCCGCGCCAAAAAGCGCATCAATGACGGCATCGGCGGAATCAAGCGCAAGCTCCGATGCTCCAAATATGCCGCCTCTCCATGCATCGGCAGCAAGCGCGGCATCGCCGCGCAGACGCTCGCGCACGCCGAGGAGGCCCGCTTCAACGGTAAACCCCTGGCCTGAGAGCAGGCGCGCGGCGACGAATCCATCTCCTCCATTGTTGCCCGGCCCGCATAACACAACGGCACGGCCGGGGCGGCCCAATAGCCGGGCTGCTTCTCTCGCCACTGCCGCCCCAGCCTGCTCCATCAGCAGCGCCCCGGCCGTGCCGCCAGCAATTGTCAAGCGGTCGGCTTCGGCCATCTCATCCGTGGAAAGGAGCACTTCTGGACCGCTGTTCAGCATGGAAGACCGCGACGGAATTGCTGCAACAGATATGATTTGATGCAAGCGGACAGCCCTCCGCGCGCAACTCGCCGTCATCCCCGCCGAGGCTCGCGGAGCGCTGAAAACAATGCTTTTACCGCGCCCAGTGAAGCTGTCACATTGACATCGTTACAGAGGCCAGTTAACAAAATGGGCTGGAAGGGTTTTTTCTGCTTTTCTGGCGGATTCCCGTCATGAAATCCCGTACCGCGAAGTTCGCCATAGGTCAGGTCGTCAGGCACCGGAAATATCCATTCCGGGGGCTAATCTATGACGTGGACCCGGTGTTCGCGCATACGGAAGAATGGTGGCAGTCGATCCCCCCGGAAGTCCGGCCGCACAAGGATCAGCCTTTCTATCACCTTTTCGCAGAAAACGCCGAGACAGAATACGTCGCATATGTCTCGGAGCAAAATCTTATGGCTGATACATCCGGCGAGCCAATCCGCCATCCGCAAGTCGACGAAATGTTCGTGCGCGCGCAGGATGGAGCCTATCTGATCAAGGCCGCGCGTCTCCACTGACGTCCCCCTCCCCGAGCCGCTTTCAATCGCAAGCGTTTCGAGATCGTTGCCGTTAAGCTGCGCCACCCCGGGGCGGCTCACAATGCACTCCATTAAATTGCCCATTTCCATTGAGCCAGAATAGCGGCGCAAGCACTCTCGTTTCCGGCGCATGCAGGACCTTCCTCTGCGGTGAGCCAGGCGGGCGGGACAGCGGTGGCGGCAAATCCCGTGCTTAAAGCGTGATTTAAGGCGGTGAGAGACCCAGGGGTAAGAAACCAAAGGCCGGGTTGCGCTGGACGCGCGTCAAGGAGATGCCGGCAATGATCCAAATCAATCAGAGACGGCTGCCTCAAGGAGGCTGGCAGAGCGGTTAGAACGAGCCGCAGCGGTTCCCGCCAGCTTCTCACGCAAGACGCGCGCAATTTCGCCGTTTATGACACGTGTCCGATGGAAAAACAGAAGATCCTGGCCTACTTCGGGCATCACAAATGCGCTTCCACGCTGATGTTAAGGGTCATCAATGCGGTCTGCAGCTCTATAGGCCTCAAACATGCTCACTACGGATCGCCGAAGAGATGGGGCTATGAGAACGGGTTCACGCTCGACAAGGCCGTGGATGAGCGCAAGCTCGATTTTGTTTCCTACACGGATGCAGACCTGAAATATATTGGCGATCTTGACCGCTTCCGCGCCGTTCATCTGATCCGTGATCCGCGCGACATCGCAGTTTCGGCTTATTTTTCCCACCGCAACAGCCATTCAACGGCGGGCTGGCCCGAACTTGCCGCGTTCCGCAAGGTCCTTCAAGAGCTGCCAAAGAACGAGGGTGTTCTCGAGAACATTAAATTCACGGCAGAGCTTCCCACAGACGGCTGGACCATCAATTTGTTTGATACGATGAAGGAATGGAATTACGGCCTGGATAACATCATGGAGGTGCGTTTTGAAGATCTGATACGAGACCCCTATCAAAATTTCTTGGACATGTTCGGATTTTTGGGCCTCATCGAATATTCAGACCCCAGCATGCGCAGCCTCTTGTCCCTTTCCTTGCGCAGCTGGCGTCCGCGATGGTTTCCGGCTTTCAGGCGGCCAAGCATCATGCCTGCCTGGGTTCTCTTGACCATCGTCTACCAGAACCGCTTCTCCAAGCTCGCAGGCGATAGAAGCCTGGGTGAAGAGGATGAATATTCGCATTACAGGAAGGGGATTGCTGGAGACTGGAGAAACCATTTCAGCGAGAGCCACAAGATTTTTTTCAAAGAGCACTACAACGATCTTCTGGTGAAATTAGGTTATGAAAGCGACGCTAATTGGTGAGCGTCTGCTTCTGATCCCCTGGCCTACAGGCAAGATTAGCCCCCGGATTCAATGCCCACGCTTACCGGCGCCGCTCTTCGAGCTCGAGGGTGACAAGCCGGGCAAGGAGAGTTGCCGGATAGATCTGCCCGATGATCGCTTCGAGATTGGAAAGGCTGCGGGTCAGCGGATGAAGCGGCACAATGTCGCCATAGCCGAGCGTCGTGAGCGTCGCGAAGCTGAAATAAGTCAAATCGCTGATGAGCTTTGGACCCTCCACGAATTCAATCCCCGCGAAGGCGCGAGGCAAAAGAAAGCCCGCAAGGGCATAAAGCCCCACGAAGATTTGCCCGATGGTTAAATAGAGAAGCACGGCGCCGACAACCCGGTGATATGTGATCCGGCCAGGGCCAAAAACGGCCCGGGTCACCACATAGGCGAGCGCCGTTCCGGTGGTGATCCATGCCGTCACATCCAAATAAAGTCCCAAAGCGGGATCATTCATGAAACGGGCCAGGCTCGCGGCGGCGCCGAGCCCGATACCGGCTAGCATGATGCTCACGGCCCAAAGGCCCGCGGAATCCCCGAGAATACAGCCCGCCATGATCACAACGATCAGAAATCCATACCCCTGCGCCTCGATCAATCCCCCCGAATGCAGAGGGATGACGATGAAGGTGAGCCCGGCAAAAAGGGCCGTTAGCCAGGTCAGCAGCTTGTCGCCAATCCGCGCGCGGGCATGCCCAAGGCCGCGGCTGATCTTGCCCACCCCCGCCCGCAAGGGCAGCTTGCGCGGCCAGGAGCGGCGGCTATTGGGGCGCAACGGCGTCAGAAGCCCTCTCCTTCGCTGGGCGAATCGCCCCGCGCATCGTCCTCGCCGCTGCGCGTGTCGTCCTCAGGAATCCGCTCGACAGCGGCAACTTTCTCATTCTCGGAAATGTCAAACACGATGACCCCCTGAGTGCTGCGGCCAGCAACGCGGATTCCATCCACGGGGCAGCGGATCAGCTTCCCGCCATCGGTCACCAGCATGATCTCGTCCCCGTCCTCGACCGGCATGGAGGCAACGAGCTTGCCGTTCCGCTGATTGACCGCCATCGCCGCGATGCCCTTGCCGCCGCGCCCGGTGGTGCGGTACTCATAAGAAGAGGTTCTTTTGCCATAGCCGTTGGCGGAGATGGTTAGAATGATTTGCTCGGCGGCGGAAAGCTCGGCATAGCGCCCCGGCTCAAGGCTTGGCGCCGCCAGAGATTCTTCCGGCGCAGCTTCCTCGGCGGCCCCCTCCGGAGCAGGCTCTGGCGCCGGTTCGCCCGCAACGGCGCGGCGCATCTTGAGATAGGCCGCACGCTCACCGCTTTCCGCCTCGATATGACGCAGGATAGCAAGCGAAATGACCCGGTCGCCCTCGCCCAGTGCAATGCCCCGCACGCCGATGGAGTCGCGGCCCTTGAAGACCCGCACCTCAGTGACCGGAAAGCGGATGCACTGGCCATTGGCCGTGGTCAGCAGGACGTCGTCCGCCTCGGTGCAGATCTGCACATCGACGATCTCCTCGCCCTCGCCAAGCCGCATGGCGAGCTTGCCAGCCCTGTTAACCTGCACAAAATCGGAGAGCTTGTTGCGCCGGACACTGCCCCCCGTCGTCGCAAACATGACGTCGAGCGTGTCCCAGGCCGCCTCGTCCTCAGGCAGGGGCATGATGGTCGTGATCCTTTCGTTCCCGGCAAGCGGAAGGATGTTGACGAGTGCTTTCCCGCGCGCCTGCGGCGCCGAAAGGGGCAGGCGCCAGACCTTTTCCTTGTAGACCTGGCCCCGCGAGGAAAAGAAAAGAACAGGGGCATGTGTCGAGGCGATGAAGAGCCGCGCCACGAAATCCTCATCGCGCGTCTGCATGGCGGCCCGGCCTTTGCCGCCGCGCCTTTGCGCACGGTAAGCAGCGAGCGGCACCCTTTTGACATAGCCGAGATGGGAGACCGTCACGACCATGTCCTCGCGCTGGATGAGATCCTCGTCCTCGACCTCAGGCGCTTCGCCGATAATGACGGTCCGGCGCGGCGTGGCATGGGCGGCCTTGATCGCGTTTAGCTCGTCCTTCACGATCCCCAGAAGCCTCGCGCGCGAGCGGAGGATATCGAGATAACCGGAAATTTCGGCGCTGAGCCTGTTCAAGGCTTCCGCAATCTCCTCCCGCCCGAGGGCGGTCAGGCGCTGCAATCTCAGCTCGAGAATCGCCCGCGCCTGGGCCTCCGAGAGATGGCAAGCCCCATCCGCGCCAAGCGTGTGGCGCGGATCGGCGATGAGCGCGATCAGCGGCGCCATGTCATGCGCGGGCCAGGCGCGCCCCATCAGAGCCGCCCGGGCCGCAGCCGGATCGGGCGAGGTGCGGATCAAATGGATGAACTCGTCGATATTGGCGACGGCAAGGGCGAGGCCGACCTGGACATGCGCCGTGTCGCGCGCCTTGGCAAGAAGATGCTTGGTGCGCCGCGTGACGACTTCCTCGCGGAAGTCGATGAAAGCGGTGAGGAAGTCCTTAAGGGTGAGGATTTCCGGGCGGCCGCCGTTCAAGGCGATCATATTGCAGGGGAAGGCCGTTTGCAGCGCTGTGTAGCGCCAGAGCTGATTGAGGACCACGTCGGCAACGGCGTCGCGCTTGAGCTCGATCACAATCCGCATGCCCTCGCGGTCGGACTCGTCGCGAAGATCGGCAATGCCCTCAACCCGCTTCTCGCGGACGAGCTCGGCGATCTTCTCGATGAGGCTCGCCTTGTTGACTTGATAAGGGATCTCAGTGACGATGAGTGCCTCGCGCTCCTTGCGTGTCGCCTCCACCGTGACCTTCGCGCGCATTAGGATCGAGCCGCGGCCGGTGAGATAGGCGGCGCGGATCCCGGCGCGCCCGAGGATGCTGCCGCCGGTCGGGAAATCAGGGCCGGGGATGATTGCCATCAGCTCTTCGGCCGTCATATCCGGCCGGTCGATCAGCGCTGTCACAGCATCGATCACTTCGCCGAGATTGTGCGGCGGGATATTGGTCGCCATTCCGACCGCAATGCCGCCCGCGCCATTGACGAGGAGATTGGGGAATTTCGCGGGAAGAACCGAGGGCTCGCGCTCGCGCCCGTCGTAGTTTGGATGAAAATCGACCGTCTCGTTTTCGAGATCGTCGAGAAGGGGCATGGCGGCTGGAGCGAGCCGCACCTCGGTGTAGCGCTCCGCAGCTGGGGGATCGCCATCGATAGAGCCGAAATTGCCCTGGCCGTCGATCAAAGGCAGGCGCATGGAGAAGGGCTGCGCCATCCGCACCAGCGCATCATAGATCGCAAGATTGCCATGCGGATGGTACTTGCCCATCGTGTCGCCGGTGACGCGCGCCGATTTATTATAAGGGCGGTCGGGCGTGTAGTTGTTCTCGTGCATTGAGAAGAGAATGCGCCGGTGCACGGGCTTGAGCCCGTCCCTGACATCGGGCAGCGCCCGGCTCACGATGACGCTCATCGCGTAATCGAGATAGCTGCGCTGCATCTCTTCGGTGATCGAGACGGGCCGGACATCCGGCCCGTGCGGCGGCGGGGCGCTGTCGTTTGTGTCTGGCAAGGAATTTCAACCTAGGATGAGAATAAAGCCATTTTAGCCCGTGGCGCTGGCACGGCAACCGGAGCCTCGCCGCCCCCGCCATGCCCCGGAGGTGGCAAGTTACGCCCGCATGCCTGAACCAGAACGCAAATGGCCAAAGACGTCAGAATGGAATGTCGTCATCGATAATATCAGCAGCCCGAACCGCCCCGGCCGCAGGCCTGCGCTCGATCCCCTGGTCCATTGGCGATGAGCGGCCAAAGGACTCGGCTGGCGCGTCAAAGCCCCCTGCCTCCCGGCCGCGGCTATCGAGGATCGTAAGCTCGCCGCGGAAACGCGGAAGAACGACCTCTGTCGTCTTCCTCTGGTTGCCGTCACGGTCGGTGTATTCGCGCGTTTGAAGCTGGCCTTCGAGATAGATCTTCGTGCCCTTCTTGCAATACTGCTCGACGATCCGGCCGAGGTTTTCATTAAAAATCACAATGTTGTGCCACTCTGTGCGCTCCTTGCGCTCGCCAGAGCCCTTGTCGCGCCAAGACTCCGATGTAGCGAGGGAAAAACTCACAACGGGATCACCCGAGCTGGTGCGGCGCACTTCGGGATCGCGGCCTAGATTGCCGATGAGGATGACCTTGTTGACGCTTCCAGCCATTAGTATCTCCCTCTGCCCCCAAGGCCTCACGCAGCCCCGGCGCGGCCGCTGCCAAAGACCGTTCACGCCCCTGCGCATCGCCCGCGCCGCGGGAGCGCTTTTGAGTGTTCTTTTTTTGTTCTAGCACCAAGATCAGACCCGCGCAAGTTTCAGGCGCGAAAACATGCATGCAACGGTTTAGAAAAAAAATAATCCGGCTGTTGATATACGCCACTTCACAGGCCTGGAAAATCATGAGAACATTCGCGTACATAAAATGAACATACTCGGGGATTTTGCATGGCAAACTCACAGCCGCCGGACCGGGCCGCGCGGCATAGCACACTTATCCCGCAGGTTGCAAAAGAAGGGGAGGCAGCGCTTGACGCGGGCGCCAAGGAAAGCACCGCAGCCTACATTGCCGAGCTTTCAGGCGAGCTCGTCAAGCTCGCTCATAAAGCCCATTTTACCAGTCTTGCTCAGCTTCTTGCCCGGGCGCAGCTTGAAGCGGAGCTTTGGGCGCGATTGAGCAAACCGGCTGCTGGCCAGCAGCTTGCCAAGCGGCAGCTTGCAAGGTGACAGAGCAGGCCCTCTGAGGTATGGGTGCCCACCATCAAGAATTTGGCTGAACGGCTGACGGGCGCGAGCGGACCTTACCTTATGGCTGCGGAACCGGAGGTGGAACTTAAGTTCCTGGTTGCCGAGCGCGACTTTGCCAAGGTGGAAAGCCTTTTGGCGGCGGCAGCTCCCGGCCGTGAAAGGAGCGTGCAGCGCCTCCGCGCCGTCTATTTCGACACGCCAAAGCACGATTTATGGAAGCGAGGCTTCATCCTGCGGGTGCGCGCCGCCAACGGAGGCTATGTTCAGACCGTCAAACGGCCTGCTTCATCAAGCATCAGGCGGGAGGAATGGGAGGATAGGATCACAGGACCCGAGCCCGACTTGAAGCGGCTTAAGAACACGCCTCTTGCGAGGCTTGCGCGCAAACCTTCCTTCGGCGCCTCCCTGCGGCCGGTCTTCGAGGTGAATGTCGACCGCACCCTTTACAACGTCGAGACGCAATCCGGGCAGGTCGAAGCCGCATTGGATCAGGGCTCGATCTTTGCCAATGGCGCGGCGCTCGGGATCAGCGAGCTCGAGCTCGAGCTGAAAAAGGGGCTGCCTTCCGGCATGTATGACCTTGCCCGCCGCTTCGTGTCGCGGGCGCCGCTCTTTCTCAATCCGATCAGCAAGGCGGAGCGGGGGTACCTCCTCGGACGCGGAGAGTGGGGCCGCCCGGCCAAAGGCTCCCGGCCGCGGCTTCGCAAGGACATGACGTCCCGTGAAGCCTTTCAAGAGATCTGCCGCGCCTGCCTGCATGACTTTCATCTGAACGCCGCGGATCTGGAAAGCTGCGAGGATATCGAGGCGGTTCATCAAAGCCGCGTGGCGATCCGCCGCCTTCGCGCGGCGATGACGCTTTTTAAGCCTCTTGTTTTCGATCCCTCCTACCGCAGGTTTCAGGGCGAATTGAGATGGCTCGCCGGCCTGCTTGGAGCGGCACGGGATCTCGATGTCCTGCAGCAAAATCTGCCTCGTCTCTCTTTCAATCAAGGAAGCGCGGGAGGCAAAGCCGCTCCGGCAGCCGCGATCGCCGGGGAATGTGAAGCAAAGCGCCTTCAAGCGCGCCAAGCAATCATGGAAGCGCTCGAAAGCGAGCGCGGGCGGGCCTTTCTGCTCGACTTTGCTCTTTGGATTGAGGATGGCCGGTGGCAGGCTCTGGCAGCTCCGGCCGCAAAAACGCTTATCGCCAAGTTCGCCCGCGCGAAGCTCAAGAAACGGCTGACGAAACTTACGCAGAAAGGCGCAGATCTCGAAAAGCTCAGCCCCCCGGCTCGCCATGAAATCCGCATCGAAGCCAAGAAACTGCGCTATATGGCCGAATTCTTTGCGGGCCTTCCTGGCGTTGCCCGAGAGCGGAAGAATTTCAAAGCCCTGATCAATCTTTGCGAGAAGCTTCAGGAATCCCTCGGCGCAATGCGCGATGAGGAGGCATTCGCCGCCTATCTGCACAATCAGCGCGCAGAGACAAATGGCGGCTGGAGCACAAGCGGAAAGACAGGGCCGCTGCCGGCCGGGGAAGGAACGCAACCCGGCGCAGCAGAGGGGGCAGCGCATCGCACCGGGCCGGAAAGCGTGAGCGGTCTTCCCAGCTTCCCGCAATGGAAGCCGGGCAAAACCAAGCACCTTCAGAAGGCCGTCCGGGCTTATGCAAAGCTCGCCGCCCTCCAGCCTTTTTGATACTCTGGCGCTCGGCTCCACCCCCCGCCCCGCAACCCCGGCGCTATTGACAGCCGCGCCTGAACCCTCAATTTCCAAGCCGTGCTGCATGGCGCAAAGGCCCCGCCTCTCAGCGCGCCCCCCCGGCCCATAAGATTTTACCGTGATGTGGAAAGCACGCCGCTCCTCTGCCGCACCAAACCTTCCTGGCGGGCTGCGCATTTACGCGGTTGGCGACATCCATGGCCGGGCAGATCTTCTGAAGAGCCTCTTCGGCCGCATCGACGCGGATCTCGCAGCGCATCCAGCGGTGCAGTCCCAGCAAGTGTTTCTTGGCGATTATGTCGACCGCGGGCCGGATTCAGCGGCAGTCCTGGACATGCTGATTGAGCGCGGGCAGGCACATGAGGTGATCTGCCTGAAAGGAAACCACGAGATCCTTCTTGCCGAGTTCCTCGAAAACCCAAGCGTTCTTACGGCCTGGGCGCAGTATGGCGCGCTGCCGACGCTCGCCTCCTATGGGCTTTCGCCCGCTTTCCATTCGACGCCCAAGGAGCAAAGGGAGCTCTCCGCCTCCTTGCGGAAGGCCATGCCAGAAAGCCACGCCCTGTTCCTTTCCCGGCTGAAGCCCAGTTTCACGGCTGGGGACTATTTTTTCGTTCATGCGGGAGTGCGGCCCGGCATACCGCTTGGCCGCCAGCAGGAGGACGATTTGCTCTGGATCCGGGACGATTTCCTGCTGTGCGAGGAGCCATTCGAAAAAATTATCGTGCATGGGCATACGCCGGTCCGCGAGCCCGAGGTCCGGCCAAACCGGATCAACATCGACACAGGAGCTTATGCAACGGGGCGGCTTACATGCCTCAGGCTGGAAGGCGGAAAAATTGAATTCCTTTAAATTATCCCCCCAGACATGCGTCAGCCCGCGGAAGAGGGCAGATTGACATGCGTGGCGTTCCGCCGCTTTATCCGGGCGGCTTTGCGACAAGGCTGGTTGACATGGCTCCTCCTTCGGCCCGCTCATGGCCCCGGAACATTTTCGTGGCGCTGGGGGTATTGCTCGGACTGAGCGGCATCTGGATGCTCGTTCCCGAGCTGCTCAATTCGACACCGCTCAAGCATCCTTTCGGGCGCGGAGGCGCCGATATGTCCGCAGAGCAGCGCGGCCGGGCAGCGCTCGCTGCACATATCGGTTTGATCCGGGGAGACCTCTGGGCCGCTGCCGCCTTCGCGGGCGCGCGGCTCATGTGGAAAGAGCAGGCGGAGGGCCTTAGCCGGTCCGGGGGACAGCAGGCCGCGCAAGTCAAATCTGAAGCGGAAACGGCGCTCACCTTCGCGCCCGTGAATGGCGCGGCATGGCTTCTCCTTGCCTTGCTGACCCCCGCACCTGCCGGCCGCGAGAACCGGATCGCTACGCTTCTCGAAATGTCCTATTTCACCGCGCCTAATGAAGCGAGCCTCGCGCCTTTGCGGCTCGAACGGGCGGTGATGTCTGGAGCGCTCGCCGACAAAGATCTCCAGCTCTTCCTTCAAAGCGACATACGCGCGGTCCTCAGCCGCCTCCCTGATGGCCAGCAAACCCTTGCCGCCATTTACGGCAGTGCGCCAGCGGAGGCACAGCCTGTTTTCATGTCCCTCATCGCGGAGGCCGACCCCGCCGTGGCCGAATCGCTGCGATCAGGGCAGCCGAAATGAGAGCAGCCGCCTTCGCCGCCCTGGCGCCCGCATCGAATGCGCTCCCCGCTCATCTCCATCTGACCGGAAGCGGCCATGAGGCCTTGCGCCCAGGCCGCCCCGAGCCTCAGAGCAATCAGATTTCCAAGGGCCGGCATTATGCATAAAATCAAGGTAGAGCGTCCCATTGTTGAGCTCGATGGTGACGAAATGACCCGGATCATCTGGCACTATATCCGGGAGAAGCTCATCCATCCCTATCTCGATCTCAAGCTCGAATATTACGACCTTTCGATCCAGAACCGCGACGCGACGAACGATCAGGTCACCGTGGACGCTGCCAATGCCATCAAGAAGCATGGCGTTGGCGTCAAATGCGCGACGATCACGCCTGATGAAGCGAGGGTCGAGGAATTCAAGCTGAAGCAGATGTGGAAGTCGCCCAATGGCACGATCCGCAACATTCTCGGCGGAGTGATCTTCCGCGAGCCGATCATCTGCCGCAATGTGCCGCGCCTTGTCCCGGGCTGGACCAAGCCGATCGTCATCGGCCGCCACGCCTTCGGCGACCAGTACAGCGCGACAGATTTCAAAGTTCCCGGAAAGGGCAGGCTCACCGTCAGGTTTGAGGGCGAGGACGGCACCGTTATCGAGCGCAAGGTTTATGATTATCCAGGGCCCGGCGTGGCGCTCTCCATGTACAATTTGGACGATTCGATCCGCGACTTCGCCCGCGCCTCGATGAACTATGGCCTGATGCGCCACTATCCCGTCTATCTCTCGACAAAGAACACCATTCTGAAATCCTATGACGGCCGCTTCAAGGATCTCTTCCAGGAGGTTTATGAAAAGGAGTTCAAGGACGCCTTTGGCAAGGCCGGGCTGACCTATGAGCACCGGCTCATCGACGATATGGTGGCATCCTCCCTGAAATGGTCGGGCGGCTACGTCTGGGCCTGCAAGAACTATGATGGCGATGTCCAGTCGGACACTGTGGCGCAGGGCTTCGGCTCGCTCGGCCTCATGACCTCCGTTCTCATGACTCCAGACGGCAAGACGGTCGAAGCGGAGGCCGCGCATGGCACGGTCACCCGCCACTACCGCGAGCATCAAAAGGGCAAGGAAACATCCACCAATTCGATCGCCTCGATCTTCGCCTGGACGCGGGGGCTGGCGCACCGCGCCAAGCTCGATGACAATGCCGAGCTGGCGAAATTTGCGCAGACGCTTGAATCCACCTGCATCGCCACGGTTGAAGCGGGCTATATGACGAAGGACCTCGCCCTTCTCGTCGGCGCGGATCAGCGCTGGCTTTCGACGACGGGATTTCTCGACAAGGTGGAGGAGAATCTCCGCGCCCGCATGAGCAGGGGATAAGCTGTGCGGCGCCTGGCCTTACTCCGCCGGCCGCGCCTCTCCCCGTCGGTATTCAAAGACCCGCTCGTAGCGCTCGATCTCCTCTTTCGGGCCTATAAATTTGCTCGGATTATCCGAAAGCTTCACCGCGGGGCGGCCACCGGCTTCGATAACTTTGCAAACGATCGAGGGCTGCACGAGCCCGCTTCCTTCACCAACTGGCGCGCAGCCTGTAAAATCGTTGGTAAGATTCGTGCCCCAGCCAATCGCCACCCGGGCGCGCCCGCGCAAAAGGCGGACGGATGTTTCGATCGAATCGATCGTCATCGAATCGGAAAGAACAATAATTTTCGCTTGCGGGTCGCGCCCCCGGGACTCCCACCAGGCGATCAATTCCTCTGCCCCTTCGATGGGCGGCTTCGAATCCACACGCCCTCCGGCCCAATCGGCTGCCCAATCCGGGGCAGCCGCTAAAAATTGCGCAGTGCCGAACGTGTCCGGCAAGAGAATCAGAAGATTGCCCCCATAAAGGCTCGCCCAGTCCGCGAGCACTTGATAGGGCGCATGCCGCAGCTCGTCATCGGTCTTTGCGAGCGCTCCATAAGCCATTGGCAGCTCATGAGCATTCGTGCCAATCGCCTCAAGGCCGAGGTCCATGGCGAGCTTGACGTTCGACGTCCCTGCGAAAGCTTGCGGGATGCCAAGCATTAAAGCTTCGACGCACCAGCGCTGCCACAAGAAGCTGTGCCGGCGGCGGGTGCCAAAATCCGAAATCCACAGCGGCCCTTCCAGTGAGAGCGCCCGAAGGCGCTCCACTTTGCTCCACAGCTTTGCCTTGGCGCGGGCATAAAGCAGATCGAGCTCGAGCCTGCCCATCTGCCGCATCGCCGTGCGCGCCCTAAGCTCGCTCAGGATCGCAAGCGCCGGGATCTCCCACATCGTCGTCTGCCACCAGAGCCCGGGAAAGCGCAGATCGAATTCGCCATCCTCGCGCCGGCGAAGCTCATAGGGCGGCAGCTCGAAGGATTTGAGAAAGTCAAGAAAGTCCCGAGCAAAGATCCCGGTTTTGCCATAGAAGCTGCTGCCCGCGAGCCAGATCAGCTCATTCTTCTGAAACCGCAGCGTGCGGGCATGATCAAGCTGGGCCACAAGGTCCTGCTCATTGATGCAGGCCGAGAGCTTGATGGAGCGCGACCTGTTCATCAGGCCGAAGGTCACATGCGCCTCTGGCTTAAACCGCCAGATCATCTGCAGCATGAGGAGCTTATAGAAATCGGTGTCGAGCAGGCTGCGCACAATCGGGTCCATCCCGCGCAACCGGCTCCAGGCCCGGCCCGCAAAGTCAGGAGTCATGGGCAGGCGCCGCAGGGGAGGAGGAGAAGCCGCGCTGGACGGTCTTGAGGCCCCGGATCACGGCGCGCCCTCAAGCAGGCGCGCTGCCGCTGCGCGGGCCTCGTCAGTGATGGTGGCGCCTGCGAGCATCCGGGCGATTTCCTCGCGCCGCGCCGCCTCCTCAAGGATAGAGACGCGGGTTGCAACGCCCCCGCCCCGGCCTGCAGCGGATTTGACGATCCGGTAATGCCCCCTTGCGCGGGCTGCGACCTGGGGCGCATGCGTGATGGCGAGGACCTGCACTTGGAGCGCGAGCTTGGCGAGCCTCTGGCCGATAGCATCGGCTACCGCTCCGCCCGCACCCGTGTCGATCTCGTCGAAGATAAGCGTTGGCGCGGAGCCGCGGCCCGCGAGGGCCACTTTGAGGGCCAGCATAAACCGGGCAAGCTCGCCGCCCGAAGCGATCTTCATTAGGGGGCCCGGCTTCGTTCCGGGATTTGTCTGGACCCAGAATTCGATCTGGTCACGCCCCTCAGGGCCCTCCGGCGCTTCGCTAAGAACGGTCTTGAACGCGGCGCTCTCAAGTTTGAGCGGCGGAAGCTCGGCTGATACCGCAGCTTCAAGCTCCGCCGCTGCGTTCTTGCGCGCCGCCGAAAGAGCATCCGCCGCCGCGGCATAGGACGCTTCTGCAGCCGCAGACTCAACCATCAAGCGGGCAAGCCGCGCCTCGCCAGCGTCGAGAGATTCTAACTCCGCGGCGAATTTGGCTGCAAGCGGCGCGAGCTCGTCCACGGGCACGGCATATTTGCGCGAAGCCGCGCGCAGGGAAAAGAGACGCTCCTCCGTCCGCTCAAGCTCGCGCGGATCGAAACCTGCATCTATCATAGCCCGCTCAAGCGCCTGGCCAGCAAGGTCGAGGGCGGCAAGGGCAGAATCAAGCGCCTCGGCAACAGGCGCAATCAGGCCCGGCGCCAGCGCTTGGCGGCGCTGCAGCCTGCGCAAGGCCGCAAAAAGGTCAGGCATAGCAGAGCGGTCGCCAAGCACGAGGGCATGGACATCGCGAAGCTCGTCTGCAACCTTCTCGGCCTGCATCATAGCGGTGCGGCGCCCGGCAAGCTCGGCCTCCTCTCCCGGGCGCGGGGCAAGCGCTGTAAGCTCATCGAGCGCATGACGGAGATAACCGGCCTTGTCCCGCGCGCGGGCGAGCCTCTCCTGCTCGGCTGCGCATTGCGCCCTGAGCGCTCGCGCCTGCGCAAAGGCCGCGCGCACATCCGCAACCATGTCTGAAAGCCCGCCAAAAGCATCGACCAGCTGCCGATGCGCAGCGGCATTAACGAGCGCGCGCTCATCATGCTGCCCATGAATCTCAACAAGCGCCTGGGCAATCGCGCGAAGGGTTTGGGCGGTCACGCGCTGGCTATTCACAAAGGCCCGGCTGCGGCCATCCGCAAACTGCTC
The DNA here is from genome assembly GCA_035687205.1 of Methylocella sp. Lineage (GTDB taxonomy): Bacteria > Pseudomonadota > Alphaproteobacteria > Rhizobiales > Beijerinckiaceae > Methylocapsa. Next base: position 7,038 of record DASRYK010000008.1, on the reverse strand, counting down.
GCGGCGAAGGATCAGCGTGCCGCCGGTTTCAATGCCCTGGGCCTGCGCCTGAAGGGCCGCAGGATGACTGTCTGAGATCTCGAAAACCGCGCTGACATGACCCTGAGCTGCCCCATGGCGGACAAGACCGCCATCGCCCCGCGCGCCGAGCGCAAGGGACAAGCCGTCAAGCAGGATGGATTTGCCTGCACCCGTCTCCCCCGTCAGAATGGTCAGGCCCCCCTCGAATGCGAGATCGAGCTTGTCGATCAAGACAATGTCGCGGATGGACAGTTGAACGAGCATAGGGCCTGGGCGCTCCCGAGCCGCCCTCCCCTGGCGCGGCAGACATTACCTTAGCGTATTGTCACGCAAGGCTTCGGCCGGTCAATGCGCGATCATGCCAAGGCGCAGCGGGTTACCGAAGCGAGCAGTTTTCCCACTGCAAAACCATTAGCCAAGACCAAGCTTCTTGAAAGCCTTCGAGATCCAGGAGCCCTCATCCTCATGCGGCGTAAGACCGCTGCCTTGGAGAAGAGCATAAGCATCCTTATACCATTGGGAATCCGGGAAATTATGCCCAAGCACGGCTGCTGCCGTCTGCGCTTCGCCAGGAATGCCAAGGGCGAGGTAGGCTTCGGTAAGACGCAGCAGCGCCTCCTCTGCGTGGCGGCTCGTCTGATATTTAAACAACACCTCCCGGAACCTGTTGATCGCCGCGGCGTAATTGCGCTGATTAAGATAATAGCGCCCGACGAGCATCTCCTTGCCGGCAAGCTGGTCGCGCGCAACCTGGAGCTTGTAGCGGGCGTCCTCGGCATATTCCGATTTCGGATATTTCTCCGTGATTAGCGCAAATATTTCGGCGGCCTTGGCAGCGCGGTCCTGATCGCGGCTGATGTCGGGAATCTGATTATAATAGGACATCGCTTCGAGGTAATAGGCGTAGGGCGTGTCAGGAGAGCCCGGGAACAGCCCGACATAGCGCTTTGCCGAGGAAATGGCATCGTCGTAGCTGCCATTCTGATATTGGCTGAATATGGTCATGAGGAGCCCCTTCCGCTGCCATTGCGAATAAGGGTGCTGCTTCTCAAGCTCGGCAAATTTCTTGGCCGCGGCAGCATAATCTTTAGACTGAAGCTTGGCCAGTGCCTGGTTATAGAGATCCTCGGCCGGAACATCCGGCACGATCTTGGGCTCGTATTTATCGCCGCTGAACCATTTGAGCGGGTTGAGAGAATCATACCAGGACTCGGCTAAGGCCGGGAAAGCGAGCGTCACGGCTGCTGCCGCCGCAGCAGCCTGGGCGAGCCGCTCGCAGCGCAAACGCCACGCCGTTTTCTGAAAAGCGGACTTCATGCGCTTGACCATCACTTGCCAGTAAAATGCAACCGCCGCTCCGCGCCCTCGCAGACGGCCCTTGGCTGCGAGCTGCCATCTTGGCTGTCAAAGTAGCATAAATGTGGCGAAGGCCGCCTAAGCGGCCGCGGAAGGCACGGCAAATCAATAAAGAAAGGTAACGGCCTTGACGGATTGGCCGCGCCATGCGCCATGCCAAAAGCCGCTTTCCGCCTCTTGTCCTTCTTGGAGAACTCTTGTGACCTTGACCGTTGCCGTCCAGATGGACCCAATCGAGAAAATCAAGATCGCCGGAGATTCAACCTTCGCCCTTCTCCTCGAGGCGCGGGCACGGGGGCACAAGCTTCTTTATTACACTCCCGAGCGGCTTTCCTTGCGCGAGGGCCGGGTCATGGCGGAGATCGCCGGTCTTGAGGTGCGCGACGTGGAGGGCGATCACTTTACCCTGGGGGAGGAAAAGCTCCTCGACCTCGCCGCCGCCGATGTCCTGCTCCTGCGCCAAGACCCGCCCTTCGACATCGCCTACATCACCTCGACGCATCTGCTTGAGCATTTGCAGCCCGGGGTCTTGATCGTCAACGACCCGGCCAGTGTGCGCAACGCGCCAGAGAAGCTTTTTGTGATGAATTTTCCGCAGCTTATGCCTCCAACCCTCATCACAAGGAGCAAGGCCGCCATCGAGGCGTTTCTCGACGAGCATGGGGAGGCCGTCATGAAACCATTGCATGGGCATGGCGGGGCCGCGGTCTTCAAGATCAGCCGAAGGGACCGCAATTTCGGCTCGCTCTACGATCTCTTCGCTGCAAGCTTCCGCGAGCCCTGGGTCGTGCAGCGCTTCCTGCCCGGGGTGGTGAATGGGGACAAGCGCATCATCCTCATTGATGGGGTGGCGGCAGGCGCCGTCAACAGGATCCCGGCCGAGAACGACATCCGCGCCAATCTCGCGCGGGGGGGAGCCGCCTCGGCCGCCTTGCTCACCGCGCGGGAGCGCGAAATCTGCGCGGCAATCGGGCCGGAGCTCAAGCGGCGGGGCCTTCTTTTCACTGGGATCGACGTCATTGATGGTTATCTGACCGAAATCAACGTCACCTCGCCGACCGGCATAAGGGCGATCAAACGGCTCGGCGGACCAGACCTTGCGGTTGCCGTCTGGGACGCAATCGAGGCAAGATTAAAGCAAGGGCTGGGCTTGCCATCCCCCTCCGGAGAACCCAAATCCTATCAGCCCGCGGATGAGGCGCAGGGCAGATGGCCACCCACGCCGAAGCGGAACCCATGACCCTTATTCTTGAGCCAGCGCGGCCCGCCCAGCGGCGGCAGGGACGGCTCCTCGCGCCGGAAGGATCCTATTTCCGCCGCTTGGCCCTCCGGGAAAGCATTGCAGCGCTTCATTCCAGCGGAACGCAGGCCCAGGATGCGCGCAAACAGGCCGTCACGCTCTTCCGCGAAGCCCTCGAGGACGCCCGCGCCCGAGTTCGCGCCGACTTCGAGGCCGATGGGGGCGGCCTTGCCTGCGCCGGGCGGCTCGCCCAGATCGAAGACGAGCTGATCCGGGAGATCTTTCATTACGTCACCGTTTATCTTCATCCCACAGGGAATCCGCCAGCGGCAGGGGAGATCCTCGCGATTGCAGCAGTCGGCGGCTATGGCCGGGCGACCCTTGCGCCGGGCTCGGACATCGACCTCCTGTTTCTCCTTCCCCCCCGCAACAGGCCGCGGGGCGAACGCCTCGTTGAGGCAATCCTTTATATGCTCTGGGATCTCGGCCAGAAGGTTGGCCATTCGACGCGCACCATCGATGAATGCCTCGCGCATGCGCGCGAGGACATGACGAGCCGCACGGCGATCCTAGAAGCGCGCCTCATCCTTGGCAGCCAAGCCCTGTTCGAGACCATGCGGAGCCGGTTCGAGCGGGAGATTGTCAGCAAGACGGCAGCAAAATTCGTCGCCGCGAAACTCGCCGAGCGCGATAACCGGATCGCGCAAGCCGGAAGGTCACGCTATATCGTCGAGCCTCATGTCAAGGATGGCAAAGGCGGCCTGCGGGACCTGAACACGTTATTCTGGATCGCGAAATATGTTTATCAGCTGCGCGATCCTGCCGATCTCATTGGCGCAGGCGTTTTTTCACGCTCCGAATACCAGCTCTTCCGCCGCTGCGAGGAGTTCCTGTGGCGGGTCCGCTGCCATTTGCACTTTATCACGGGAAGAGCAGAGGAGCGGCTGAGCTTTGACCTGCAGCGCCGGATTGCCGACCGTCTCGGCTACAAGGCGCGCGGCGGCTTGGCCAATGTCGAGCGCTTTATGAAGCATTATTTCCTCATCGCCAAGGATGTCGGCGATCTTACAGCGATCGTCTGCTCCGCGCTCGAAGAAAAGCAAGCAAAGCCCTTCGCGCGGCTCGACCGGTTCAGACCCTGGCGGCGTGCGAAGCCAGCCCTCGAAAACGGCGATTTCATCATTGAGAACGGGCGAGTCACGGTGACGGGGCCGGAGGTTTTTGCACGCGACCCTGTGAATATCATCCGCTTGTTCTGGGTTGCGGACCGCAACGGCCTTGCCATTCATCCGGCGGCCACCCGGCATGTCACGAGATCCTTGAAGCTCATCGATGCGGCGCTGCGCGCCAATCCTGAGGCTAACCGGCTTTTTCTCGACATCATGACCTCGCGCAATGAGCCTGAGATCGTGCTGAGGCGGATGAATGAAACCGGCGTTCTCGGGCGTTTTATCCCGGAGTTCGGCCGCATCGTCGCCCTCGTGCAATTCAACATGTACCATCATTACACGGTTGACGAGCATCTTTTGCGGGCGGTCGGAAACCTTGCCGAGCTCGAAAGCAAAAGGCTCGAAAAGGAATTGCCTCTCGCAACGAGCATCATGTCTTCGATCACCAACAGGCGGGCGCTTTATCTTGCTTTGTTTCTGCACGACATCGCCAAGGGGCGGGTCGAAGATCATTCGCAAGCGGGAGTGGACGTCGCGCGTTCGCTTTGCCCCCGCCTCGGCCTAACCGACGCGGAAATGGAAACGGTCGCATGGCTCATCGAGATGCATCTCGTCATGTCGGATACGGCGCAGCGGCGCGACCTCAGTGACAGGAAGACGATTGCCACGTTTGCAAGCCGCGTGCAGACGCTCGAGCGTCTTAAGATGCTGTTCGTCCTAACCATCTGCGACATCCGCGCGGTCGGGCCGGGGGTGTGGAACAATTGGAAGAACGAGCTTCTCCGCACGCTTTATTGGGAAACCGAGCTTGTGCTTGCGGGCGGGCATTCGACCGTCAGCCACAATCAAAGGGTTGCCCATGCGCGCGAGGAGCTGCGCCGCGCTCTGCCCCAGTGGTCGGATCTCGAATTCGAAGCCTATGCGGCGCGCCTCCCGCGCGCCTATTGGCTCAAGGCCTCGCTTGCTCAGAGGATTCTGCACGCCAGGCTCTTGAACAGAACCGAAGTTGAGATGCCGGGGCCAATCACGCATGTCACGCCAAACGGGGACCGCGGCGTCACGGAGCTTACCGTTATCGCCCCGGATCATGCCAGGCTCTTGTCGATAGTCGCAGGAGCTTGCGCCGCGATGGGCGCAAATATCGTCGATGCGCATGTCTTCACAACGGCCGATGGCATGGCGCTTAACACAATCTTCATCTCGCGCGCCTTCAGCTTCGACGAAGACGAGCTGCGCAGAGCAGGCAGCGTCGTTCTTGCCATTGAGCGCGCGCTCAGCGGACAGGTCAGGCTTCGCGACATGGTGGCCGCCCGGAGGGGGCTTGCTGGCGAGCCGCGCAACATTTTCCGGATCCCGCCCGAAGTGTCGATCGACAATTCGCTTTCGAACCGCTTCACTGTCCTCGAAGTGACGGGCCTCGACCGGCCTGGGCTCCTCTATGAATTGACGTCGATCCTTTCAGGTCTTGGGCTTAACATAGCTTCCGCCCATATTGCGACATTTGGCGAGAAGGCGGCTGACGTCTTCTACGTGACCGATCTGACCGGAGAGAAAATCATCATGGCGCATAAGCAGGACGCTATCCGGCGGGCGCTACTGCATGTTTTTGAGCCGGCCAAGGAGGCATCACAGGGTTCCCGCAGCGGTAGCTGAGTCTGTTTTCCGCGCCCTGCAGCCGGGGCTGCCTGCCTGGCCAGCGGCCAAAGATCCTGAAGCTTGATTTTGGCTGAGGGAAATCTGATATCCGCGCCTTGTTTTCCATCTGTCATCATCCTTGTCCAAAAGAGCAGTCATGAACGAGCCCAACAAAGACGAGAACGATACCGGCAGCCGCCCAGGCTCCGCCGCTGGCGGGGCCGCCAGCGCGCCGCTGGAAGCTCCAGCCAAAGAGGCGCAGAACGCCAATGCTGCAGCTGCAGCCGGGGCGCCCCCCGAAGCGCCCGGCGCTGCATCCGCTCAGGAGGCCCAGCAAGCCGAGATTGCCGATCTCAAGGACAAGCTGCTGCGCACGCTCGCCGAGATGGAGAATTTGCGAAGGCGCACAGAGCGCGAGGTTGCCGACGCCAAAACCTATGGCGTGACATCCTTTGCGCGCGACATGCTCACCTTTGCCGACAACCTCCGCCGCATTCTCGAGAATCTGCCGGCGTCCGCCCGGGAAGGGGCGGAGCAGCCTTGGAAGGGCCTCGTGGAAGGGATCGAAGTCACAGAGCGGGATTTTCATTCGCGGCTGGCGAAATACGGCATCAAGAAGATTGAGCCGCTCGGGGCCAAATTCGACCCCAACCTGCATGAGGCGCTCTTCGAGATTCCAAGCGAAACCGCTCCAGCGGGGACGGTCGTGCAAGTCGTCGAAGACGGCTATGCGATTGGTGAGCGCGTGCTTCGTCCCGCCAAGGTCGGGGTGTCGCGCGCGGGGCCAAAAACCGCAAATGAAAGCGCTCCCGCGTAAATCGCGGAAGCGCTTCCAGCAGGCCGTCTTGCAGCTTTATGATGGCTCTTCAGGGAACCCGCGCCCTTGCTAACTTCTCAAAGGCGCGGGGGAGCCATAGCGCGGGCTAGTATTTGAATGTGATGCCTGCGCTGCCGACCCAGGGGTTAAGCTCCACATGGGTGCGGATGGGAATTGTGGTGTTGAGCAAGAAGCCCGACGCGTCCGTTGAATAGAATATCTTCTTGCCGTCCACGAACACACCCCAGTTCGGCGTCAGCATATATTCCGCTCCGGCCTGGACGACGAAGCCGAAATTCTGATCAACTGCGAAATTCGTGAGAATGCCGTCGTTGATATTGCCAAGGTTGAGAACGTAGGTTCCGCCTGCGCCGATATAGGGCTGAAACGCGCCAAACTGATTGAACTGATAGCGGAGCAGAACCATGGCCGGGCCCCAGCGCATGCTTCCCAGGAGATTGCTGCCCAAGGGGCCTGCAGCCGAGAAGCCTGACACTTTGATGTGCGCAACCGGCGGAACGCCGGCGGAAAGCACGAGAGCGAGGTTGGGCGTGACATAATAGCCAGCTTCCAAGCCCAGGGTATAATTCGGCCGGATGACCACATTGCCGATAGTGGCGATGTTCACGCCGCCCGGAGCGACGTTGTTAAAGAAGCCTCCGCCGGTTGAGCTTGCATTCACATCGAAGAAAGCGCCCAGCGCGCCGACATGGACGTAGAAGATCGGCGGGGAAGGCGGTGGTGGCGGCGGCGGCGGGGGCGTCAAATCCGCAGCGCGGGCTTGGGTTAGGGCGAAGGCC
>DASRYK010000007.1:0-7006 GCA_035687205.1 Methylocella sp. | reverse complement strand
AATTCCCACTCTGCCCGCGGTTTGCAGCAAAGGCCGCTTGTTTCAGCAAATCTCAAGCGCCTTGCCTTAAGTTTTGAAACCCTACTCCATCTCCACGACCCGCCCCTCATAAAGCGTCACCCGCCGGTCCATGCGGGCGGCAAGCTCCATGTTGTGCGTCGCAACGAGCGTGGCAAGCCCCGTTGCCCGGACGAGAGAGTCGAGCGCTTCGAAAACATGATGCGCCGTCTTGGGGTCGAGATTGCCGGTCGGCTCGTCGGCGAGCAGGATGCCTGGGCCGTTAGCAACGGCGCGGGCAATCGCAACACGCTGCTGCTCGCCTCCTGACAGCTCCGAGGGCCTGTGATCCTCCCGGCCCAAGAGCCCCAGATACTGCAGCAGCTGCCGGGCGCGCTCCCGCGCCTCGTTCCGCGCAAGCCCGGCGATCATTTGCGGGAGCATGATGTTCTCAATCGCGGAAAACTCCGGCAGCAGATGATGGAACTGATAGACAAAGCCAATCTCGCTGCGCCGGAGCGCCGTGCGGGCATCGTCGGGCATGGCAAGCGTGGCCTCGCCAGACACAAAGACCTCCCCGGCGTCGGGCCTCTCCAGAAGCCCGGCGATATGGAGGAGGGTGGATTTTCCCGCTCCCGACGGCGCAACAAGCGCGACGGATTGCCCAGCCCAGAGCGAGAAATCCGCGCCGCGCAGAACCTCAAGCGGTGCTCCGCCCTGGGCGTAACGGCGTTCGATCTTGGCAAGGCGAAGCGCAGGTGCCGCCATGGCTATTCGTACCGCAGAGCTTCGACGGGATCGAGCCTTGCTGCCCGCCAAGACGGGTAAAGCGTTGCGAGAAGGGAGATCGTGAGCGTCATGCCAACGACAGCGGCGACGTCGCCCGCGTCCACGACCGATGGCAGGCGCGAGAGGAAATAGAGCTCGGCGGGGAAAATATTCGCGTTGAGAAGGCGGTTCAGAGCCTGGCGCAGCGTCTCGACATTGCTTGCGAGGATCACTCCGAGAATGCAGCCAGCAAGCGTCCCCGCAACGCCGATCGAGGCGCCGGTAATGAGGAAGATCCGCATGACCCCGCCTTGCGTCGCCCCCATGGTGCGCAAAATCGCGATATCCCGGCCCTTGTCCTTGACGAGCATGATGAGCCCCGAGACGATGTTGAGCGCAGCAACAAGCACGATCAGCGTCAGAATGATGAACATCACATTGCGCTCGACATTCAAAGCATCGAAGAACGTCTTGTTGCGCTCGCGCCAATCGGTCATGAGCATCGGCCGCGTGACGGCCCGCTCAAGGCCCGCCTTGACGGCGTCAATGTCCTCCGGCCTTGCGACAAAAAGCTCAAGAACGCTTGCTTCATTGTCCTTGTTGAAGAAGGCCTGCGCCTCGGGGAAAGGCATGAAGACGAAGAGATTGTCAAACTCCGCCATGCCGATCTGAAAGATTGCGACGACAGGATAGACCTTGCTGCGCGGGGTGACGCCGAAGGGGGTCTGCGCCCCCTGCGCTGTCAAGATTTTCACCTTATCGCCGATCCTGAGGCCAAGATTCTCTGCAAGCCTTTGGCCGATGGCGACGCCTCCCGCTATATCGAAACCGTCAAGCGTGCCAAGCCGTATGTTGCTCGCAATGCCCGGAAGCCGCTTGATATCGGCCTCCCTTACGCCGCGGACAAGGGCGAAGGCCATATTGGATGTCGAGGCTGCGGCGGGGCTTTCGATCATCGGCACAGCAAGCTCGACGCCGGGCACGGCTGCGACCTCCTTCACCACCGCATCGTAATCGGTGAATTGCGTGTCGGCCGCCTGAAGAAAAATGTGCCCGTTGATGCCGACGATTTTTTCGAGAAGCTCCTTATGAAAGCCATTCATCACCGACATGACGACGATCAAGGTCGCAACGCCAAGCATGATGCCGAGAAAGGAGAAAAGCGCGATGACCGAGACGAAGCTCGTCTTGCGCCGCGCGCGCAGATAGCGCAGCGCGATCATCCATTCGAAGGGCGCAAAGGGGCGTGTGCTTTTCGAGATTTCCATCATGCGCCTGCAAGCCGTGCAGCAGCCACGGCCGGGGCGAGGTTCTCGCGAGCGCCGGTGGCCCTTGTCTTGAGTTCGACCGTCCCTTCGGCAAGCCCCTTTGGCCCCACAATGATTTGATAGGGCAGCCCGATGAGATCGAGCCTTGCGAATTTGGCGCCCGGCCGCTCATCTGTATCGTCGTAGAGAACTTCGGCGCCTGCTTTCAGGAGCGCTCCATAGAGATTCTCGCAAGCCTCATCGGTTGCCTTGTCACCGGGCTTGAGATTGGCGATTCCGACCTTGAAGGGCGCAACGGCCTCTGGCCAAATGATGCCGTTACCGTCATGGCTTGCCTCGATGACGGCGCCCACAAGGCGCGAGACTCCAACCCCATAGGATCCGCCCTGGAACGGCCTTTCGATGCCGTCGTGGCCGGTGATCATGGCACGCATCGGCCGTGAGTATTTGTCACCGAAGTAAAACACTTGCCCAACCTCGATGCCGCGCGTTGCGATGCGCTTTCCGGGCGGGGTCTCGCGCTCGAACCTTTCCTGGTCATGAACATCGCCCGTTGCGGCATAAAGCCTTGTCCAGGCCTCGACGACCGGCGCCAGATCGCTATCGTAATCCGTCGTCTCGGGCGGAATGGGCAGATCGAGGACATCGGCATGGCAATAAACCGCCGATTCGCCGGTCTCCGCCAGAATGAGGAACTCATGGCTCAGATTGCCGCCAATGGGCCCTGTTTCTGCGCGCATCGGAATGGCTTTGAGGCCCATGCGGGAGAAAATCCGCAAATAGGCCGCGAACATCTTGTTGTAGGACCGCCGCGCGGAGTCTTCATCAATATCGAAGGAGTAGGCGTCCTTCATCAGGAATTCACGTCCCCGCATCACGCCGAAACGGGGCCGCAACTCGTCGCGGAACTTCCATTGGATATGGTAAAGGATTTTGGGCAGGTCGCGGTAAGAGCGCATATAAGCCCGGAAGATCTCGGTGATCATATCCTCATTGGTCGGCCCGTAAAGAAGCTCGCGCTCGTGGCGGTCCTTGATCCGCAGCATTTCCGGGCCATAAGCTTCATAGCGCCCGCTCTCCCGCCAAAGATCCGCGAGCTGGAGCGTGGGCATCAAGAGCTCGATGGCGCCGGCCCTGTCCATCTCTTCGCGCACGATTTGAGCGATTTTTTGCAAAACGCGGAAACCGAGCGGCAGCCAGGCATATATACCTGCCGCCTCCTGGCGGATCATGCCGGCGCGCAGCATAAGGCGGTGGGAAACGATCTCGGCCTCTTTGGGCGTTTCGCGCAGAATCGGCAGAAAATAACGGGAAAGGCGCATGAGCGGAGGGCAGCAAGGGTTAAGAAATGGAGCTGTGAACTTTGGGTTCTACTGCGCCCGCGCGCAAAGGCAAAGGCACATTGTTGCGTTCTGCCCCATGCGGGGCGAGGGAGCAATGGGCTTGCCTCCCGGGGGCGCCCCCCGGGGAGCCGCCGCGCAAGAAGCCTGCTTCAAACGCTCACCCTTGCCGCAAATCTGCCCCGATGGCGGGGAAGCTCCCGGCAGGGGAGGGCGTTGATCTTTGCGGGTGAATCTGCGCATGTGGCCCTCCCGCAGCTCGCTGCTCCAACCTCTCAAGACATTCCCTAGGAAGTCCGGGAACGACATTCATGGCCTCTGCCTGCACTCAAGGGCTCGATACTGGCTTTGTTGCGCTTGGCTATGCCAAGGTCGCCTTGCTCGGCGTGGTTCAAGGAATTACGGAGCTTTTGCCGATTTCATCCACAGCGCATATGCGGATCGTCCCCGCATTTCTTGGCTGGCAGGATCCGGGATCGGCATTTTCCGCTGCAATGCAGGCTGCGGCACTCGCTGCCGTTCTGAGCTATTTCTGGACGGATGTCCGCGGCATTGGGCTTGGCGCTCTTGCCGCCGTGCGGCGCGCGGATTTTCAAGACTGGAACTTCCGCTTCCTTATCTGGCTCGTTCTTGCAACGCTGCCCATTGTCGTTGCGGGCTATATCTTATCGCCCGTTCTCAACGCCTGTCAGTCGCCGCTGCGCAGCCTCACGGTTATCGCCATTTCCAGCGTCGTGATGTCTGGGCTTTTTATTCTCGCGGAAATCTATGCGAGGCCCAAGCGCACGCTCGATCACGCAACTTTGAAGGACGCGCTTATCGTTGGCTTGGCGCAGACGGGGGCTCTTATTCCTGGGGTTTCGCGCTCTGGCTCGACCTTGACCGCCGCTTTGTTCCGCGACCTCAAGCGTGAGGAAGCGGCCCGCTTTTCCTTTTTGCTCGGAGTGCCCGCGATCGCCGGGGCAGGGCTGAAAGAGTTCTGGGAGCTCCATCGCGCCCATCTTGATGCGCATGGCTGGTCGATTTTGGGCTTCGGGCTCGTCATTGCATCCATTTCCGCTTTTATAGCGATCTGGGGCCTTTTGCGGATTCTGGAACGGTTCTCTTCCTGGCCCTTTGCAGTCTACCGCGGCTTAATGGGGATCTTTCTATTCGCTTGCGTCTATTTCGGCTGGCTGCCAGATTGATCTCAATCGCCTGGGGCGAGCATCCTTTCGGGTCTGACAAGCGCATCATAGTCTGCGGCGCTGATCAGGCCGGAAGCGAGAGCCTCGTCCCTAAGGGACGTGCCTTTCAGATGCGCGGCTCTGGCGATTCTGGCGGCGCTGTCGTAGCCAATTTTCGGCGCAAGCGCTGTCACAAGCATTAGCGACTGTTTCATTAATTCTTCGATACGCCCGCGGTTGGCTGCGATCCCTTCGACGCAATACGCCCGGAAGGACTTGGCCGCATCGGCCAGAAGGCAAATACTCTCAAGGCTGGCGGAGGCGATGACGGGTTTGTAGACATTGAGCTCGAAATTGCCTTGCGCGCCCGCGAAGGCAATCGTCGACTCATTGCCAAAGACGCGGGCGCAGACCATGGCCAGCGCTTCGGCTTGGGTCGGATTGACCTTTCCAGGCATGATCGAGGAGCCTGGCTCATTTTCGGGCAAGATCAGTTCGCCCAGCCCGCAGCGCGGGCCGCTTGCCGCATAGCGGATATCACTTGAAATCTTGAACAGGCTTGCCGCGACAGCGGTCAGAGCGCCATGCGCGAATACCACGGCATCATGCGCCGCCAGCGCTTCGAATTTATTCGGCGCTGTGACGAAGGGGAGGCCGGTGTAAGCCGCGATCCGCGCGGCGAAGGCTTCCGCAAAGCCGCGCTTTGTGTTGAGGCCGGTGCCTACGGCCGTCCCGCCCTGGGCAAGCCGGTAAAGCCCCGGAAGGGTTTTGCCGATCCGCTCGATGCTGTAGCGGACCTGGGCTGCGTAAGCCGAAAACTCCTGCCCAAGAGTGACCGGCGTTGCATCCTGGAAATGCGTTCGGCCGGTCTTGATTACCGCTGCAAAGGCTTCCGCCTTGGCTGCAAGGGCATCGCCGAGGGCGCATAAGGCAGGCTCAAGCCGGTGCTTGATCTCGAGCACAAGCGCAATGTGCATCGCGCTCGGGAAGCAATCGTTGGACGACTGCCCCAGGTTGACATGGTCGTTGGGATGCACCGGCGCTTTCGCGCCCCGGCGCGCGCCCAGCATTTCATTCGCCCGGCTGGCAATAACCTCGTTGATATTCATATTAGTCTGTGTGCCGGAGCCCGTCTGCCAGACAGGGAGCGGGAACTCGGCATCAAGGCTGCCGCCCTCGATTTCCCGGGCAGCCGCGGAAATTGCCTCGCTCAGCGCGCGCGGCAAGAGACCAAGCTCGCAATTGACCTCGGCCGCGGCGCGCTTCACCATCGCCAAAGCGCGGATCAGCGCGAGAGGCATTTTTTGCGTGCCGATGGCAAAATGAATGAGGGCGCGCTGGGTTTGGGCGCCCCAGTAATGCGCTGCGGGGACCTCGACCGGGCCGAAGCTGTCGGTCTCGACCCGCGTCGCCTCAGCCCCGCTCACGCCTTTCTCCGGCCCAAAGGCGTATATCCCGCCAAAGGCAGATGAGCCGCTCCGCTCGCCCTATCGCGGTCATTCGTTATCGTCTTGCATGAAATGCTGGGCCGGAGGGAGGGCGTCCACCGTCTGCCATTCGCTGTCGCGGCCGAATTCCTCGCCGGAGGTGATTGCCAGCATCTCGGCGAGGCGGTTCCGCGCGCGGTTGACCCGGCTTTTCATCGTGCCGATCGCGCAGCCGCAAATCCCCGCCGCTTCCTCGTAAGAGAGGCCTGAGGCGCCAATCAGGATCAAGGCCTCGCGCTGGTCGCTCGGCAGCTGCTGGAGCGCCGCGCGGAAATCCAAAAGGTCCATATGCCCGCTTTGCGCCGGAGCGGTCGCTAGATTCCCTGCAAAAACCCCGTCGGGGTCGGCGATCTCGCGGCGCCGCTTACGGTACTCCGAATAATAGATGTTGCGCAGGATCGTGAAGAGCCAGGCCCGGAGATTCGTTCCCTCGACGAAGGAGTCAAGATTGCTCCACGCCTTCACCAGAGTCTCCTGGACGAGGTCGTCGGCATGGTCGACATTGCCGCAAAGCGACACCGCGAAGGCGCGCAGATTGGGAATGACCGCCAGGAGATCGGCCGTCATTTGCGAGCTGGCCCCATGGTCAAGCTGGGGGCTGGCTGGCGCCTCTACGTCAATCGTCTCCTGATTTTGGGCTCTCACATGCGGTCCTTGTTTAGCCTAGAACTGCTGGTGCTTTCGAGCTCCCGCAAGAGTTCGAGGAAACGGCCTGGCACGGGCTGAGCCAGAACGTCATCGTAAATGCTGCGCAAATGAAGGCCGATTTGATCGGCAATATCGTGTTTCAGCCCCCGCCCCTTCGAGCAAGGCGGCCCGGAAAGCGCCTTTCCCCCCGCGGTCTCCCTTACCGGCGCGTCACCCGTGGCCAGGGATTCGTAAAGCTTTGTCTCCTGGACGTGAAACGTTGAACTTCTCGGCTTGACCGGTTTCACGGAAGCCCCCTCGATCTGGGAAATGTCACTCCTTCACCCTCCTGG
>DASRYK010000006.1:0-2801 GCA_035687205.1 Methylocella sp. | reverse complement strand
GACAATCAACTGCCGGTTCTCGACCACACGATTCAGACAACGAATATTTGGCTGAAAAAGCTGATCGAAGATCATCATTTAGGAACGCGGCATCATGCCTATAGCGCTTTGCGCGCGGTGCTTCATGCGCTGCGGGACCGCCTGACGCCGGAGCAGGCGGTTCACTTTGCGGCCCAATTGCCGATCCTTGTGCGCGGCGTTTACTACGAAGGCTGGCACCTCACTCCGAAACCCGCCGGGGGGCGCCACCTCGACGAATTCCTGGATCGCGTTTCAGGAGAGCTGCCGCCGCAGTTTCCGCGCGACCCGCTCGGCGTCACAAAGGCTGTGTTTGAACTCCTTTGGCAGGAGCTCGACTTCGGTGAGACCGCAAAGGTTGTTGCCTCGCTTCCTGCGCCTGTCCGGGCCTTATGGCCCGAGGCTGCCCGCGCGCAGGCGGGGCTTTAAGCGCTTGCGGACCCCTCTTGCCTGTGGAGGGGCCACGCGGGGAGGGGCCGGGTAAGGGCAGCGCAAAAGGGCTCATGCGAGCGCCGGGAGACAGGGCGGTTTTCCCGGAGTGGCGGGAACAGGGCGAAGATCCGGCGCGCCATTCTTGAGGCGGTTCTGTTCTGGGGCGCCTCTCCCCGCAGGAGCGTGCGGGAGGGGCGCCCATCTCCCGGCCTTTCTCCGCTGCGCTGAAACCGAAGCCACTTTCCGTTTCCCCCAAAAATGCACTAAGACAGCGCAGATGTTCCTGGAAACAGCGCAAAATGACCAATTCGCCCCGTCTTGAGAGCCTGGACGATCTTCGAGCCGAGATCGACCGGATCGATGCGGCCTTGCACCTCAAGCTCATGGAGCGCGGCGAGATCATCCACCGGCTCATCGAGGCGAAGGCGCAGCAGGGCGGCGGTTCCGCTTTCCGTCCTGGCCGGGAGGCCGATATGATGCGCAGCCTCGTCCTGCGGCATCATGGCCTCCTGCCGCTTGACACGGTTGAGGGCATCTGGCGGATCATCATCTCGACATTTACTTATATCCAATCGAACTACTCTGTTCATGCAGATATTTCGGGCGGCGACGGCGTGATGCGCGATAGCTGCCGGTTCCATTTCGGCTTCACGGTTCCCTATGTCCCGCATGAAAACGCAGCGCTTGTTATTGAAGCCGTGGCAAAATCGCATGGCGACCTAGGGGTTGTGCGGGTTGAGGGAAATGATCGCTCGGGGCCATGGTGGCGCGGCCTTGCATTGCCCGACGCACCCAAGATCATAGCGAGGCTGCCCTTCGTCGAACGCCCGGATCATCCCGCGGGGATGCCCGTTTTCATCATAGCGGAGCCTCTTGCAGAGGCAGCCGTGCGCGATGTTGTCTTATACGCGGTGACCGCTGAGCGGATGGGAAGCTTTCCGCTTGATGGCGAGGGAGGCGGGATTGAGTGCCTTGCCCGCCATGAGGACTCCGCCGGGGTTTGCGTGATGATTGCCGCATCCTGCGAAGCTGAAGAACTGCGGCAGAGACTTTCCCGCATGGGCGCGGCCGGGCTGAGGATTTCCGAGATTGGCAGCCATGCGGCCCGTTTCGATCTGAGCCTCATTCAGACGATGGCGGCGCAGTGAATTATTTGCCGGAGCCTTCCCCGATGACGTCCATCGCCATGCCTAGGGCCGAAACAAAGCCGCGCCCCCGCCCGGCAATCCTCGGCATCGACCCCTATATTCCCGGAAAAAGCGAAGCCCCTGGGGCGCAAAAAGCGTTCAAGCTTTCCGCCAATGAGACACCTCTCGGCCCGTCGCCCCGCGCGCGCGAAGCATTCCAGGCTTACGCGCGCTGCCTCCAGGACTATCCGGACGGATCCGCAGGCGCTTTGCGCGGAGCGCTCGGCGCGAAGCACGGGATCGACCCGGAAAGGATCGTCTGCGGCAATGGCTCGGACGAAATTCTTCACCTCTTGGCATCTGCCTTTATTTCACCCGGCGACGAGGGCATTTTCACGGCGCATGGGTTTCTTGTCTATAAGATCGCCATACTTGCCGCGGGCGGAGTCCCGGTCGTTGCAGGGGAGACCAATCTCACCGCCGACGTAGACAAGATCCTTGCGAAGTCCGGGCCGAGAACAAAGGCCGTATTTCTCGCCAATCCCAACAATCCGACAGGCACCTATCTCCCAATTTCCGAGATCAGGCGGCTTGCGGAAAGCCTGCCGCGCCACATCCTGCTCGTGCTGGATGCGGCCTATGCCGAATATGCCGGTTGCCCTGATTATTCTTCTGGCATCGAACTTGTCGAAAAGAGCAGCAACGTCGTTATGACGCGCACGTTTTCGAAAATTTACGGCCTTGCCGGGATCAGGCTTGGCTGGTGCTATGCGCCGCCAAGCGTCTGCGACGCGCTGAACCGCATCCGCGGCCCTTTCAACACCAATGGCGCTGCCTTGGCAGCCGGGATTGCTGCCTTGGAAGACGCAGCCCATACCGCTGCGGCGGTTGCCCACAATGACAAATGGCGCGCCTGGCTCAGCCAGGAAATCTCTGCGCTTGGAATCGGGGTCACGCCAAGCGTCTGCAATTTCCTGCTTCTGCACTTCCGGGACGAAGCTGAGGCCGTCGCTGCTGACCATTTCCTGCTCAGCCGCGGCTTAATCTTGCGCCGCGTTGGCGCCTATGGGCTGCCGCATTGCTTGCGCCTCACGGTGGGCACTGGGGAGGCAAACCGCCTGGTCGCAGCAGCGCTGAGGGATTTCGTGGCGATGGAGAGTTCCGCGCGTGCCTGATGGCCTTGGGGCTCCTTTGCGCGAGCCCTTGTTCCGGCGCGTTGCGCTC
>DASRYK010000005.1:0-29251 GCA_035687205.1 Methylocella sp. | reverse complement strand
GGCCCGCCATCGACGTAAAGCTTGTCGCGGTGGCGCCCGTCCGAGCGAAGCTGCGTGGTCAGCACCCCCCGGTCGCTTGACCGGCCTTCGCCAGCCTGCGCTTCGAGAACGACGGCCCCGGCTCCGTCGCCAAAGAGAACGCAGGTTCTCCGGTCGGTCCAGTCGAGGAGGCGGGAAAATGTCTCCGCGCCAATGACGAGGGCGCGCTTGTGCGACCCCGAGATCAAGAATTTGTCCGCCGTCGCGAGCGCAAAAACAAAACCGGAACATACGGCCTGAACATCGAATGCCGCCCCATGCGTCATGCCGAGGGCTGCCTGGATTTGCGTCGCGACTGAAGGAAAAGTGTAGTCAGGCGTAGACGTTGCGACGACGATCAAGTCGATGTCCTGCCCAATGAGCCCGGCGTCGGCAAGCGCAGCCTCGGCCGCGTTGATGCCGAGGCGCGAAGTGGGCTCGTTCTCTGCTGCAACATGGCGCTGCCTGATGCCGGTCCTCTGCACGATCCATGCATCGGTCGTCTCAAGGGATTTCTCAAGGTCGGCATTGCTGACGATGCGCTTTGGAAGATAAGAGCCAAGCCCCATTACGACAGAACGGAGCCTGGCAGAGACTGGTTGGGTCACGGAAAAATCCATCGGGATATGAGTTCAAGAAGCGGACGGCGCGGATACCGGGCGTTGCAGAGGTTTCAAAGGAGGCAATGGCATGGTCTCGCGCGAACAGGACAGCGTTTCGCGGATTTTTGCCAGCAGCTGGTGGCGCGCTACAGCGTAGCCCATTTCAACGGCTTGCGCCGTGCCAAACGCATCGGATCCGCCATGGCTTTTGATGACAACGCCATTCAAGCCAAGCAGCACCCCTCCGTTGACGTTGCGCGGATCCATCTTCGCCTTCAGCGCCTCAAAGGCCCGGCGCGCAAGGAAATAACCAAGCCTTGACCAAAAATCCCGGTCGAGGGCTTCGCGCAGATATTGCGCCATCTGATGAGCAGTGCCTTCGGCAGTCTTCAGCGCGATATTGCCGGTGAAGCCCTCTGTGACGACGACATCGACCGTTCCCCTTCCGATATCGTCGCCTTCGACAAAGCCGTGGTAGGCCATATGGGGCAAGTCCGCCTCCCGGAGCAAACGCGATGCCGCCTTGACTTCCTCAATGCCCTTGACCTCCTCAACCCCGATGTTGAGCAAGCCGACGGTTGGCTTTTCGATCGAAAAAACGATCCTGGCCATAGCGGAGCCCATGACGGCAAGGTTTACGAGGTGGCTTGCATCGCCGCCGATCGACGCGCCGAGATCAAGGACAATCGATTTGCCGCGAATGGTCGGCCAGATGGCAGCGATGGCCGGGCGCCCGATCTGCGGCATCATCTGCAGGCAGGTCTTTGCCATCGCCATGAGCGCGCCCGTGTTGCCCGCCGAAACCGCTACATCGGCTTCATTCTTCTTCACCGCTTCAATCGCAAGCCACATCGACGACACCCGGCGCCCCATGCGCAAAGCTTGGCTTGGCTTTGCATCCATCCGGACGGCGACGTCCGTATGACGGACCGATGAGACAGCGGAAAGGCCCGGCTCGGCATCCAGCAGCGGCCGGATCCTGGCCGCATCGCCAAAAAACAAGAACTGCAGGTCAGGCCGCTGCCGCAACGCACGCGCGGCGCCCGGCACGATCACCTCCGGCCCAAAGTCGCCGCCCATGGCGTCGAACGCAACTCGCACTGGCTTATTCATATAAACAGCGACTCCGAGCCTGCGGCGCCCAGGTCTGAACCGCCCGCGCCGGCATATTCGTCATCGTTAGGGTTTGAATTTTCACACTGCCGGCGGCAAGAAAGCGCTATGGTTGTCCTCCCAGCCGCCAAAAAGCTTTTTGGTTTGACCGGATTTCGCCGGCAATTTGGCGGTGCCCATGGGTAAACAGGGAAGATCCCCGCCGTTCAAGTGGTTTTTTTGGTGTTGCGGCACCATGCAGAGCAGCAGGCCTTGCGGGGGCATCTCCCGCAAGATGCGGGGTCAGCGCCTTGGCTTATCCGGGAGGAGCGGCCCTTGCGCCAACGGGCTTTTGCATTCTAACATGGCATGACGTGTGATGATTTCTATCAAAAAAGAGACCCTTGGTCCCGTTTCAGGCGCCGCCTCGCGGGCTTTCGCCCCGGCGGCGAAACCTGCCCGCCTTTGCCGGCGATGGCAGGCACATGGCCATCGGTAAATTCAATATCAAGACGCATGCCCTCGGCGGCTTCGGCGGCCCGCCGCAGGGGCTTGCCCGAGCTATCCCAAATAAGGGCAAAGCCGCGGGCCAGAACATTCCGGTAACTCAAGCTCTCAAGCAGCTGTTCCAGAGCCGCTGCCCTTGTCCGGCGCAGAGCGAGAGCAGTTTGGGCCGCGCGCCTTAATCGGCGGGCAAGGCTGTCAAAACTCTGGCAGGCCGCAGCAATGCGCTCCTGCTCCCGGCGCAGTTGAACGCCTTTTGCCGCCGCAAACCTCCTCATGGCCAAAGCGAGCTTTTGCTGCTTATGCTCAAGCTCCCTCACAACGGACCGCAGCAAACGCTTGTGGAGCGTTTCGAGCGCCCCCGCAGCGAAGGACAGCCTCGGCGCGGGTGACTGCTGCTTCAGGCGGTGTGCCAAGGCTGCGGCATGCTCCTGGGCGGCGCGCAAGCGCAGAGATCTTGCCCGCTCAAGCCTTGCCGCAGCAAACGAAAGACCTTGCAACCGTCCAGCATTCTGCGTAGCGCGCCAGCGCAAAAGTCTTTGCTCCAGAGCGCGCAGCCTTTCAGCGGCACGCGCGAGCCTTGCCTGGGGCGACTGACTTGAAAGCCGGTGGGAAAGGCGCGACACAGCAAGGTGCCGCTGCCCATAAATGACTGTCCCGCCCGCCAAAAGGCGGCTTTCCAGCGAGTCGATCTGCTGCCTTCGCAGGGCAAGGAGAGTGTCACGCTGCGGCAGGGCTCGGATGAGCCCGCGCAGCTCGTTGCGCTTCTGGCCGAGGCTCCGAAGGAGAGCGGCATATTGGCGGCGCCCGAGCGCGGCGACAAGGGAAGCAAGTTCACTGCGGACTGGCACTGCTTTTTCTGCTGCCGCGGTGGGCGTTGGCGCGCGCAAATCCGCCGCGAGGTCGATCAGCGTCCAATCCGTTTCGTGCCCGACGGCTGCAATCAGCGGCACTTCGCTCCGCGCCGCCGCGCGCACGACGCTTTCTTCGTTGAAGGCCCAGAGGTCTTCAAGCGACCCGCCGCCGCGCGCAACAATGATGATGTCGGGGCGCTGCAACTCCCCTTCCCTCGGCAAGGCGTTGAAGCCGTCAATTGCCGCAGCAATCTCGCTTGCCGCGCTCTCCCCCTGCACACGCACGGGCCAGACGGTCACGTGTCGCGGAAAACGCTCGGCGATGCGGTGCAGAATATCCCTGATCACGGCCCCGGTTGGCGAAGTCACCACGCCGATGCGGGCCGGCAGGAAAGGAAGGGGAGATTTGCGCTCTTCGTCAAAAAGCCCTTCTGCCGCAAGTTTCTTGCGGCGCTCCTCAATGAGGGCAAGGAGGGCCCCGATGCCTGCTGGCTCCAGGGCCTCGATGATGATTTGATAGGCCGATTTTCCCGGATAGGTTGTAATCTTGCCTGTGGCAATGACTTCGAGCCCCTCTTGCGGCTTTGTTTTCAAGCGCGCAAAAACGCCTTTCCAGATGACTGCATCAAGCCGCGCGAATTCGTCCTTCAAAGAAAAATAGGCGTGGCCCGAGGAATGCGGCCCGCGGTAGTTCGATATTTCACCGCGCACGCGCACGAAGCCGAAACGGTCCTCTATGGTCCTTTTGAGGGCCGCGGAAAGCTCGCTGACTGTGAGTTCCGGCGTATTGGTCGGCTGGAAATCGGGCATGGAAGCAGCATGAAGGATTCTGGCGTTTGCAAGAAGGGGCCTAAGGCCTTGCTAAGCCCAGGCCGGGATGAAGCCGCAGCCCGCAAAAGCATCGCACCATATCAGGTTATTGGGTAATGAGGGCAATGACCTCTTTCGCGCCAGCACACCTCAAGGAAGCGCTGATATTTCTGGTGACCGCGGGGGTCATTGTGCCGCTCTTCCGCGCCCTCAGAGTAAGCCCGGTGCTTGGCTTCCTTGGCGCTGGGATTCTCGTTGGCCCCTTCGGCCTTGGCGCGCTCGCAAAGGAGTTCCAATGGCTTGCCCCCTTCGCTCTGCAGAATCTCGAAGAGGATGCAAAGGTCGCTGAGCTTGGCGTCGTCCTGCTCCTCTTCATGATCGGCCTTGAGCTCTCCTGGCAGCGTTTGGCGATCATCGGATGGCTCGTTTTCGGCTTGGGAGCGCTTCAACTCCTAGGCTCTGCCGCCGCGCTCGGGAGTCTCGCTTTGATGCTGAACGAGTCCCCGACCTCAGCGGCCGTGCTTGGGTTCGCGCTTGCCCTTTCCTCCACCGCCATTGTTCTGCCCGTGCTTGCCGAAGCCAAGCGCCTCGGCACCATGGCAGGGCGCACAACCTTTGCTGTCCTGCTCTTTCAAGATCTCATGGTCGCGCCGCTTCTGTTCATGGTCACGATGCTTGGCGCGCGGGGAGGAAGCCTTAAGGCCGCCTTTGTGTCCTTCCTCGTTCCGGCACTGACGGGATTGAGCCTCATCGTTCTAAGCGGCCGGCTCGTGATAAGGCCGCTGTTCAGGCTCGTGGCGGCCACGGGGTCAACCGAATTCTTCATGGCGGCCTGCCTCCTTGTTGTCATCGGGACCGGCGCCGTGACGGCCGCGAGCGGGTTTTCCATGGGGCTTGGCGCATTTATCGCAGGTGTGCTTCTCGCTGAGACAGAATACCGCCGCGAGATCGAGGTGACGATCGACCCTTTCCGCGGGCTCCTGCTCGGGCTTTTCTTTGTGTCGATCGGAGCAAGCCTCGATCTGTCTCAGGTCCTCTCCGCCCCGCTCGTGACTTTCGGCAGCTCGCTGTGCATCATTCTCGTCAAATTCTGTGTCAACTGGCTTGCCGGGCTGATCATGCGCGTGCCCTTGCGCGCCGCGACCGAGGCGGCCTTGATGCTCGCCCCTGGCGGGGAATTCGCTTTCGTCATCCTTACCTCAGCGATCGCCGCCAAGGTGGTTCCCGCCCCGGCCGGCACGAATGCAATGATTGCAGTGACGCTCTCCATGATCGCGGTTCCCTTTCTCGGCGCCCTGAGCAAGCGCTTAGCGCGGCGCCCGCCCCTCTATGACGCCGCCCTCCTCCTCGAGCCGGTGACGGACGGGCCCGCGCCTGATGCCATCATTGTCGGCTTCGGCCGGGTCGGCCAGCTCGTCGGCGACATGCTCCAGGCGCATGGTCTGCGCTATCTTGCCGTGGATAGCGATCCAGCGATCGTCACGCGCTTCCGCCGCGAAGGCCGCGACATTTATTTTGGAAACGCATCACGGCCCGAGTTTCTCGCCCGCTGCGGATTGGCAAGGGCCAAAGCGCTGATCATCACGACGAACCGGCATGAGGAGTCCGGGGAGATCGTCCGTGCCGCGCGCGCAGATCATCCCAATCTGACGATCGTTGCGAGAGCGCGCGATGCGCACCATGCAACGGAACTCTACAGGCTCGGCGTGACAGATGCGGTCCCTGAGACAATCGAGGCCAGCTTGCAGCTGTCGGAGGCTGTCCTTGTAGACATGGGCATTCCTATGGGAAAGGTCATCGCATCAATCCACGAAAAGCGGGATGAGTTCCGCAAAGTCCTCCAGCCCTCGGGGGGCTTCGCCGAAGCCAGGCGCGCGATCAGGATGTCCCAGCGCATGAAGGAAGCGAGAAAACGTCAGCAGAAACTGGCAAAACCGGAGGAGTAAGCAAAAGACGCAGCGGCAGCGCTTGTCTGCACAAGCTTCGATAGTTATAGCGCAACTCTCGGAGAGCGCGTTCAAGGATCGAGAGGAAGAATGAAAGCAGCTTCGTTAAGCTTCCGTGCTGCCGTCGTGCTGGCAGTCATAGGAATGGGATGGGGGCTCGCGATGGCGATCTCCGGCGATCACTCCACCATGCCCGCTCATGCGCATCTCGCCTTGCTTGGCTGGGTCTCGCTCTTCCTCTTTGGAATCTTTTACCATCTCCACCCGGCATTGGATGGGCGCAAGGCCGCGCTGCTCCAGGTCTGGGTTTGGATCGTTGCAACCCTCACCCTCACCGTTGGAGTGGGACTCGTTCACAGCGGCCATCCCGCTGCCGAGCCTCTTGCCGCAGGCGGTTCACTCATCATACTCGCCGATATGCTGCTGTTTGGCTGGCTCGTATACTGGCGCGAGGCGCCGGCAGCTGCGCCTTTGTCACGCGGCATTCACAGAAGCTGACAGAGGCTGAAGCGGCTTCGCCCCTGTGGAATATGGCGGAGCATACCGTAAGGCCTCGCCCCGCTTCTCCCAGTCAATTGCGCCGTTTTAAATACTCTTCCAGATAGGCGAGCGCCTCGTGGCGGTCTTCGTCGTTCGCCTCGGCAACCGCAGTGTTGTAAAGATCGACAATCCATTTGTCTTTCTTCGACTCTGCCGCGGCTTCCCGTGCAAGGGTCAGCCACATGAGCCCACGCGCGCGCTGCTGCTTTACGCCTTCCTTGCCGGCAAACAGCATCTGACCCAGCAGAGCTTGCGCCTGGGGATGGCCCTTCCCGGCGGCAAGAAAGAGCCAGCGGACGGCCTCGCGGCTGTCCTTGCCGACGCCTGCGCCGTCCAAATGCATCCGCGCCAGATGATACTGGGCATCGGCATCGCCGAAATTCGTCGCCGCAAATTGGAAAAGCTGGATCGCCCGCTCCGGATCGGCAGGGACTTTCGCGGCCGCGATGCCGTTCAGGCTGTAAACTCCGAGCGCGACGAATGCATTCGCCACGACGGCAAGTTCACGCCGGTCCGGATTGTCCTCATCGTAATTCGCGACGATGTCCGAGAAATAGTCATAAGCCTTGGCATCGTCGCGAGGCACGCCCTCGCCATTGGCGTACATTTTTGCGAGCTTCCACTGCGCGAGCAGCTCGCCGCCGGCGGCTGCGTATTTCAGCGCCTCGACCGCAGCCGTTGCATCACCGGCGCGGACACCTTCGAGGCCAGCGCGCAGCGCCGCCCGGGGTGTTGCATAGGTTTGAAGCGGCGCCTTTTCGACCCTTGCGCTCTCGGCGCTTTCAAAGGCGCCAATCCGGCCCGGAACGCATGCGGCCAGCCCAAACAGTATAATCCCTGTTAAACGGCTAGATGTCAGCATAGGCATTTGTTTCACCCGAAGCGCCCGGATGTGTCACCGCTCCGGAAACGGCCGGACCAACCATCTGCGCATATTTCCATAACGCGCCAGAACCGAAATTGGTTTTCCGGGGGCGCCAATCTTTTTTTCTTTTTTCCAATTCTGCATCCCCCATTTGGAGGTCAATTGTTCCCTTAATGGCATTGATTTCGATCACATCGCCGTTGCGGACAAGCGCGATCGGCCCCCCGACGGCGGCTTCCGGCCCGACGTGACCGACGCAAAGACCGCGTGTGGCGCCAGAGAACCGGCCATCGGTAATGAGGGCGACCTTCGACCCCATCCCCTGGCCGTAAAGCGCTGCCGTTGTGGACAGCATCTCCCGCATGCCGGGCCCCCCGCGCGGCCCTTCGTAGCGGATCACAAGGACGCAGCCCTCAGGATAACGGCGGCTCGTTACCGCCTCGAAGCACTCCTCCTCGCTATCGAAGCAAAGCGCAGGGCCTTTGAAGACCAGCCCCTCTTCCGGAATGCCTGCGATCTTCACAATCGCGCCTTCTGGCGCGAGGTTTCCCCGGAGGCCAACGACGCCCCCCGTGGCTGAGATGGGCTTATCGGCTGGCCAGACGACGTCTTGATGGGGATTCCAGGCGACCTTTTCCAGGTTCTCGGCCAGAGTGCGCCCGGTGACGGTCAGGCAATCCCCATGAAGGAACCCCTTGTCGAGAAGTGTCTTCATGAGAAGTGGCACGCCGCCCGCCTCGAAAAGATCCTTGGCGACATATTTTCCTGCAGGCTTCAGATCGGCGATGTAGGGCGTCCTGCGGAAAATCTCCGCCACATCGAAGAGATCGAATTTGATCCCGCATTCATTGGCAATAGCGGGAAGGTGCAGCGCGGCATTCGTCGAGCCGCCAGAGGCCGCGACGACTGTTGCGGCATTCTCGAGCGACTTCCGCGTGACGATATCCCGGGGGCGGATCCTGCGCGCGAGGAGATCCATCACCATCTCCCCCGCCGCCGCGCAGAAGCTGTCGCGGATCTCATAAGGAGCAGGAGCGCCCGCGGAATAAGGCAGGGCTAGCCCAATGGCCTCCGAGACAGCCGCCATCGTGTTGGCAGTGAATTGCGCTCCGCAGGCCCCGGCCGAAGGGCAAGCGACAGTTTCGAGGAGATCGAGGTCCGCAGGAGACATCTCGCCAACCGAAACCTTGCCAACAGCTTCGAAAAGATCCTGCACAGTGACCGGCTGCCCTTTGAATGTCCCGGGGAGGATCGATCCGCCATAGATGAAAATGGAAGGCACATTGAGCCGGAGCATGGCCATCATCATTCCCGGCAGAGACTTGTCACAGCCTGCAAGCCCCACAAGCGCATCGTAGCAATGGCCGCGCATGGTCAATTCAACCGAGTCGGCGATCACCTCGCGGGAAACGAGAGAGGATTTCATCCCCTCGTGGCCCATGGCGATGCCGTCGGTGACCGTGATCGTGCAGAACTCGCGCGGCGTGCCGCCCGCGGCCGCGACGCCCCGTTTCACCGCCTGCGCCTGACGCATCAGGGCGATGTTGCAGGGGGCTGCTTCATTCCAGCAGCTTGCCACGCCGACGAGGGGCTGATGGATTTGCTCGCGTGTCAATCCCATGGCGTAGAGATATGAGCGGTGCGGCGCCCGCGATGTGCCTTCCGTCACATGCCGGCTCGGAAGCTTGCTCTTGTCGAAAACGCGATGGTCCATGGGTGATCGTTCCGGAGAAGCCGGCCTGTTGCGGGGTTGCGGGAAGCTCTATGCCCTTGAGGGCTGCCGCGCGGGGAAGCGGGCGGAAATTCCTATTTCTTATTGTGCCCGGCCAATGCCGCAGCGCAGTTAAAGCCTAATTTCAAAAGAACAGTAGCAACTTGCGATTGTCTGAAAAAGCAACTTTTGCTTACGACGCCAAGTCAGAGTTAACTCGTAATGCTCTGTGGCACCAAGAGCACAATTTTTCTCTCTTGGCGAGCAAAATTCTGCTGAGAGGCCGCAATTTCTGCCCTCCCCAAGGTGGGCCAACGGCTCAGCCGCTCTGCGGGGCCGAATCGGGATTGTTGCGGCACTCCCAGGAAAGCCCCCCGGCAGGCAGCGCAAACCGTCAAGACTCCCCGCCGCGCTGTTTCAGAAACTGCGCGAAAGCGTCAAGAGCCGTGTCTGAGACATGGTGCTCAATGCCCTCGGCGTCGAGCTCGGCGCATTCCCCAGGGACACCGACAGCGCGCAAAAGATCGACGACCAGACGGTGCCTGGCGCGGACCCGTTTGGCGAGCCCATGCCCCTCGGGCGTCAAAAAAACGCCCCGGTAGAGCTTCGAGGTTGCAAGCCCCTCCCTCTTCAGCCGGGCGATCGTCTTGATCGCTGTGGCATGGGAGACGCCGAGCCGGCGCGCGATGTCTGTCGGCCGCGCCTCGCCCGAGCTTTGAAGCAGGTCATCGATCAATTCGACATAGTCCTCGAGCACAGCCGAGGCCCGCCCCGCGCGCGCCTTCTCGAACCGGCGGGCCTGGACGGATTCTATTGGCAGCCCGGCTGACGGCGGCGCTTTCTTAACGCTCATCGGAAGGCAACCCGTTCTCCCTTGATCTGCCAGCGTCTTTCCAAAATTCGAACAAAAGGCGCTCAAGTCAACGTTTGGGGTTTGATTATTTTGTAGCCCATGCTACATCACTGCTCAGTGGCGCATGCCGCCAGCTAAGGCGGCAGAGCGAGCTAGGGGCGGACCCCCAGCCGCTTGATCAAAGCGTCGAACTTTTTGCCACTTTCAATGCCAGTCAGGCGATCCACGGCGCGACCCGATGAATTTGACCGCCGCACACTACTCCGCCCCGCATGGGCTTCAGCCGTCTCTTGGCGCTGCGCATGGCAGCGTCAAAGTCGCAAAAACCGGCCCGGCGCTGCGGCGGTTTCTGAGCTTCGCTGGGCCGGGCTATCTTGTCGCGACGGGCTATATGGACCCCGGCAACTGGGCGACAGCGCTTGCGGGCGGCTCACGTTATGGCATGACGCTGCTGTTCGTGGCCGTTCTCTCAAGCCTTATGGCCATCGTTCTGCAAGCGCTTTCCGCGCGGCTCGCATTCGCCACGGGGCTTGATCTTGCTCAGAACTGCGGGGCAAGCTTTCCCCGCCCCGTGAGGCTTGTGTTCTGGCTCATCATGGAGACGGCGATTGTTGCGACGGACCTCGCCGAAGTTATCGGGACCGCGATCGGCCTTGAGCTCCTGACCGGCTTGCCTCTGGGGGCAGGGGTTGTGCTGACCGCCCTTGATGCGCTGCTCATTCTCGCCTTTATGCGGTTCGGCTTCCGCAAGCTCGAAGCCTTCGTTGTCTCGCTTCTCATACTGATCGCCTCTTGCTTTGCGGTCGAGCTCTTCCTTGCGCGCCCGGACATGGCTGAGGTGGCGAGGGCCCTTTTACCAAGCCGCGAGCTGGTCACTAACACGGGGATGCTCTATATCGGCCTTGGGATCCTGGGCGCGACGGTGATGCCCCATAACCTCTATCTGCATTCAGGCGTCGTTCTGACCCGCCAGGTAGGGTTAAGCTTAGCAGAGCGGGCGTCCGCCATCCGGCTTTCCATTCTTGATTCGACCGTCGCCTTGCTATTCGCGCTGCTTATCAACGGCTCGATCCTGATCCTCGCTGCCGCGGCCTTTTATGCCCATGGCCATACGGAGGTCGCGGAGCTGCAGGATGCCTATTATTTGATTGCCCCCCTTCTCGGCAGCGCTCTTGCCGCCAAGCTCTTCGCAATAGCGCTTATTGCCTGCGGGTTGAATTCGACCTTGACAGCCACGCTCGCGGGGCAGATCGTCATGGAAGGATTTATTAACATCAAGCTCAACCCCGTTGCGCGGCGGCTTCTCACCCGGCTCGTGGCCATCGTCCCGGCGGCGGCGGTTGTCGTGATCGGCGGCTCCGCCGCAACGAACAGCCTCCTTGTGCTGAGCCAGGTCATCCTGAGCCTCACTTTGCCCTTCGCCGTTGTTCCCCTCGTCGCCTTTACGGCCTCGCGCCGCAGAATGGGGGCGCTCAAAGCGCCGCTGGCAACAAGCGCAATTGCGGGCCTCATCGCTGTGGTGATCATCGGCTTAAATGCCAAGCTCGTGTTTGACGCGATCGTGGGCTGAGCCCCTGCGGGATCTCATGCCCCCTGGAGCCGCTCCAGCGCCGCAGTGAGCTTTTCCTGCTTTGATAAAGTCTCCGCGAGCCGCTCGCGGTTTTCTTCGACGATCTCCTCCGGGGCGCGCGCGACAAACTCGCGATTGTTGAGCTTGGCCTCGATCTTCGAAGACTCGCCCTTCAATTTGGCGATCTCCTTCACAAGGCGGGTCCTTTCCGCCTCGATATCGACGAAGCCATGCAGCGGCAAAGCAGCTACCGTCTGGCGCACGACCGTCTGCACCGATTTGGGAGGCGCGGCGCCGGAAAAAGCGATCTCCGACAAGCGGGCCAGCCGCCTGATGGTCTCGTCCCAGGCCTCAACATAGGCCTTGACCCCGGCAGAGGCATTGACGAGAACGAGCGGAATTTGCGCGGCAGGCGGAACATTCATCTCCGCCCGCACCGAGCGTATCTCCGAGATCAGCTCGACGATGAAGCCAATCTCGGCCTCAGCGGCGGGGTTTTCACAGCCTGCGAGATCCGGCCATTCAGCGAGCGCAAGGAGGCTAGCGCGAGGCCTGTGCGGGCTTGCCGTGATCGCCCAAAGCTCTTCCGTGATGAAAGGCATGAAGGGATGGAGGAGCTTGAGAAGCTGCTCGCGCACAAAGGCTGTAGCGGCCCGTGTTTCCTCCTTCGCGGGCCCATCGGCGCCCTGCAGCAGCGGCTTGGCAAGCTCGAGATACCAGTCGCAGTAAATGTTCCATACGAAACGGTATGCCGCGCCCGCCGCTTCGTTGAAACGGTAGGCTTCGATGGCCGAGGTGATTTCGGCAACGGTCTTTGCCGTCTCGCCCACGATCCACCTGTTCAGTGTGATTTTCATCTGGCGCGGATCGAAGGCTGGATCGAGAACGCAGCCGTTCATTTCGGCAAAGCGCGCAGCGTTCCAAAGCTTCGTTCCGAAATTGCGGTAGCCTTCGATGCGCTGTGCCGAAAGCTTGATGTCACGCCCCTGCGCCGCCATGGCGGCAAGCGTGAAGCGCAAGGCATCCGCGCCATAAATGCCAATAAGCTCAAGGGGATCGATCACATTGCCCTTCGACTTCGACATCTTCGCGCCCTTCTCGTCGCGGACGAGGGCGTGGATGTAGACATCGCGGAAAGGCACATCGCCCAAGAAATGCAGGCCCATCATCATCATCCGGGCGACCCAGAAAAAGATGATGTCGAAGCCCGTGACGAGCACGCTCGTTGGATAGCGCTCTTTAAGCTCAGGAGTCTCATCGGGCCAGCCAAGGGTGGAGAAAGGCCACAACGCCGCGGAGAACCATGTGTCGAGAACATCAGGATCGCGGAACAGGGGGACAGCCTCTCCGGCAAGAACAGCCTCGCCAAGTCCTCCGGCCTCGATGACTTTCACGGGCCTGCCGTAATGCGCCTCAGCCGCTTTGACGGCCGCCTCTTCTGATTCCCCCACGAAGATTTCCCAGTGATCGCTCAGCGATGCAAGCTCTGCCCCTCCGCCAGCCTTGATCACCGTCCCGTCAGCAGATTTCGGCGGGCCGTACCAAGCAGGTATCCGGTGCCCCCACCAGAGCTGCCGCGAGATGCACCACGGCTGAATGTTTTCAAGCCAGTCAAAATAAGTCTTTTCCCAATTTTTCGGGATAAAGCGCGTCTTGCCTGCGCGCACGGCCTCCATGGCAGGCCCGGCAAGTACCTTCGCATTCACATACCATTGATCGGTGAGCCAGGGCTCGATCACGGCGCCAGAGCGGTCGCCGTGGGGCACCATATGCGTGTAGGGCTCGGCCTTTTCGAGGAGCCCCCGCGCCTCCATCAGCTCGACGACCCGTTTGCGGGCCACGTCACGCCGCAGGCTGTCCAATTCGCCAAGCAAAATATCCAAGTCCGCGGAAGGGCCGGCGCCGCGGAGAAACTCTTCATTGTCCCGCAGCGTGAGCTCCGCCTCAGCGCTGAGGACGTTGATGAGCCGCAGCCCATGCCGCCGCCCGACCTCGAAATCATTGAAGTCGTGGGCTGGGGTGATTTTCACCGCGCCGGTGCCCTTCTCCGGGTCTGAGTACTCATCGGCAATGACCGGGATAAGCCTGCCGACGAGCGGCAGCCGGACCTTCTTGCCGTGGAGGTGCTTGTAGCGCGGGTCCCCGGGATGCACGGCAACCGCCGTGTCGCCAAGCATGGTCTCGGGCCGGGTCGTCGCAACGACGATGAACTCGCCGGTTTCCTCGCCTCTCTCATCGACAACCGGATATTTGAAATGCCACAGATGGCCCTTGGTCTCGACCTGCACCACTTCGAGATCAGAGATTGCGGTCTGTAGCGCGGGGTCCCAGTTGACGAGACGCTTATCCTTGTAAATGAGGCCCTGCTGATAAAGATCGGCGAAGACCTTGATGACCGCGCGCGAAAGCCCTTCGTCCAGCGTGAAGCGCTCCCGGGTCCAATCGCAGGACGCGCCAAGCCTCTTGAGCTGCTCGACGATCGCCCCTCCAGATTGGGCTTTCCAGGCCCATACCTTCTCGACAAATTTCTCGCGGCCAAGAGCGGTCCGGCGCGGCTCCTGCCGCTCCATGAGCTGGCGCTCGACAACCATTTGCGTTGCGATCCCGGCATGGTCGGTGCCAGGCTGCCAAAGCACATCCTTGCCCCGCATGCGCTCGAATCGGCAAAGGATATCCTGCAGCGTTGTGTTGAGCGCATGGCCCATGTGCAGGGAGCCCGTGACATTCGGCGGCGGGATCACAATTGTGAACAGCGCGGCCCCTGCCCGCTCTGGGCGGCCCGCCCGGAAGGCTTCTGCCTCTTCCCAAGCCGCAGCAATACGGCCTTCGACCGCCTGAGGATCGAAAGTCTTGTCCATCATCCGTGAGTATTCCAAGCGTCAGCCGCCAGCCCTTGCAGACGCGCCCAGACGCATGCGAGCGATGGCAAACCGCAGATCAAAATGCAAGTTTCCGCAGGCAGCAGACATCATAAGGGCGTCTGCCTCAAGACCGCCATCTAAGATCCGCTAAGAGCCGCGCAACAGCCATCTATTCGGCCTTTGTCATCCGCTCGATCTCGGCGCTAACCAACCGCTCAACGATCCGGGGGAGATTTTCATCAAGCCAGGACTTGACCATTGGGCGCAGCATGTCCCGAATGAGCGCAATAATGACATCGCTTTGGCGGGCAAGCCTGCTGGCAAGCAGAGCATTGAACGCGGCATTGACCGAATTCCCAGTCTCAGGGGAGGCGAGCGGCGGGCTCTTCTCATCAGAAGGAGCGGGGCACAGCTCAGGCGCTGCCTTTTCAATATCCTCTGCGGGCTGGCGCAAGTCTCCGCCTGTCTCCTCCTGGCCTGCGGAAAAGGCTTGGCCGTCCGCGATAATGCGCCGGATCGACGCCAGGATCTCGACCATGGAGGGCTCGTTGAGAGGCTCGGGGTCAGGCACGTCATTGGTCAGTTGGGTGGCTGCGCTCATGGTCTTATGGTGCCTCCCGGCAATAAACTCTGCGCGAAACACTGCCCGCGTCTTGGCGGCGGCTGCGAGCCCCTAGCCTATCTTAACCCGCCGCGTGAGCCTCGGGGCCGCGCCGCCCCCGCCCCGGGCAGGGTCTGGAAGCGCCCGGCTCAGACTATGCCCACCAATATGCCGATTCTTCAACAAAGCCAAACAGGCAAGAATCCAAAATCAAAGACTCAAAAAGATTCAAACTGAGGTCCTCACGCTCCAGCCAGCCGCAACGGCTGCAGCAGGGGGACGGCCCTCCGAGCCTTGAAGCGAGGGACGGCTGACTTTTGCCAGGATCTCAGGATGTATTGTGGGCCAGCTTCCTTGCCCGAAGCCTGTCTTCCGCCCCGCCGGCGAAAAAGAGGGCCGGCAGCACCGCGAAAGACGCCCTCAATTGTCCACAGAATTTTCCGCTTAACGCAGCAAGCAAAGCCGCATGGCGAAGCCGTGCTCTCAGTAAAACCGGAACTGCTCTTTCTGGCGGAATGCTTCGAGCACCGGCGCGGCAGCATCGAAGAGCACGCGATAGCCTTTTGCCCCGGCAACCTTCTCAAAGCGCACCGCCTTGCCCGCGCGGCCGGTGAGATCGCCCGGCAGATGCTTCAGAGCCAGAAGCCGCCCGCCTTCTTTCAGCTGCGCGAAAAGCTGATCCAGATTGTTTTCGACAGTGCCGTTGACGAAAATGATATCGAAGGGCGCTTCATCCGGCGCGCCAGCGGCTAGCGGGCCGCAAACGGCGCGCACCCCTGAAAGCCCAGCCGCATCGAAATTGGCCCGCATCGTTTCACACAGCGAACGGTCTGATTCCAGCGCCACCACCCGCCCCGCGAGACCGGCAAGAACCGCAGAGGAATAGCCGCCTCCAGGAGCGACATCGAGCACGCTGTCGTCCGCCGAAACCCCAGCCTCCTGGATCAGCCGTGCAAGCACGAGAGGCGGAAGGAGCGTCCGGCGCTCGCCGCCTGGCCCGGAGGGTTTCAGCTCCAAGGGCAGGTCGGAATAGGCCAATGCCGCAAGCTCCGGGGGAAGGAATTGCTCACGCGGCACTTCCAGCATGCGCGCAAGGACGCGGTGATCCGTCACGTCAAAGGTGCGGATCTGGCAATCCACCATAGTGCGGCGGAGAACGGCCGAGTGGGACAGCGTCTTCTGCGCCTCGCTCACTTTCTCTAGGACAGCATCATGCATATGCGTCAGCCAAACCCTTTTTGGGCGGCGCCTTGCGCGCCATTGATCCGGCGCGGGTTATAAATTTGCGTGCGCATTCTGTCCATGAAAACCACGGGCTGCACGCGGCCGGCATTCCGCAAGAGCTTCATGGCTTAGCGCAGCATTGCCGCTCTACCTGCTCTGGCAACAGAGGCGGAGCTGGCCCCGGAAGGCCGTGCCTTCCCAGGACGCTCCTCCCCGCCTGCCCGCAGCTCAGCCTGCCCGCTCTATTGCTTCAACCGCTTGTTGCACTCGCTCCAATAGCCGCCTTTGCCGCCCCACTTCATTCCCGCATTGGCATTGGCAGCCTTGTTGGCATTGAATTGGTCTGAGCACGTTTTGAGGCGTGCCTTGGCGGGCGGCAGCTTGGCATATTTTTCAGCGATGGCGGAAGGGAACACCGGCCCCTCGGCAAGGGGCGCAGCAGCTTCCTTCGGCTCTGGCTCCGTCACAGCGGGAGGTTTGGCCGCGGCGGCGGGCTTGCGCTCTGGCACTGGCGCTTCGGCCGCAGCGGGCGCTTGCGGCTCTGCTTCGGGAGGCGCCGGGGTCTCGGCGGCGGCCGGCGCCTGAGGCGCCTCCTCCGCAGGGGCAGGCTCTGCAACAGCGGGAGCCTCGGGCAGCTCCGCGTCTGGCGCGGGTTCCGCGGCCGCGGGCGGCGGCGAGGGCGCTGCGGCCGAAGGCCGCGCCTCTGGGGCTGGCGCCGGAACCGCAGCGGCGGCTGGCGGCTGCGCTTTGAGTTCAGCGGTGCAGCGGCTGTAAAATTGCGGCCAGTTCTCGGTCAATGTCCCAGCCGCCTTGGCTTCCTGGTATTTTTCGCTGCATATCCGGCGGAAATCCTGGGGCGGAACAGCCTCGGCGGCAGGCTTTGCCTCCCTGGCTTCGGCCATGCAGCGGCTGTAAAATTGCGGCCAGGTTTCGGTCAGAGTTCCGGCAGCCTTGGCTGCCTGATATTTCTCGCTGCATTGACGGCGCGCGTCCTGAGCCTCACCTGTCCCCGGCAGCATCAAACATACGGCTGCCGATGCCGCAGCGCAGCCGATGAGCACAAAGGGACGAGAAACCGGCATGGGAATTCTCCTTGAAAATCTTGCCTGGGAGGAAAGTCTTCAACGCAGGGCCTGCGGCAAATATCGGATCGCGCAGCCCGTTAAGCCTTTCCGCGAAAAGCGCCGCAAGTCAAACCTAAACAATGGGCAGGCTCACTCCTGAAGAGCCAGCGCCCCATCCTCTGGCAGAAGAGAATCCTGCGGCGTCTTCGCCCCGAAATCCCCCGCCGTCTCGAATCAAAAGCCCCTGCTACTCTTTGCCGCCCCGTGCAGCGGCGACTTCAGCGGCAAAATCCGCTTCCTGCTTCTCGATCCCTTCCCCCAGGGCAAAGCGGATGAATCCCTTAAGCGCAATGGGCGTCCCCGCCGTTTTTGCCGCCTCCGCAACCACTTGGCCGATGGTCTTATTCGCATGCTCTGCGTGAATCGAAGGCTGATCCAAGAGGCACACTTCCTTGTAATAAGTCTTCAGCCCCGACTCGATGATTTTCTCAAGCACATGAGGGGGCTTGCCCTCATTCTTCCCTTCAAGCACAGCCCTTTCGCGCGCGATCGCGTCTGGATCGAGACCTGACGAATCGACGGCAAGAGGGTTTGCGGCAGCGACATGAAGGGCGATCAGGCGGGCAAGCGGCGCGAGGACGTCCTGACTCGCAGCCGATTCGAGGGCGACAAGCACGCCGATCTTTCCAAGCCCGTCGGAGACCTGATTGTGCACATACTGGCCGATCACCCCCTGCCCCGCGCGCAGAATTGCGGCGCGACGCAAGGTCATGTTCTCGCCAATTGTCGCAATGGCATTGGCGATCGCCTCCCCGACGGTTCCGCCTCCGGGATAAGCAGCAGCTTTCAGCGCCTCGGCATCGGTCACGCCGCTTTCCAAAGCCACCTGAGCGATGTTCCGCGCAAGCGTCTGAAAGTCAGCGTTGCGGGCCACGAAATCCGTTTCGGAATTGAGCTCGATGGCAACGCCGCCTAAGCCGCTTGTTGCAACGGCCACAAGCCCCTCGGCAGCAACCCGGCCAGATTTCTTGGCCGCTTTTGAGAGCCCCTTCTTGCGAAGCCAGTCGATCGCCGCTTCGACATCGCCGCCTGTTTCCCCGAGTGCCGTCTTGCAATCCATCATGCCGGCGCCGGTTTTGTCGCGCAGATCCTTGACCATCGCCGCAGTGATGCTCGCCATTGTGCTTTTCCTTTATCGTCAGAAAGCCTTCCGGCGGATGGCTCACGTGCCTTGCGGAAGACTTGCAAATTGCCGAATTGAAGCCTTGATAAGGCCTTCCCGCGACGCGCGTTTAACCTGCGACGAGACTGCGCGCTGTCTCCACCCAGCGGTCGCGCTCGATCCGCCCGCCAAGCTTTAGCTCCCGGTCGATCCGCGCAACATCTTCAGGCGTCATGGCCGCAATCTGCCAGTAATGGAAGATGCCGGCATCGTTGAGCTTCTTGATAATCTGCGGCCCGACGCCCGGCAGCTTCGCAAGGTCGTCGGGGGCGCCGCGCGGCGCGGTCAGGACCTCGAAGGTTTCCGTCTGTTCTTCCCCGGGAGCCTCGCCCGCCGCAGGCTCAGGCCCGGCGGCAGCGGCAGGCTCCGCTCCCGCAGGCGGCAGCTCTTCGTCAAGCGGCTGCTCCATCTCGCCCGCATCGATTCCGGCCATCCCTTGCGCGCGGGAGATGCCGTCAATCGCGGCGCGCGCCGCAAGGTCGCAGTAAAGCGAAATGGCGCGTCCTGCGTCGTCGTTTCCAGGAACCGGATAGGTGATGCCGTCGGGGTCGCAATTGGTGTCGAGCACGGCCACGACAGGGATGCGCAGCCGCTGTGCCTCCTTGATGGCAAGCTGCTCCTTGTTCGTATCGATCACAAAGAGGAGATCCGGAATCCCGCCCATGTCCTTGATTCCGCCGAGCGCCTTTTCGAGCTTGTCGCGCTCCCGCGAAATCATCAGGCGTTCTTTTTTGGTGAGCCCCGCGGCAGCGCCGCTCAGAAGCTCGTCAAGCTTGCGCAGCCGCTGGATCGAGGCCGAGACCGTCTTCCAATTTGTAAGCATTCCCCCGAGCCAGCGTGAATTGATGTAATATTGCGCCGACCGCTTCGCCGCTTCGGCGATCGGCTCCTGAGCCTGGCGCTTGGTGCCAACGAACAGCACCCGCCCGCCCCGAGCCACAATGTCCGATATGGCCTTGAGCGCCTGGTGCAGAAGCGGGACCGTCTGGGCAAGGTCGATGATATGAATATTGTTGCGCGTCCCGAAAATATAGCGCGCCATCTTTGGGTTCCAGCGGTGGGACTGGTGGCCGAAATGGGCGCCCGCCTCGAGAAGGCCGCGCATCGTGAAATCAGGCAAAGACATCTATCTTCTCCGGTTAAGGCCGCCGCGGAGCGTTGCAGGCCTCCCCGCCCGCAGGCCGCGGGGGAAGGCCACCGGGAGCAGCCCTTCAATCAAGGCCGCGCAGTCCGCGTGTGGGATGAGCGCGCTTATAGGCTGCAAGGCGCGCAAAGGCAAGGCAGGCGCCGCCGCGTCAGCGCTGCGGGGGCTGGGATCGGGACCGGAAACCGCGGCAGAAGATGGAGCGGGCAGGTTATGCCCTGCCTTAAGCAGGCAGCGCGTCAGCATCGGCAACCGCAAGCAGGCAAGCAATGAGCCCAGGCCTCAAGCTTTTACGCGATCAAGCTTTCATCGGCGGGCAATGGCGCGCCTCTACCAGCGGGCGGCGCTTCGAGGTTAAAGATCCCGCTGCGGGCTCCATCCTCGCCAGCGTCGCAGACTGCTCGGCAGAAGACGCTGCGGCCGCAGTGGAGGCGGCTGCGGCAGCTTTTGCGAACTGGAAGCAGACGCCCGGCAAGGAGCGCGCGCGCCTTCTGCGCCGGTGGTTCGAGCTTATAACGCAGCATGCTGAGGAGCTGGCAGAAATTCTTGCCCGCGAGGAAGGCAAGCCCTTCGCCGAGGCCAAAGCCGAAATCGCTTATGGCGCGTCTTTCGCCGAATGGTTTTCAGAGGAAGCCCGCCGCATCTATGGCGATATCGTTCTCTCCCCCCGCCCCGGGCGCGAAATCCTCGTCTTGAAAGAGCCTGCCGGCGTCGCGGCGGCGATCACGCCATGGAACTTCCCAAACGCGATGATCACACGCAAGATCGCGCCTGCGCTTGCCGCGGGCTGCACAACGGTCGTCAAGCCCGCGGAGGAAACGCCTTTGTCCGCTCTCGCCCTCGGGGTTCTCGCCCAGGAAGCAGGCCTCCCTGACGGCACCTTGAACATTCTTCCCTCGGCACGGGCCGCAGAAATTGGCCTTGCCCTGACCACGCATCCTCTCGTCCGGAAGGTCTCTTTCACCGGCTCGACCGAAGTTGGCCGGCTGATCATGCGCCAGAGCGCTGGGACGGTAAAGAAGATCTCCCTCGAGCTTGGAGGCAATGCGCCGTTCATCGTCTTCAGCGATGCGGACCTTGATGCGGCGGTTGCCGGGGCCATTGCCTCCAAATTCCGCAACAGCGGCCAGACATGCGTCTGCCCGAACCGCTTTTATGTGCAGTCCGGCATCTACGGCGCCTTCGCAGAAAAATTCGCCAAGGCCGCAAGCGCTTTAAAAGCAGGCTCTCCTTTTGAGCCAGGCGTGCAGCTTGGCCCTTTGATTTCGCCTCAGGCTTTGGCCAAAGTCGAATCGCTTGTCGCCGATGCCCTGGCTAAGGGCGCAAAGGCCTTGACCGGCGCCTGCCGTCATCCGCTTGGCGGCACCTTCTATACGCCGACGGTCTTGATCGATGTGCCTCAAGATGCGCGCCTCTTGCAGGAGGAGATCTTCGGGCCTGTCGCCGCGCTTGCCCCTTTCGAAACCGAGGAAGAAGCCGTTGCTCTCGCCAATGCAAGCGAATACGGCCTTGCAAGCTATGTCTATACCCGCGACACAGGGCGCGCCTTCCGCATGGCGCGAGCCATCGAGGCTGGGATGGTCGGCGTCAACGAGGCCGTGATATCGACGGCCGAGGCGCCCTTCGGCGGCGTCAAGCAGTCGGGCACCGGGCGCGAAGGATCGCGCTACGGGATCGAGGAATTCCTGGAGATCAAATATGTTTGCATGGGTGGAATCTAACGCGCTCATGACCCTTGCCGATTGCGCCGGCGTCAGCGCTTTCGCGGCAGGAGCCTCTCAATGATTCCCCTGGAAGTTGACCAGTCTGTCCTGGCGCGGCGCGGGGAAATTGCCGCAGCCCTTCGCCGCATCTTGCCCAAGGACAGCGTCATCGACGACGAAACCGGCAGGCGTCCTTACGAGACCGATGGGCTCACCGCCTATCGCGCCTTGCCCATGATCGTCGCTTTGCCGGAGACCGCCGCGCAAGTCAGCGCGATTCTCGCCTATTGCCATGCGAAGGGCATCAAGGTGGTGCCGCGCGGCGCGGGGACCTCGCTCTCGGGCGGGGCGCTGCCGCTTGAGGATGGCGTCCTCCTTTCGATGATGAAATTCAACCGCATCAAGGAAATTGATTTCGAGAACCGCTTCGCTGTCGCCGAGCCCGGCGTGACCAATCTCGCCATCACCCGCGCCGTGGAGCATCGCGGTTTTTATTATGCCCCCGATCCCTCCTCGCAAATCGCCTGTTCGATCGGCGGCAATGTCGCGGAGAACTCGGGCGGCGTGCATTGCCTCAAATACGGCCTCACCACCAACAATGTGCTCGGATGCGAGATGGTGCTCATGACGGGCGAGATCATCCGTCTCGGCGGGCGCCACCTCGACCAGGCGGGCTATGACCTCCTTGCTCTTGTCATTGGCTCGGAGGGAATGCTCGGCGTCGTTACCGAGGTGACGGTGCGCATCCTGCGCGCGCCAGAGTCCGCCCGCGCGCTTCTGATTGCGTTCCCATCGAGCGAAGCAGCAGGCGCCTGCGTTGCGGGCATCATCGCCGCGGGCATCGTTCCGGGCGGCATGGAGATGATGGACAGGCCCGCCATCGAAGCGGCCGAGGATTTCGTTCACGCCGGATATCCGCGCAATGCCGAAGCGCTGCTTATCGTCGAGCTCGATGGGCACCCTGTCGAAGCGGATCACCTCTGCGGCCTCGTCGAGAAGATCGCCTTGTCCCATGGCGCCGCGGAGTGCCGTGTCTCGAAAACGGATGCCGAGCGGCTTGCCTTCTGGGCCGGGCGCAAGGCCGCATTCCCCGCAGTCGGCCGCATCTCGCCCGACTATTTCTGCATGGACGGCACGATCCCGCGCAAAGAGCTGCCCGCGGTTCTTACCGGCATGCGCGAATTGTCAAAACACTATGGGCTGCGCGTTGCAAATGTCTTCCACGCGGGCGACGGCAATTTGCATCCGCTCATTCTTTATGACGCCAACAATCCGGGCGAGCTTGAGCGCGCGGAGGAATTTGGCGCGGACATTCTGCGCCTTTGCGTCGCGCATGGCGGGGTGCTCACAGGCGAGCACGGCGTTGGCATCGAAAAGCGCGATTTGATGCCGGAAATGTTCAGCGAGTCCGATCTCGCCCAGCAGATCAGGGTCAAATGCGCCTTCGACGAGAAGCATTTGCTCAATCCCGGAAAAGTTTTCCCCACGCTCCACCGCTGCGCTGAGCTTGGGCGCATGCATGTGCATGGCGGCAAGCTCAGGTTTCCGGACATCCCGAGGTTTTAATTGCGGCTGCGCTGCCGCATGCCTGCAAATTCGGACGCCATTTCAGGGCGCTTTCAAATTTTCAGCATCAGGCGGGTAAGCTGGGCCGGCACCGTAAGGCGCTCCTTGATTTCGACCGGCTGGCCATGGTTGAATATCTGTCAAGAAGTATCGAATACTTGAGAAGGAGATGAACGGAGAAGATCCATGCCGCCCCTTCGTCTTCACCATCCTCCCGAAATGCGGCCCTGGTGGCAGAGGGCCTGGGACGATTTCAAACGCCAATTCCCAGATAAATCCGGCCAGCAAGCCCGCACTTTTCTTCTGACCATTCTCGCCTTTGCGATTTTCATCTTCCTGACGAGGCTTTATTTCTCCTCGCAAGGCATCCCGGTTTAAGGCGCGGGCTACGCCTAAAGCCCTCCCGGGCTTCAACCGGCAGGGGCGCAGCTGACACCGCTCCCTGCCGGGGGGTTTTCTGCACGCGGGGTTTTCTGCAAAACGAGCAATCTTACACGCTGAGCGCCTGAACGCCGTCTTGCGCCTTGTAAGATTGGAGGGCCTGACCTTACAAAAATGTTTCACGTGAAACATTTTTGTAAGTTTGCGCCGCCAAAAAGCCCGCCCATCGCCCGCTAGCCCTCCCGCTTCCGGCGGCTCTGAAGCTTGCAGGCCCGCCCGCTTCATGCAATCACCCAGATGCGCTTGCATGGGTAAGCGCCTATGCCGCGCGCATGGCCCGTGCCTGATGCTTTAAGACTCTGAGAGATGCCATGAAACTGCGTTTGCCGCTGATCGCGCTCATTCTCGCATGCCTCGCGGCTGGCCAAGCAGCTGCGGCAGATCCCCTCCGTGGGCGGGTCAAGGGGCTTTTCGAGCCGGTCCCCGAGTCGCCGCCCCCCTTGCCCGGCATTGCCGTGACTCCGGAAAAGCTTGCTCTCGGCAAGATGCTCTATTTCGACCCGCGCCTCTCGGAGAGCCGCGAGATCAGCTGCAACACTTGCCACAATATCAGCATGGGCGGCACCGATTTCCGCTCATCCTCCTCCGGGCACAGCTCGCAGATTGGAGGCCGCAGGGCGCCGACGGTATTCAACGCTGTCTTCAACAAAACGCAATTCTGGGACGGCCGCGCCTCGGACCTCAAAGAGCAGGTGGTGAGCTCGGTCATGGTTTTCCCTCCCGCGCTCCTCAAAGCGCGGGGAGGGCCGGCAATTGCCAACCCCCCCGAGGTGGCTGCGGCCAAGCAGCATGCCATCGAGCAGCTGAAATCCATCCCGGGCTATGTGGAGGCCTTCAAAAAGGCCTATCCATCCGAGGCTGACCCCGTTGTCTACGATAACGTCGCTGAAGCCATTGCTGTGTTCGAGGCGACGCTGATCACGCCCGACGCGCCTTTCGACCGCTGGCTGAAAGGCGACGACACAGCGCTTTCGCAGGAGCAAAAGGAAGGCCTGACGCTTTTCGTTGATAAGGGGTGCGCGAATTGCCACAATGGAATTAATATTGGCGGCGGCATGTTCGCCCGTTTTGGCACGGTCAAGAAACCAAGGCCTGAGTTTCTGCCGCCTGAGGACCGGGGCCGTTTCGCGATCACCAAGGCCCCTGGCGATGACTATGTGTTCAAGGTTCCGGGACTGCGCAATGTCGAATTGATGGCGCCTTATTTCCACAGCGGCAGCGCACAGGGCCTTCGCCAGGCGGTGGCAATAATGGCCGAGACACAGCTCGGCGAGGCGTTCAGCGAAGACGAGGTCAATAAGATCACGGCCTTCCTCAAATCCCTCACAGGACGGCAGCCGGAGGTCGTCTTGCCAATCCTTCCGCCGGGCCCTCCCCCCGCAGCGCGCCTGCAGCCCTGAAGAATCATCAGGGCACGCCGGTCAATTATATGCAGAAACGCTGCAAATTAATAAGAAAAAGCGGGCCGCGCGGCCCGCTTTCTGCGATCTTCTAAAGAATATTACTTTTTCGCCGCTTCGAGATGCGTCAGAGCTTCTTCGGCGTGCCCTGTCGCGACATCCGCATGCCCCTGCTTGCCATGATCGATGGCCGCTTTGAGATGCGTGATACCTTCCTTGGTATGCGGATTATCCTTGGCCTTCCCGGCGGCCTCGGCATGTTTGAGCGCCGCTTCGGCATGGGTCACCAGCACATCCGCGTGCCCCTGCTTGCCATGATCAATCGCTTCCTTGGTGTGGCTGATGGCCTCGGCCAGATGATCCTCTGCAAAGGCTAAGTTTGGAGCCAGGAAAAGGGCCGCTCCCAGGCCAAGGATCAGGGCAAAATGTCTGCGGTTCATGATTGTTCCTCCCTCTTGCCGTCCCCCGCGGAGAACGAAGGACCGGCTCTCGAGATCTAATGCGCCCAGCGTCACTGGCGACAGCAGGCCCTGCAATAATGCACAGCAGCTGCCGGGGCAGCGTAACTTATATCAATTCCGCCGGGTATTTTTTCTGAATGGAGCGCCCGGCCTTAAACGCCGGCCAGGCAAGATCGCGGAGATCCGGTTATGCCGTTCAAGATGATGGGCTGTGCCGCCATTTTTCTTGTGACCGCCCTTTGCACTGGGGCCGCTGGCGCGCCCTTCATCCCGCAATCAGACGCCGAGGTGCTCGAGCGGCTGCCTTTCAAGGCAAGTGATCCCGCAATGCGCCAGCTGCGCGCGTTACGCGATCAGCTCACTGCGGAGCCGGAAAATCTTGCTGCCGCGGCGCGCCTTGCGCAGGGCTATTTGGAAGCGGGCCGCGCAACGAGCGATCCGCGCT
The DNA here is from genome assembly GCA_035687205.1 of Methylocella sp. Classification (GTDB taxonomy): domain Bacteria; phylum Pseudomonadota; class Alphaproteobacteria; order Rhizobiales; family Beijerinckiaceae; genus Methylocapsa. The sequence goes on along the minus strand of DASRYK010000005.1, from coordinate 3,754 downwards.
ATACGGGCTATGCGCAGGCCGCCCTTGCGCCTTGGTGGAGTCTTCCAAATCCCCCGGAAGAAATTCTCGTTCTGCGCGCGGCGATACGCCAGCGCAGTCATCAGTTCGGCGCTGCCCTGGCGGATTTGGCTGCCGCCCTCGAAGCCAATCCCCGCAATGCCGAGGCGCTGCTTATGCGCGCAACCATTTTCCTGGTCACTGGCGATTTCGAGCACGCCAAGGCCGGCTGCGCCGCCCTTCGCCCATTGACGCAAGAGCTGACATGGGTTGCTTGCTTTGCGCAGGTCAATGGCGCAACGGGCGAGCTGAGAAAGAGCTATGAGTCCTTGCGCGCCGCGCTCGACCGTTCTCACGGCGCCACGCCAAGGATGCGGGCCTGGGTCTTGACGAGCCTCGCCGAGATGGCAGCGCGCCTCGGCTTCGCGCAGGAGGCAGATTCTCATTTTCAAGAAGCACTCGCGGCGAGCGGCGCTGACAGCTACCTGCTTGGGGCTTATGCCGGCTTTCTGCTTGACGAAGGAAGGCCGAAGGAGGCTGTTGCTCTGCTCGGCTCCCATTTACGCGCCGACCCTTTGCTCTTGCGTTACGCGCTCGGATTGCGCGCAATCCAATCCAGCGGGCTGAACGCGCGAATTGAAGAGCTTCGCGGGCGTTTCGATGCAAGCAGGTTGCGCGGCGAGAGGCTGCATCTTCGAGACGAAGCTTTGTTCACGCTGCTCTTGCTAAACGATCCTGCCGCGGCGCTTGAACTCGCCCGCGAGAACTGGCGAATACAGAAGGAGCCAGCCGATCTGCGCATACTCCTCGAAGCAGCGATTGCTTCCCGCAACGAAGCAGAAATCGAAGCCGTGAAGAACTGGGTAAAGAAGACCGGCTTCGAGGATGCCCGGCTTAACCGGATAATTTCTGCTCCTCTGCAACCAAACTGAGACGGCCTCTGTAGAAGCCGTTGCAGGGCTTGTTCCTGCTGCCGCGGGCGCTCCCCAAAGCGGGCCCGCGCAACGGGCTGCGCCGCTGCGCTCAAAGCCTGATTGAGGGCATGGAACGGCGTTAGCTGACTGGATGTCATCTCAAGCAAATCTGAGAGGGAGGCCGATTATGAAACGCGTCACGGAACTGGCCGTTCCGATTTGTGCATCTCTTGCGCTGTTATGGGGCGGCCCGGCGAAAGCCGCGAGCCACCGCGAGGCGCCGCTGATTTCCTTCGACCCTTCGGCGGACAACACCGATGTCTATGCTTTCGTGAGCTATGACGAAGCGAACATCGCGCGCTCTCCGGCGAACCGCCGTGTCACATTCATCATGAACGTCAATCCGGGCCAGGATCCAAGCGACGGCCCAAACTATTTCAATTTCAACGACACGGTGCTTTACCGCTTTCATATCGACAACGACGAGGATGGAAAAGCCGACAACATTGTCTATGAGTTCCGCTTCAAGACTGAGAACAGGCCAATCGGCGGGCCGGGCGGCCTGACCTCCCCCGTGCCATATCTCGGCAACAAGCACATCCCCTCCTCTGTGCCTCTGCAGGGGATCACCGCCCTTAACGGCCCTGGATCGGAAGGGCTGACAAGGCGTCAAACTTATACAGTGACTGAGGTCCGCAATGGTGTGCCCACAGAGCTTTTCAGCGGCCGCACGCTAATTGCCGTTCCATCGAATGCCGGGCCTGCCACCATGCCCAAATATCCGGCTTTGGCGGCACAAGGGATCTACACGGACTCGGCCTCTGGCATCCGCGTGTTTGCAGGGCAGCGCGCCGAGACATTCTACATTGACCTTGGCGCGGTCTTCGACACGCTGAACCTGCGCCGTTATCCGCCTCTGTTGAGCGTCTCCGAGGATGCGGGCGACGTGAACCCCTTCGGCATCAACCGCTTCAGCGGATCGAATGTCAGCACCATCGCGATCGAAGTCCCCATTAAACGCATCACCAGCGACGGCAAGCCAGCGCTCACCACCAAAAATCCCTTCATTGGAATGTATGCTTCGACATCGCGCAACGGGGTGCGGCTTTCACGCCTTGCAAACCCGCTGGTCAATGAGCTCATCATCACGACTCCGTTCAAGGATAAGTGGAACGCGAGCGCGCCGCAAAACGAGGCGGTGTTTCAATCTTTCTACAAGAATCCAGTCATCGCCACCGCGCTTAAACTCGTCTATAACGTCGATGTTCTCCCGATTGACGGCTCGCCAGCAAACAACCGCACGGATCTCATGAGCATTCTGCTCAAATATCCGGGCCAGCCGTTAAGCGGCAGCAATTGCGGCACGCCCTGCGCTGAATTGCTTCGCCTTGATCTGCGCGTGCCGCCGGTCCGGCCGGAGGATCAAAACAGGCTCGGCGCGGCCTTGAGCTCCGATAAGGCAGGCTGGCCGAATGGCAGGCGACCCAATGACGATGTGACCGACATTGCCTTACGGGTCGTTGGCGGAAAGAATTACATTGCCGCGCGCGCAGGCGATGGGGTCAACTCTCTTGCAGGCGCTCCAGGTGCGGGCGGGCCTGTTGTGACGGCAAACGGAATCGCTAAGACTTTTCCCTTCCTGCCCAATCCCTATGACGGCAAGAACCGCAGGCATGTCGATTGCGGCGAGACCGGGCCGGGAGCCAATCCTTGCGGCCCGCTGGTTCCCTGATGCCGGAGATCGCAAAATAATCATCGCTGCGGGCCTGCATTAGCCGCAGCCCAGACCAGCCCGCAAAGAAGAGAACCCATGCGGCGGTCACGGAATGAGTGCGGGCTCCGTGACCGCCGCCCGCAGGTCAAGAGGTCAACCCTGGGATTTCCGCATGCGATTCTTCGTTCTGCTTCTGCTGTTCATCCTCTGGCCGCTTACCGCATCAGCGCATAAGTCCAGCGACAGTTATCTCTCACTTTCACTCAAAGGGGCATGGGTTGAAGGGCAATTGGACATCGCTCTGCGTGACCTCGATTATGTCCTTGGGCTCGATGCCGACGGCAATGGCGAGATCAGCTGGGGGGAAGTAAAAGCAAAGCATAGGGACATCTCTGCCTATGCCCTGCCGCGGCTCGAAATCGCGGCAGACGGCGCTAAGTGTTCTCTCATGCCTGCTGGCCATCTCATCGATAATCACAGCGATGGCGCCTATGCCGTTTTCCGCTTTGCCGCGGATTGCCCGCGCTTGCCCGATGCCTTGCAAATCACCTACCAGCTCTTTTTCGACGCCGACCCGCAACACCGGGGGCTGCTGCGCTTGGAGAGCAGCAGCGGCATACGCACAGCAATTTTTGCGCCCAGCACGGCGCAGCAGAGCTTTCCGTTAAGCCGCTTCAGCGCCTTTCAGCAGTTCCGGGATTATTTCCTGACCGGCGTCGAGCATATATGGCGCGGCTACGACCATATCCTTTTCTTATTGTCGCTGCTTTTGCCTGCGGTGATGGCGCCAGGCATCAAGCGCTGGGAGCCGGGCAAGGGGTTCCGCCTTACCTTCATGAACGTCCTTGCCATCGTCACCGCTTTCACAGCCGCGCATTCGATCACCCTCAGCCTTGCCACGCTCAAAATAATCACTCTGCCAGCACGCGTTTCTGAATCGGCGATTGCCCTCTCGGTGGCCGTTGCCGCGCTCAACAATCTCCATCCGCTGATCCGCCGCAGGCAATGGATTGTCGCCTTCTGCTTCGGCCTCGTGCATGGCTTTGGCTTTGCCAATGTGCTTGCCGATCTCGGCCTGCCCCAGGGCGCCCTCGCTCTTGCTCTCGTGGGCTTCAATCTGGGGGTGGAA
>DASRYK010000004.1:0-31481 GCA_035687205.1 Methylocella sp. | reverse complement strand
GCTGCGGCAGCGGTCAGAGCGCCATGCGCGAAAACGACTGCATCATGCGCCGCCAGCGCCTCAAATTTATTCGGCGCTGTGACGAACGGGAGCCCCGTGTAAGCCGCGATTCGCGCGGCGAAGGCCTCCGCAAAGCCGCGCTTTGTGTTGAGGCCGGTGCCCACGGCCGTGCCGCCCTGGGCGAGCCGGTAAAGCCCTGGAAGAGTTTTCCCGATCCGCTCAATGCCGTAGCGGACCTGGGCCGCATAGGCTGAGAACTCCTGCCCAAGGGTGACGGGCGTCGCATCTTGGAAATGCGTGCGGCCAGTCTTGATCACTGCCGCAAAGGCCTCTGCCTTGGCAGCAAGGGCATCGCCGAGGGCGCGCAAGGCAGGCTCAAGCCTGTGCTTGATCTCAAGCACAAGCGCTATGTGCATTGCGCTCGGGAAGCAATCATTGGACGACTGCCCCAGGTTGACATGGTCGTTGGGATGCACCGGCGCCTTCGCGCCCCGGGGGGCGCCCAGCATTTCATTGGCGCGGTTGGCGATGACCTCGTTGACATTCATGTTGGTCTGTGTGCCGGAGCCCGTCTGCCAGATGCTCAGCGGGAACTCGGCATCAAGGCTCCCCGCCTCGATTTCTAGGGCGGCCGCGGAAATCGCTTCGCTAAGCGCGCGCGGCAAGAGACCGAGCTCGCAATTGACCTCAGCCGCGGCGCGCTTCACCATCGCCAAAGCGCGGATCAGCGCGAGAGGCATTTTTTGCGTGCCGATGGCAAAATGAATGAGCGCGCGCTGGGTTTGGGCGCCCCAGTAATGCGCCGCAGGGACCTCGACCGGGCCAAAACTGTCGGTCTCGACCCGCAGCCCCTCAGCCTCGCTCACGCCTTTCTCCGGCCCAAAAGCCAATATCCCGCCAAAGGCAGATGATCCGCTCCGCTCGCCCTGTTGCGATCATTCGTTATCGTCTTGCATGAGATTCTGGGCCGGAGGGAAGGCGTCCACCGTCTGCCATTCGCTGTCGCGGCCGAATTCCTCGCCGGAGGTGATTGACAGCATTTCGGCGAGGCGGTTCCGCGCGCGGTTAACCCGGCTCTTCATCGTCCCGATTGCGCAGCCGCAAATCCCCGCTGCTTCTTCGTAAGAGAGGCCTGAGGCCCCAATCAGGATCAAGGCCTCGCGCTGGTCACTCGGCAGCTGCTGGAGCGCCGCGCGGAAATCAAGCAGGTCCATATGCCCGCTTTGCGCCGGAGCGGTCGCCAGATTCCCTGCGAAAATCCCGTCCGGGTCGGCAATCTCGCGGCGCCGCTTGCGGTACTCCGAATAATAGATGTTGCGCAGGATTGTGAAGAGCCATGCCCGGAGATTTGTTCCCTCGACGAAGGAGTCAAGATTGCTCCACGCCTTCACCAGTGTCTCCTGGACAAGGTCGTCGGCATGGTCGACATTGCCGCAAAGCGACACTGCGAAGGCGCGCAGATTGGGAATGACCGCCAGGAGATCGGCCGTCATTTGCGAACTCGCCCCATGTTCAGGCTGGGGGCCGGCCGGCGCCTCTAAGTCAATCGTCTCCTGATTTTGAGCTCTCACATGCGGTCCTTGCTTAGCCTTGAACTGCTGGTGCTTTCGAGCTCCCGCAAGAGTTCGAGGAAACGTCCTGGCACGGGCTGGGCCAGAACGTCGTCGTAAATGCTGCGCAAATGAAGGCCGATTTGATCGGCGATATCAGGTTTCAGCCCTCGCCCCTTCGAGCAAGGCGTCCCGGAAAGCGCCCTTCCCCCCGCTGTCTCCCTCGCCAGCGCGTCATCCGTGGCAAGGGATCCGTAAATTTTTGTCTCCTGAACGTGAAACGTTGAACTTCTCGGCTTGACCGGTTTCACGGAAGCCCCCTCGATCTGGGAAATGTCACTCCTTCACCCTCCTGGACGTTCCGCCGCGCTGCCTGGCCGCATTCCTGAAACTGAGAAAGAAATGCCCCCATGCCCTCGGGCGCGCGGCGAAACGGTTTCAAACCCAGTCGCTTAAACGCTCTAGGCGTGGGATGGTTCCGGCAGGCGGGAACTTATCCGGACCGGACGAATTATCTGCGGGTCTGGCCATCGGCATGCTGCGCATGATAAGGTAGCTTTGATGACACTCTCCCAAGCTATTTCCGCCTATATACCTTACCTGCGGCGGTTTTCACGGGCTCTGACTGGCTCACAGGCAGGGGGGGACGCCTATGTCCTTGCCACGCTGGAGGCAGTCGTAGCCGATCCCGCGGAGCTATCCAAAGCCTCCGACCCCAAGATCGCACTTTACCGGACGTTTCTCAAGATTTGGGGAACGATGCCGGTGAATGATCACGTCGATCAAACGTCATTCTCTGCGGATGAAATGGGCGCGCAGCGCAATCTCGAAGCAATCTCCCTGCGCCCGCGCATGGCGTTTCTGCTCAGCGCGCTCGAAGGCTTCGACACCGCAGAGGTCGCAAGCGCGCTCGACTGCAGCATTGAGGAAGCCGCCGAGCTCATCGACGCGGCGGGCAAAGAGATCGCCAATCAGATCCGCACGGACGTTCTCATTATCGAGGACGAGCCTTTTATTGCTCTTGACCTTCAGGGCCTGGTCGAAGAGCAGGGGCACCGCGTCCTTGAAGTTGCCCGCACGCATCGCGAGGCTATCGAGGCCGTGCGGCGGCACCGGCCGGGGATCATTCTCGCAGATATCCAGCTCGCCGACGGGAGTTCCGGTCTTGAAGCCGTCAACCAGATCCTCGAGAGCTTCTCCGTTCCCGTCATTTTCATCACCGCTTATCCCGAGCGCTTCCTGACCGGCACGCCGCCTGAGCCGGCTTTTCTTGTGGCAAAACCCTTCCGCTTCGAGACGCTGAAGGCGGTGATCAGCCAGGCCCTGTTCTTCGACCGGAAGTCGCACCGCAGGGAGGAGCCTGAAAAAAGCACGAGCCTCGCCTGAGCATCACCGGCCTTTACGCTTAGAGCACGGGGAAGGGCTCGCCCTGAAAAAACTGGCCTCGCCAGAACAAGCAAGGCCAGCGTGAGAAACCCGCAGAGAGCAAGGAAAGGTGCCGGACAATGCTCCTTGAAGCCGCGCTTGCTCTCGATGCGCCTGGGACAGCGGGGCAGGCCGCAGAGGACATGGATAGCCTCATTGTCCTCATAGCCAGCATGCTGCTCGCCTTTATAGCCTTTGCTTTTTTGATGCGTTTCCGCTTCTGAGCCAGGACGGCAGCAGGTGGAAGCTTGGCCTTCCAGCCGGGATGGAGGCCCCGTCATTCTCGCAGGCGCCCGTTTGATCCTCCTCTATGAGGCCCCAGGACTTGGCGATGCGCAGGGTCGAGGAAATACCGGCATCAAAGACGAAAGGCGCAAGGGGCACAGGCAAGCTGCGGGATTTTGCATCGATGGGCAGCCCATGGGCCATTCCGTAAATTGCATAATGCTCGACGACGGCGGTGCCGGCGCTGTCGCACCAATATCTGCGGGTTTGCCCATCGACCTCGTCCTGAATTGCTTGGTCTTCGTCGAGCTGGTGAATGTCGATCCATTGCCTGACCAAAGCGGAAGCATTGGCAGGCGCTACGACATCATCATGGCTTCCATGCCAGATAGAGACCTTCGGCCACTTCTTTTGCCCGGGCGAGGCCTGGCGGATGAGATTGCCAAGCTCGCGGGAAGAATGACAGGGCCCGAAGGCCATGGCCGCCATGGCGTCGATCGGGCCAAGAGCCGCCCCATAGGGCAGCCCTGCGATGATCGCTCCAGCCTCAAACAAGTCAGGATATGTGGCAAGGAGCGCGCAAGCCATGGCTCCGCCCGCCGAGAGGCCGGTGACGAAGATGCGGCCGCGGTCGAGCGCATAGTCGCGCACCATTTTCTCGATCATGCAACGGATCGAGGCAAGCTCTCCGTCATCGGGCCTGATATGCTTCTCAACGAACCAATTGAAGCAATTCTGCGGATTATTCCCGCATCTCTGCTCTGGAAACAAGACGGCGAAACCATGCTTATGGCCAAGCGCGGACCAGCCGGTTGCAATATCGAAATCCCTTGCAGTCTGCTGGCACCCATGCAAGGCAACAACAAGCGCTGCCGGGCGGGAAAGCCCCTGGGGAACACAAGAATACATGCCAAGATTGCCGGGATTGCGGCCAAATTCTGCAACGGCATCCATTTTGCTGTTGGCCCCATGCACGACAAGAGGGCCTGCGCCGCCTTGCCGTCAGCACAAGATGCTGCGGCTGGCTCAGGCCCAAGGGCTGCTTCTTTAGACTCGCACCGGCAGGTTTTCAATCCGCCAGTTGAGGGAAGCGGGGTGGACAAATGAGAGATTTCGATTGATGTTAGCCCCGCAAGGGGCCCTGCGCCCGGCCCGCAAATGCAGCCCGCATGAGCATGAAGGGTGAGAGGGGAGCGGCTGTTTCGCGCCTCTTGCCTTACCGCGCGCTTTGCAGCGGAACAGCCATGCGCAGACGAAGCCCCTCGGGGGCAAATTCGACCTTGACGTCCGCGCGGATCTGCTGCGACAGGACCCGCTTGAGCAGCATCGAACCAAAGCCGTCGCGGGTCGGAGGGGAGACCCTGGGGCCTGAAAATTCATTCCATTCGCACAAGAGCGACCGCACGCCCTCCCTGTCGATGAGGCTCCAGCCGACTTCGATGCGTCCCTCCTCCCTGGCAAGCGCCCCGTGGCGGACGGCGTTGGTTGTCAGCTCGTGAACCGCCATGCCGAGCGGCACGGCGATCTGCGAAGGCAAATCAACGGAGGGGCCAGAGAGGCGGATCCGCAGTCCCTGCTCATCCGAATAGGGCCCAAGCTCCTGGGTGAGCAGCTGGTGGAAGGAGACCGATTGGTGAAGCTGCTCGGTCATGACCGCATGGGTCTTGGCAAGCGACGCGATCCGGCCTGAAAACGCTTCCTGAAACTCCTCGAAATTTGCCGCGGTGTGCGCGGTGGTCGTCAGGAGCCCTTGCACCGTTGCGAGCATGTTCCTGACCCGGTGATGCAGTTCGCGAATGAGGAGCGCTTGTCTCTGCTCGGTGTGGACATGGTCCGTGACGTCGTTTCCCTCGATGAAAATTCCTGTGACCTCGCCATTCGCGCCCATGATCGGCTGAGCAACGAAATCGACATAATGCTCCTCCATCTCGCTGTCCGGCGTGTCCTGCAGAAGAATGCGCGTCTTGCGGCCGACATGCACTTCGCCTGTGCGGAATATGTTTTCCAGAATACGCGGATAGTCTTGGCCTTCCGATTCGGGGAGCGCTTCCTTCAAGGTCTTGCCAATGAGATCGCGGCCGCCCGCAAGCATTGAAAAGGCGATGTTCGCAAGCTCGAACACGAGGTTTGGCCCCCGCAAAATGCACATGAAACTTGGTGCTTGCATGACCAAGCGGCGCAAATGCTGCACGGTTGCCAGCAAGCTTTCGTTGATCACCTGCAGGCTGCCAGGCTGACAGCAAGGCTGCGCTGCCTGGGCGGACGCGGGGGCAAGGGCATCCAGCCCTTTCGAGGAGTGGAGAGCGGGAATCTCCTGCGCAATCTTAAGCAGATACGCGATCTTCCCCGTCTTGTCGCGGATTGGGAGATGCGTGCAGCTCCAAATGCGCTCCTCCCTCTCGCCGCCTGCTGCCGGGAAGAAGGAGACGAGAGGCAGAGAATCTGCCACGCCTTTGTCCCGCGCCCGCTCAAGCGATTCCTGCAAGCTGCGGCGGCTTTCTGGAGACGCTGGGAAAGCAGTGAAAATATCGAGCCCGAGCACGGATTCCCGCTGCAGTTTCGATGAATCGGCAAAGGCTTGATTCACAGCAACGATCGTAAATGCCCGGTCCATCAAAAGCATCGGGGTCGGCAGGCTGTCGAAAACCGCCTCGAAATCCACCTTCGTTTCCGGGTTCACGGTGAAGCTCCAGGGCTCGTCCATGCGGTGGCAGGGCATGTGCTTTTGCCATGAAGAAGGGGTGCCGCATAAAAGACAGGCGCGGGGGAGAGCATATCGGTGCACGCTTTCTGCATTGCCGCGGCAGCCCTAAATATTGCATTCTGGCAGCTTAGCCAGAAGACCCGCCCGGGTCCCGCTGAGAAAACGCAGCGGCAGCGTATGGGTTGCCCTTGATAAGCTTCGATCCCCAAACAAAATCCGCGCCGCGTAAATTTTCCGGTGCACTGCTTGCCAAGGCGCCTCTTTTACCGGATTTTGGCTGCGGCATGAAATGCGCCAGCACTTTTTCTTTAGCCGCAGCGGGCGGGTTTTGCTTCCTGCCGCGCTTGCAGAATGCTTCTTGCTCCTATGGCACCGGCTGAGCGGCCCCTCAAGGCGGGCGATCACGTTTTCCTGGTCGACGGCTCGTCCTTTGTCTTTCGCGCCTATTTCCAATCGATCCGGCAGGACGCCAAATACAATTACCGCTCCGACCGCCTTCCAACCGGAGCGGTAAGACTGTTTTGCACGAAGCTTTTCCAGTTCTTACGCGAGGGGGCGGCCGGGATCAAGCCGACCCATCTCGCGATCATCTTCGATAAATCCGAGCAGTCTTTCCGCAAGGAGATTTATCCTCCTTACAAAGCCAACCGGGCCGAGCCCCCGGAAGACCTCATTCCCCAGTTTCCCTTGATGCGGGCGGTTGTGCGGGCTTTCGGCCTCAAACCCGTCGAGCAGGACCGTTACGAGGCCGATGATCTTATTGCAACCTACGCCGCAGAGGCGCGGGCGCGAGGCGCCGATGTCCTCATCGTGTCGGCCGACAAGGATCTGATGCAGCTCATCGGCAAAGGCGTCTCCATGTATGATCCAGCCTCGGGGGAGGCGGGGGCGAAAGGCGCGCGCGCAGAGCGGAAAATCGGTCCTGAGGAAGTGCGTGAATATTTCGGCGTGCCGCCAGAGAAAGTCGTGGACGTCCAGGCGCTGGCTGGTGATTCAACGGACAACATCCCCGGCGCGCGCGGAATTGGGATCAAGACGGCTGCTCAGCTCATCAACGAATATGGCGACGTCGAAACACTGCTCGCCCGCGCTCATGAGATCAAGCAGCCGAAGCGGCGCGAGACATTGACAGACCCTGAAAGCGTTGCGCTCATCCGTGTCTCGAAGCAGCTTGTCTCGCTTGTTCGCGACGTGCCGCTCGAAGTGCCTCTTGATGACTTGGCCGTGCATCCGCCCGATGGAAAGACGCTGGTGGCATTCCTCAAGGCGATGGAGTTCAACACGATCACCAAGCGCGCTGCCGAAGCTTTTGGCGTGGATGCCGCCGAGATCGAGCCCGATCCTGCCTTTGTGGGTGAAGCGGGGTGGCATGTGCCTGATGGTTTCTCATCCAGCGGCGCGCCTGCCGTAGAGGAGCCGCCGGAGGCTCCAGCGGCACCGAAGAGGAACGCGCGCTATGGCGCAGCAGCCCCGCGTCCGCCTGCGGCTACGGGGCCTCAGCATCTCGCTCAAGCACGGGCGGGAGAGGCGCGGGCTGCAAAGATCGACATCAAGAGCTATGAAACCATAACGCGCCTCGAGGATCTCGACAATTATATCGCTGCTGCCTTCGAGGAGGGCGCGGTCGCCGTTGACACGGAGACCTCCTCGCTGCAGGCCATGCAGGCTGAGCTCGTCGGCATCTCGCTCTGCGTTGCGCCTGGCCGCGCCTGCTACATCCCGCTGCGGCACCGGCCTGAGGGCGCGGGCGGCCTCTTCGGCAGCGATGGTCTTTTGCCTGGCCAGCTGCTGGAAGAGGATGTGCTTGCGCGTCTTAAGCCCTTGCTTGAAGACGAAAGCGTTCTCAAGATTGCCCAGAACATGAAATTCGACTGGCTCGTCCTCCGTGAGCGCGGAATCGCCATGCGGCCGGTCGAGGATACAATGCTCTTGTCCTATGTCCTCGATGCGGGCCGCACAGACCACGGCATGGACGTCTTGAGCGAGCAGCATCTTGGCCATAAGCCCATTCAATTCGGCGAGGTCGCAGGCTCGGGGCGCAGCTTCATCGGCTTTGCCCGTGTTGCGATCGACAGGGCCACCGAATATTCCGCCGAGGATGCGGATGTCACTTTTCGCCTTTGGCGCGTCCTGAAACCGCGCCTTCCCGCTGAGCATATGACCAATGTCTATGAGACGCTCGAGCGCCCCATGATCGAAGTCCTGGCGCGAATGGAGCGGCGCGGGATCATGATCGACCGCGGCATTCTCTCAAGGCTCTCGGGAGAGTTTGCCCAGGACATGGCCCGGCTCGAGAGCGCGATTTACGATCTTGCGGGCGAACGCTTCAATCTTGGCTCGCCCAAGCAGCTTGGCGATATCTTATTTGGCAAGATGGGCCTTGCAGGCGCGAAAAAGACCGCGACCGGAGCCTGGTCGACGGCCGCTGGCGTGCTCGACGATCTTGCGGAGCAGGGCAATGAATTCGCCGCGCGCATTCTCGATTGGCGCCAGCTCTCCAAGCTGAAATCGACGTACACCGATGCGCTGCCCTCCTTTGTCAATCCGGAAACAGGGCGCGTTCATACGTCCTATGCGCTTGCCGCGACGACGACGGGGCGGCTTTCCTCCTCTGATCCAAACCTCCAGAACATCCCCGTGCGCAACGAGGCAGGGAGGAAGATCCGCCGCGCTTTCATCGCCCGCGAGGGATATAAGCTCGTCTCGGCGGATTATTCGCAGATCGAGCTGCGCCTTCTCGCCCATATTGCGGATATTCCGCAGTTAAAAGCGGCCTTTGCCGAGGGCCAGGATATTCACGCAAGAACCGCCTCCGAAATGTTCGGCGTGCCGCTTGAGGGCATGCCGCCAGAGGTGCGCCGCCGCGCGAAGGCGATCAATTTTGGGATCATCTATGGCATTTCAGCGTTTGGTCTCGCGAACCAGCTTGGCATTCCCCGCGAGGAGGCCGGGGCCTATATCAAGCGTTATTTTGAGCGCTTCCCAGGCATCCGCGGCTATATGGAGCAAACCAAGGCTTCGGTGCGCGAGAAAGGCTATGTGACAACGGTTTTCGGCCGCAAGTGCCACTATCCGCGCGTGACGGCCTCGAACCCCTCCGAGCGAGCCTTCAACGAGCGCGCTGCGATCAATGCCCCGATCCAGGGTTCGGCGGCCGACATCATCCGCCGGGCGATGATCAGGATGGACGCTGCGCTAGAAAAAGCCAAGCTTTCGGCGCAGATGCTGCTTCAGGTGCATGACGAGCTTGTTTTCGAAGTGCCGGACTCCGAGGTGGAGGCAACCATTGAAGTGGTGCGCCGGGTAATGACCGATGCGCAGCATCCTTTTCTGCAGCTCTCGGTGCCTTTGCAGGTCGATGCAAAGGCTGCGCAGAACTGGGACGAGGCGCATTGATGCCGTCCGACGCCCTTCGGGGCGGGACGCTTCCAGAGCAGCCTTGAAGCTTCGAAAATAAGTGTTGCTTAAGCCAGGAGATCCACGGTTCAGACGGGCGGCCTATGGCATTAGGAGCTGGATTGGCAATTTTCATAATCACCGCAGCTCTTGGGTATCTTGGGCTTGCTATCCTCGGGTCTGGAGGCTTTGGCGCGTTCTTCTCGCATGCGCCGCTGATTGCCGTGGCGGCCACGCTCATGGCGCTGTCGGCGGCGGCGGTCTTCACAGAAGGAAATCTTAGCCCCGGCATACGCGAGGACCGCGGCAACCGCTGGGTCATCGCAGCCCTTGGCCTGATTGGGCTTCTTGCTGCTTATCTGCCCGCCTATACGGACCGGGCAGGGTTCTGGACGCTTGACGGCGAAGCTCTCCGCTGGGCTGGCGCCGTTCTCTTTGCCGCTGGCGGCATTTTACGTCTCTGGCCCGTCTTTGTGCTGGGCAGGCGGTTCAGCGGCCTCGTCGCCATCCAGCCCGGCCACGAGCTGGTAACGAGCGGCATCTATCGCCTCATCCGTCATCCGAGCTATCTCGGCTTTATCGTGGCATTGCTGGGATGGGGCCTTGCCTTCCGGTCAGGGGTGGGCGTGCTCCTTGCCGTGCTCACGGTTCCTGTGCTTCTTGCCCGGATCCGCGCTGAGGAGGCCCTGCTGCGCGCCCATTTCGGAGCCGCCTATGAGCGCTATTGCGCCAGCACTTGGCGTCTCTTCCCCGGTCTTTACTGAGCCATGCGGCCCGCCGCCATGCAGCAGAGGGCGGGTTCACGCCTAGAGCTTCTTCACGAGCGAGGTCAGTGTGCTGCTCACAGAGGCGACGCCTTCGGCCACGCGCGTCTGTGAGGCGGAAATGAGCGATCCCAGGTTCTTGACGAGCCGCATTCCGAATTGGACAGGCGGAAGCGGCTCCATTTGGGTGTCGTCAGATGGTCTTTGCACGGCATCTTGCCCGTTTGCTAGCCCGGCTGGCCTTCCAGGCGGCTGCACTGTTGGGGCGGCGGCAGCTCTCAATTTGGATGCGCTGAGCCGGACCAGTTTTGCGGCACCATGCGGTGAAGCGAGCGCCTCTGGCGCGCCAGAAAGAGCAAATCTCGCTCCCGGACCAGAATTTGCGGGAGGCGTTTTGAGGCTCGCCACATGCGATAGCGCAACCCGCTCGATGAATTCCGGGATTGCATCAACAGAGCCGCCTGAACCGTCTGCCGCGGCTGGGTCATCTGCAGGCACTGTCTCGATGGGGGGCAATGGCGCCGGGCTTTGCGCCACTGGCGCCGCAGGAATTATCATAGAGGCAAAAATTGCCAAAGTCAGGAGCGCAGCAGCGCCCGGCAATAGCGCTCCGCAGGGCTTCCGCGCTTGAAATTGCGGCTCATCCAGGATTTTCGAAGCGGCCGGTCTCAGCATCAACGCCTCCTGCATGCGCATGAAACGAGCATCTGGATTTCAAACGCCCGTGTGAGGCGCAATTGTGTCGGCAGGTCTTGGCGGGGAAAGTTTTCCCAGGCTGTGTGCGGGATGCCGCAGATTCGACTGCGCTGGAGCGAGGCCCTGCCGGCGCGCGGGGCTGGCCCGGCCTCAGCGCCGCGCAATGCAGCCATTTCAGCCTGGCCGGCCGAAGGTTTCGTCGAATGCGTAACCTGCGCCGCGCACCGTGCGGATGGGGTCCTTTTCCTCACCTTTTGTGAGGGCCTTGCGGAGGCGGCCGATATGGACGTCCACCGTGCGCTCGTCGATTTCCGCCGAAAGCCCCCAGACACTGTCGAGGAGCTGCGCGCGGGAAAAGACTCGCCCCGGTTTGGCCATGAGATGCTCGAGGAGGCGGAACTCGGTCGGACCCATATGGACCTCGCGGCCGCCGCGGCGGACGCGCCAGTTTTGCCGGTCGAGGTCGAGGTCGCCAGCCGAGAGCACGCCGGTTGCGCGCTCCGGCCGCGCGCGGCGCAAAAGCGAATGGACGCGCGCCATCAATTCCGGGACGGAGAAAGGCTTGACGACATAGTCATCGGCGCCGATGGAAAGGCCGCGGACACGCTCGCTTTCCTCCCCTCGCGCCGTCAGCATGATGATAGGGAGAGTCCGTGTCGATGCGCGCGCCCGGATTCTCCGGCAGATTTCGAGCCCGGATACTCCAGGGAGCATCCAGTCGAGGATCACGAGGTCCGGGACCGTTTCGCTAAGCCTTATCTCCGCTTCGTCGCCGCGCTCGACCCGGTCCACAATAAATCCCTCGGCCTCGAGATTATAGGCAAGGAGCATGCTCAATGCTGCTTCATCCTCGACGACGAGGATGCGTGCCGCATTCTGGGGCGGAACGGCGGGGCGGCTTGGGCCAAGCCGTGTTTCAACCATTTCCTGCGTGTCTTTTGTCATGCTCAAACCGCTGTTGCTGGAGCCTCAGTCAAGCTGCTGCGGCCTTTCGGCCGCTCCATGGGCAGCGTTTCCCCTGTCACGACATACACCACGGTCTCGGCGATATTCGTGGCGTGATCTCCGATCCGCTCGATATTCTTTGAGATGAACAGGAGATGCGTGCAAAAGGAGATGTTGCGCGGATCCTCCATCATGAAAGTGAGGAGATCGCGGAAAACCGAGTCTTCTAGAGAATCAAGATCGGCATCATGCATCCAGACCGCCCGCGCGCGTTCGGCGTCCCGCTGGGCATAGGCATCGAGGACATCTTTCAAGAGCATGGCCGCCGTCTCATGCATCGACCGCAAGCCGATGGTCGCGCGGGGAATCTGCATTTCCGAATGAATCTTGATCGCGCGCTTGGCGATGTTCTTGGCGAGATCCCCAATGCGCTCAAGATCGCCGGAGATCCGGATTGTTGCGATAATCTCGCGCAGATCCACCGCCATCGGCTGCCGGCGTGCGATGGTCAGGATCGCCTCCTCCTCGACGTCCCGCTGCAGCACGTCGAGACGGGGGTCGCTTTCGACCGTCAACTGAGCCAGCCTGGTGTCGAAGTTGATCAGCGAATCCATCGCGTCCGATAGCATCTTCTCCGCGAGGCCGCCCATCTCCGCAATCTTCCGGCCGAGAGCCTCAAGTTCCTCATCGTAAGCTTTCACGGTGTGATGATCGGACATCTTCTTCACCCTTCGCGAAAGTGGCGATCAGCCAAACCGGCCTGTAATATAATTTTGGGTCTCTTTCTGGTGCGGCGAGGTAAAAATATGAGCCGTTTCGCCGAATTCGATGAGTTCTCCAAGGTACATGAAAGCGGTATGGTCTGAGACGCGCGCGGCCTGCTGCATGTTATGCGTCACCATTGCGATCGTGTAGTCGCGTTTCAGCTCGTCAATTGTTTCCTCGATTTTCGCTGTCGAGATTGGATCGAGGGCGGAGCAGGGCTCGTCCAGCAGGATCACTTCTGGCTTGAGCGCTACGGTCCGGGCGATGCAAAGACGCTGCTGCTGGCCTCCGGACAGCGACAGGCCGGAAGCGCCGAGCTTGTCCTTCACCTCGTCCCAAAGAGCGGCTTGCCTCAGCGCGGCTTCGACCCGGTCGTTGAGCTCGGATTTGGGCAGCTTGTGATAAAGCTTGATGCCAAAAGCAATGTTATCATGAATGGACATCGGGAAGGGGGTAGGCTTCTGAAAAACCATCCCAACGCGCGCGCGCAGAAGGTTCAGATCCTGCTCGGGGCCTAGAATATTCTCTCCATCCAGCAGCACCTCGCCTTTGGCCCTCTGATCCGGGTAAAGATCGTACATCCGGTTCAACACCCGAAGAAGCGTCGACTTCCCGCAGCCTGATGGCCCGATGAAAGCCGTCACCTTGTGGGCGTAAATGGGAAGGGTGATATTGTTCAAAGCGCGCGAACTGCCGTAATAGAACTCAAGATTGCGAACCATCACCTTCGGCTTGAGAGGCGCGGCTTTGGCTGAGGGTTTTCGAGCTGCCGCAACTGCTGGCGCCGCCGGTGCGGCTTGCCCGCTCTGAGGGGCCTGCGAGACGCTTGGGGGGCCTGACGACTGCCCTGCATAAGGAGAAGCAGGCTGCGGCTCAGGCGCCTCCGCGGTGCGGTTGGGAGGGTCTAGCCCGAGATTGGCAGGAGCCGATGTCACCGCACCTTGGTTGTTCCCCATGGTCAGGTCGCTGTTCATTTCGCTTGTCTCTCGATTTGCAGCGCGCGCGCCGTGATGGACAGCGCCAGGACGGCGAGGGTGATGAGAAGCGCGCCGGACCATGCAAGCTGCTGCCACTCCTTGTAAGGGCTGAGCGCGAACTGGAAGATGACGGCAGGCAGGCTTGCCATTGGCGCATTCAAATTGGCGCTGAAGAATTGATTGTTGAGCGCGGTGAAGAGCAGCGGGGCGGTCTCGCCGCTGATCCGCGCAATCGCGAGGAGAACGCCCGTGATGAGACCGGCGCGGGCCGAACGGTAGGCGACTTTCCAGACCACCGTGACACGCGGCAGCCCAAGGGCGGATGCGGCTTCGCGCAATGGATCAGGAACGAGAAGCAGCATATCCTCCGTCGTTCGCACGACAACCGGAATAACGATAACGGCAAGCGATGCCGCTCCGGCGATTGCGGAGAAATGGCCCATTCTCACGACCATGACTTCATAGATAAAAAGGCCAATCACGATTGAGGGCGCGCTCAGAAGAATGTCATTGATGAATCGCACCGCCTGTGAAAGTTTCGTGTAGCGGCCATATTCGGCCATATAAGTTCCGGCGAGCATTCCAAATGGGGCTCCTAAAGCCACGCCAAGGAAGGTCATAATGAAGCTGCCTGTGATCGCATTGAGCAATCCGCCGGCAGAGCCTGGGGGCGGAGTCATTTGTGTGAAAATAGCAGGCGAAGCGCCGCGCAATCCTTCGTACAAAAGGGTGGTGAGGATGATCGCGAGAACCCCAAGGCCAAGAGCCACGGCCACAAAACACAATCCGAGATAGAATTTGTTGCGGCGGCGGCGTGCGTCGTAAATCGCCATGGTTAGCGGCCCTCCCGCATCTGCAGCCGCATCAGCATATAGCGTGCAATTGCAAGGATTATGAAAGTGATGAGGAAGAGGATCAAGCCCAGGGCAATAAGAGCGGAAGTGTAAATGTCGCCGACCGCCTCCGTGAATTCATTGGCAATCGTCGCCGAGATCGTCGTGCCAGGTGCAAGCAGCGATACGGAAATCCTATGCGCATTGCCGATTACAAATGTGACCGCCATTGTTTCCCCGAGCGCCCTGCCGAGGCCAAGCATGACTCCGCCAATCAGACCGACGCGCGTATAGGGAATGCTGACGGAGCGGATGACCTCCCATGTTGTGCAGCCGATGCCGTAGGCTGCTTCTTTGAGAACGGGAGGCACCGTTTCAAAGACTTCGCGTGAGATCGAGGTGATAATGGGCAGCACCATGATCGCCAAGATGATTCCTGCCGTCAGAACGCCGATGCCGTAAGGCGGGCCTGCAAAGAGCAGCGAAAGGCCCGGCACGCCAGAGAAGAGGGAAATCAAGCCCGGCTGGACGTTTGTCTGCAAAAATGGCGCAAAGACGAATAAGCCCCAGATGCCATAGATAATCGAGGGAATGCCCGCCAGAAGCTCAATTGCGATGCCGACCGGCCGGCGCAGCCGTTGGGGGCATAGCTCGGTCAGAAAAATCGCTACCCCAAGACTCACAGGCACCGCGATTGCCATGGCAATCATTGATGTGACGACCGTGCCGTAGATCGGCGCAAGCGCGCCGAACTGCTCTGTGACAGGATTCCACGCCTCCGTCCAAAAAAAACGCGCGCCGAACGCTTTGAGTGCCGGGAGCGAACCCGCGATCAGAGATGCAATAACGCCGCCGAGGAGGAGCAGGACTGCCCAAGCTGCGCTCAGGGTCACGGCGTGAAACGCCTTGTCGCGAAGTCTGAAAATGGCGAGAGTCTTAGCCAGACGGGCGCCGCCCGGCTCAAGACCGGCCTCATTCGCCGGGATGTTGCGGGCCACCGCTTTGTCCTCTCAGCTTTGCATCATCCTGGAGCGGGTTTGCAGCTGCGGCGGAGGGCCTGCCACCCTCCCTCGCCAGAAGCTCAGTCGAGCAAAGGCTTGCCGTCAGCCCCTTTAATTTCAGATGCCCAGCTCTTTTTTACGAGCGCGATGACAGGCTTGGGAAGCGGAACATAGTCAAGCTCCTCGGCCATTTTGCCGCCTTTTTCATAAGCCCAGCTGAAAAACTTTAAGGCTTCCTTCGCCGCGGCAGGATTGTCTGGCACGGCGTGCATGAGAATGAAAGTGGCGCCCGAGATAGGCCACGACTTTGCGCCAGGCTCATCAGTCAGAATCTGATAGAAGCCTGGCGCATTGGCCCAGTCGGCATTGGCTGCCGCTGCCTGGAAACTTTCAGCATTAGGCGCAACGCGCTTTCCATCCTTATTAATCATATTGGCGAAGGTCATCTTGTTTTGCTTGGCATAGGCATATTCGACGTAGCCTATAGCGCCGCTCGTCTGAGTAACATTATTGGCGACGCCTTCATTGCCCTTGGCGCCTATGCCTGCCGGCCATTCGACGGCCGTGCTCGCGCCAACCTTCGACTGCCAGTCAGTGCTGACCTTTGAAAGATAGTCGGTCCAGATGAATGTTGTGCCTGAGCCATCGGAACGGTGAACGACGACGATGGCCTGGGAGGGAAATTTGATCTTCGGATTGAGCTTCTTGATTGCCGGGTCATCCCACATCGTGATCTCACCGAGAAATATCCTGGCGAGCGTTGCTCCATCAAGAACCAGATCGCCCGGCTTGACGCCTGCGAGATTAACCACCGGCACGTCTCCGCCCGTCACCGTGGGGAACTGAACGAGCCCGGCGGCCTTGAGCTCCTCGGGCTTCAACGGCATGTCCGATGCGCCAAAGGTTACCGTTTTTGCCTTGATCTGCTTGATGCCGCCCCCCGAGCCGATGGACTGGTAGTTGAGCCCGATGCCAGTCTCCTTCTTATAAGCGTCGGCCCATTTCGCATAAATGGGGTAAGGGAACGTCGCTCCAGCGCCGGAGATGTCGATGGCCCCCGCGGGAGCGCCTGTCATCAGGCAGATGACAGCGGCGGCGAAGGAGCTTCGCGCGTAGGGAAAATTCATTTCAAGCCTCGTTTTGACTGGCATCGGAACAGTGTGCAGGCAACCTATCCGGTCCGGCATGATTGCTGAAAGGCAGGCGGGAGCTAAGTCAACGGCAAGGGGCGCAGCCGCTTAACCTCCTGAGCCGGAAGGTTAGAAAATGCCCGTGAGGTGATTATGAAATTTTTATTACAGTTTGATGACGCTCAAAAGGATCCATTCTAGCTCTCAAGCGCGGGAAGAGTGACGCTAAAGGTGGCTCCGCGGCCGGGCTGGGAGTTGATTTCCAGCCGGCCCCGGTGACGTGCCACGATGTGTTTGACGATCGCAAGACCAAGCCCCGTGCCGCCCTTGGCCCGGCTTTGGCGGGCATCGACACGATAGAAGCGCTCGGTCAGCCGCGGAAGATGCTCAGGGGCAATCCCCGGGCCATGGTCCCGGACGCTCAAGACCCACTGGCCTGGCTTGGCCGAGAGGCCGATCTCGACGTGGCAGTTTTTGGCCTCAGGGTGGGATGCGCCATATTTGATTGCGTTTTCAACGAGATTCTCCGCGACCCGCAGCAGCTCATCGCGATCGCCTGTGACCACCGCCCTGGCTGGGATATCAAGCTCAAGCGTGACACCCGAGTCATGCGCCATCGGGGCGAGCGTGTCGGCAATATGGCGCAGGATCGCGACCATATCGACAGGCGTTTGCGGGCGCAGATGGAGGCTTTGCTCAATCCGTGACAAGGACAGAAGGTCATCGACAAGCCGCGCCATCCGCTCGGCCTGCTCGCGCATAATTGAAAGGAATCTTTCCCTCGCTTCTTCATCGTCGCGCGCAGGCCCCTGCAAGGTCTCGACAAAGCCGAGAAGGGAAGCAAGAGGCGTGCGCAATTCGTGACTGGCATTGGCCACGAAATCGACGCGCATGCGCTCGACACGGCGCGCCTCGCTCAGATCCCGCAAAGTCAAAATCACCATTGGCTCGAACGGCTGGCATTCCATCGGAGATACGCTCAGCTCAAAAAACCTCTCTACGGGCACACGCTCGAGCCATGTGACTTTCTCTGGGGCATGCGACACGCGGGCCCTCTTAACCGCGTCAAGCACATCCGGAGCGCGCAGGCTGCGTGCCAGCAGGTCTTCCTGGCGCAGCGATGGAAAGAGCTCCTGGGCGGGCGCATTGACAGCAACGATATGGTCTGTCGCGTCGATGACGATCACGGCATCTGGCAGGGCGCCGATGATTAGGTCTATGAGCAACCGGTCTCGCTGCTGCCGGGCCTGGTCCATACCCCTTCTCTACGATACCTCCCTAAAGCCGCGGCGGCGCACGGGCCTCAGCGGCGCCGCGGAGGCCGCATCATGGCCTCTCTTCTGGCCAAACGCCATAGAATGGGAAACGCCTGGGGCATGTGCAAAGCCGGGCCCTTAAGGGCAAGATCCTTGCATGTCTGCTTCAACAAGAGGGAGCGATCATTTCTGACGCCACCAGCGGCGCAGAGGGTTGATCTCGTCCTCCAGCACGGTCTCCTCCTCGCTCCGGCGCATAGCTTCGCGCAGGCTAGTCCAGCGGCGGAAACCCTCCTGGGCGCCAAGCAAGGCGAGAGCAAAAAGGAAAGGGATAAGGTAATAAATAACCCTGAACAGCACAAGCGAGGCCAGCAGCGCCCCTTCGGAAGACACCGGAACCGCCTTCAGCATTGCCGCCTCGAAAACGCCGATCCCCCCCGGCGCATTGCTCGCAACCCCGAGAATGCACGCAAAGACATAGGTTGCGGCAAAAGCGAAGTAATCGACCTGGGCATGGTTCGGGAGCAAGACGTAAAGCGCGCCTGCTGCGGCGCATTGATCAATCACGCCAAGCGCAATCTGGCCGAGGGTCAAGCCGAGCCCTGGCATCTCCAGCCTGAACCCTTTTATGGAAACCTGCCTGCGCTGGACCGTAACCCAGATAAGATAGGCGAAGACTGCTCCAAGGATGGCGAGCCCCATCAGAATGTTGAGGAATGGATAGAGATGATTGATGGCGCTAATGGCCTTTGAATGAAAGGCTAATCCTGCCCCGAGCACGAAAATATTGCCGAACCAGAATGTGACGCCTGCCATGACCGTCAGGCTTGCAACCTTGCTCGCTGTCAAGCCTGCCTGCGAATAAATCCAATAGCGGATCGTGCCGGCGGTAATCAGAGGGAAGCCGAGCGTGAAAGAGATGGCATAGCTCGTAAATGAGGCAAGCGCTGTTGTCTTATAGCGAACCCGCGCCTTGAGCTGGCGCAACGCGAGCCCGTCATATCCCGTGAGCGCAAGATAAGACATGGCTGTGAATAAGGCGGCCGCTGCGATTTGCTCCGCGCTCGTCGCGGCAACACCCGCGCGTAAAGCGTTGAAGCTAACCGCGGAGAATGCTTTGACAAGCACAAATATCGAGAATGCCGCAATGGCGAGGCTGAGAGCGATGGCGAGCAGCTGGCCAATCGACGGGCGGAAGCTCCGGGCGGCGCGCGCGAAGCGCAGCGGCAAAGCCTGAACCGGCGGCGATTTCAAAACAGGCATGACTCTGCGCGCAAGCCTGCTCACTCCGTTATTCGTTTCTTTCCCGGCATCCCGGCCCGCAAATCTCTGATGCAATGCCTTTCGCCCGTCTTTCTTTACACAGCCGTATTTCTTTGCGCCAGCGCCGTATCGCTGACGGGTGGCGCTTCGTTGATCGCCGGAGAGGTTATGAAGATGGATTGCAGATTGGGCAAGAGCCTAATGGCAGGAGAATAATGCCTCATTCTGCGCTGATGGGCCTGGCCGCTGCAAGCCGCTGAGATTCAAAAATGAATACGGGCAGTAATTATATCACTTTCGTGGCATCGCAAACCAGACCCCTGCTTTGCGCGCAGGGGGAAGCAGCTTGGCGCAGGATTGGCACGCGAGCAGCAGCCAATCAAGCCTCCCTTGCGCGAAGCGGCAAGGAGCATGCCTTGTTTTGGCCAGCGCCCGGGATTAGAAACCCGCCGCGCAGCGCGCTCCGCCATGATTCGGAAGGTTGCAGCAAGTGCGGGAAGGCGGATTGCCGGCGCATGAAAGATGGCGGATACGGTGGTTTCGGACGAGCAGAAAGGCCGCGTGCAGCAGCGGCTGGCTCTGGCGCTTCGCGCCAATCTCACCCGGCGCAAGGCCCAAAAACGCGAGCGGGAGGCGCTGGCGAAGAAAGACGCCGGAAGCAAGGCGCCGCAAGAGCAAGCCGCGGGCGGCGCTCACAGCAAAGAGCAGCCCGAACAAGCAAAGTGAGGTGTTCCTTGGACCGGATTCGCATCATCGGCGGCCAGAGGCTCAATGGAAGCATCAGAATTTCTGGCGCCAAGAACGCGGCCCTGCCGCTGATGATTGCGTCGCTTTTGACGCCGGGAACCCTTTCTCTCGAAAATGTGCCGGATCTTGCTGACGTTGCAATGCTCCTGCGCATTCTTGGCCATCACGGAGTCGATCATTCCGTTGATGGGCGAAGGGCCAGGGCTCCCGCAAATGCGGGACGGACCATCCATCTCAGCGCCCGGCAGATCGTCGACATCAAGGCGCCCTACGACCTTGTTTCAAAGATGCGGGCGAGCTTTTGGGTCATCGCGCCGCTGCTTGCCAGGATGGGAGAAGCGAGGGTGTCCCTTCCAGGTGGCTGCGCGATTGGGACGAGGCCCGTCGATCTTCTCATCATGGCTCTCCGGAAGCTCGGCGCGAATGTCGAAATCGAAGCTGGCTATGTTCATGCCAAGGCCCCCCGCGGCCTAAGAGGCGCTGAGATCTGCTTCCCCAAGGTCACCGTCGGCGGCACGCATACGGCGCTTATGGCGGCCTCCCTTGCCGAGGGCCGCACACGCCTCATCAACGCGGCACGCGAGCCAGAGATCGCCGATCTTGCCGCTTGCCTCAACAAGATGGGCGCCAAGATCAAAGGCGCAGGCCAGGAGGTGATCGAAATCGAGGGTGTCTCCAGCCTCTCAGGAGCCCATCACACCGTCATGCCGGACCGCATTGAGGCGGGAACCTATGCAATTGCGGCTGCCATGACGGGAGGCAATGTCGTGCTCGAAGGAGCAAGTTCAAATCTTCTGCAAAGCGCCCTCAAAGCCATTGCCCTCTCTGGCGCCGATGTCAGCGAGACCAATGAAGGGCTGCGGGTGCAGCGCAATGGGACAGGAATATTCCCAGTCGATATAGTAACCGCGCCGTTTCCCGGATTTCCAACAGATTTGCAGGCCCAGTTTATGGCGCTGATGACCAAGGCTGAGGGAGTCTCGAGGATCACGGAGACGATTTTTGAGAACCGTTTCATGCATGTCCAGGAGCTCGCACGGCTTGGCGCACATATCCGCCTTGAGGGCGATTGCGCTGTTGTCGAAGGAGTCGCGGAGCTTCAAGGCGCGCCAGTCATGGCGACCGACCTTCGTGCTTCAGTGTCGCTTGTCATCGCGGCACTTGCCGCGAAAGGAGAAACTGTGGTCAATCGCGTCTATCACATCGACCGCGGCTTCGAGCATATTGAGGGGAAGCTTGGCGCTTGCGGCGCAGTGATCGAGCGGCTCACCGACCGGGGCTAGCCCTTTTTTTGCGCTATGCGCCCCTCGAGGAAAGCAGCAATCGCTGGGTCTGCCCGCAAGCGGGTTAGATCATCTGCATCGGGCAATTGCGGCCTGTCACGGCTCGCATTGACAAGGCAAAGGAACCCTAATGACTGAAGGGGCCCCGCGCGGAACTGATGCCAGGACCAGGGCGCTATCGTGACAAGGTCATAGGGTTTCAGAAAATGAATCCTATCCCCTGCAAGGCAATGGCCTTCGCCGCGCAGGACCATCACGGCGTGCATATGCGCATGGCGCTCAAGGGTTGTATAGCCGCCTGGCGCGACTTCAAAATAGCGCAACTCGCCTTGCAGATGCGGATCGGAGAACAGGATCTGGCGCGAAACCTTTTTGAAGGGCGCGGCGTCAGCATCTTTGTAGGCAAGGCATTTGACGCCTTGCCAGCGGAAATTCTCCTCTGTCCGGAGGATTTCAGAAGGCGCGGCTGATTTTTCCTCAGCCATGATCTCACCCATAGCAATGATCTCTCACCGCGCGGACGAATGCTGCGGTTTCCTCGGCGAGCTTGCCTGGCGGGGCAAGCAAGAGGGCGCCGCCAATCAGCAGCATCACGTCGCGGCCATAAAAATCCAGCAATTCTGGGACTCTTTCCAGTGTCATTCCGCCTGCTGGCACTGGAAGGCCCGGCAGCAGGCCGCTGCAAGGGCCCCGCAAGGCCGCAGCGATCTTCAGACAGGAGGCGCTGCTATAGGCGAAGCGGCCGCCAGGGTTGGGAAAGACAAAGGCGTCTGCCCCCAAAAGCCGGAAAAGCTTCGCAAAGAGATAAGGTGAGATGCGGCCGGCGCCAATCATCGCGGGGTGAGCAATTATGGCGAAATCCTGATGACGCTGCCGGATGGCTTGCAGCGCTGCAACCCCCGTGATCATCGGGGCGATCATCACGGCGCTCAGCCCCTCGGCGCGGGCAAGGGCGATCTGTTCTTCGATTTCGCCAAAGTGCCCAAAGCAATTTGGAACATAAAAGACCGGCTTGCCGGTTGCCGCCACGGCCTTGCGCGCAGCTTCAGCGCATGCCTTGACGCGCTCCGCGAAGGGGCTGAACGCCTGATCGGCAAGGCCATGATCGTCCTTGATCACGTCGATTCCGCCAAGAGCAAGCTTGTAGGTGAGCTGAGCAAGCTGCTTGACGGGCAATCCCTGCGGCTTGAGCGCCGAAGCGGTCAAAGCCCGCCCATGCGCGTCAAGGCGCGCACGGAACCCGGCAAGCCCGTGCCCGGGGCCGCCGAATAACGCAGCGAAGCCGGGCGGGAACGCGGCGTCCTCGAGGATGACGTCTTCGTAAAGCGAGCTGTTGCCAAAGAGCATATTGAGGAGCTGGCCCGCATCTTTGCCAACCGTCGCTGCGGCAAGGCCAATCCGCACCCGGAACCAGCCATTGCCTTCATCTGCAATCTCCTCCACCTTTCCGGCGATCTCATTCATGATGAAAGAATCGCGGATCGCGGCAAGCGGAGTCTCGACGCTTTGCTCATTTGCAATCCCCTCAGCGCGGGCTTCGATTGTGGCGGCACTGGCGCGAATTCTATAAAAGGCGTGAAGCCTAGCGCTCATGAAAGCCTTCCGCGGCTGAGAGCAGCGGCAGGGCCGCCAAACCGTCCTGCCGCCTCTCCTCCCTAATAAGTTACGCGAAGCCCTGCGTAGGCGCCAAGGCCCGGCGCGAGAAACCCGGTCGGGTTCTGATAGCGCAGATCGAACAAATTATCGATCCGCCCGAAGGCCGAGATGCTTTCGCTCCAAGCGTAATTCGCCGCGAGATTGACGATGGTATAGCCCGGCGCCTTGAGCCGCGGGATCGAAAAATCTCGATTTCCATCGATAAAGGAGCCGACAAAGATGAGTGCTGTCGAGAGCGAAAGCTCGTCAGTTGGCGCCCAGAGAGCCTGCATTGTCAGCTTGTTGCGGGGGCGGCGCAGCAATTCGAGCCCGGTGCTCTGATCCCTGGCGATGGTGAATGTATAATCAATCCGGAAGTTGAGATCCGGTGTGATCGCGAAGGACGAGAAGGCCTCGCAACCGTAAGTCTTGGCCTGGCCAATGTTTGTATATGATGTGAAGCTTTCATTGATCTCAATGAGATTCTTGATGTTGTTCTGGTAGTAGGTAATGCCGGCGCGCATGACTTCGCCGAAGAGCGGCTGCTCGAAGCCGATGTCATATCCGGTGCTTTCCTCTGGTTTGAGATTGGGATTGCCGGAAAAGCCAAAGGCCGGGAAATCGACATAGAGCTGGCTCAGCGTCGGCGGCTTGAAACCGGTGCCGTAGCTGCCCTTGATAATCGTTTCAGTCCAGGGAATATGAAAGCTTGGCGCAAAGCGGAATGTCGCCCGCCCGCCGAACTGGCCGTTGGCATCGTAGCGGGCATTCGAGGCGAGAAAGAACCTCTCCTCATAGCGCGTCAGAAGCTGCAGATAACCGGCAGTGTTGGGATTATAGGCGAAGTCCGGCTTCACGTAGAGCTGGTCGTTCTTACGCTCGGCGCCCGCTATCAATGTCCATGACTTGCCAAGATGGGCCTCGCCCTGCCAGTCATATTGCAGCCGCTGGCCGAGATTGGCTGTGGGCAGCGTAAAGCCAAGAGCCGTGTCAGGATCCTTTTCTTTAGTATAAGCTTGCGTATAGCCAAGGCCAAAGCGGTTCTTGAAAAGGCCGTCGAAGATGGTCCAACTGGCCTCGCCGCGCGTATAGAGCTGATTGGTGCGCTGAACACTTTGCGCGGCAGCGGGCACGGCGGGATAGACCGAGAAGTCGTCGCCCGTGAATCGCAGTGTCGCATCGGTGTAGCGTCCAACAACCCTGACATCCAAGCCATCTGCGAGATAGAACCCGTATTTCGTCGAGAGCGTCCAATTTTCATAAGCATTGCCTATCGCGAGCCTGCCAGGAGGTAAGAGCTCGGCCGGCGTTACAGGCGTATTCGCGGCGTCGAAATGGGTGAGGTTCATATAATAGCTGAGGACCGGCGTCGAACCGCTAAAACCCAAGGTTTCGTTCAAAGTGCCAAAGGACCCGCCTTCCAGTAAAGCCTTGGCCTTGGGCGGCCCTTCGCCGCCTTTTGTCGTTATCGAAATGACACCGCCAATCGCGTCGGCGCCATAAAGCCCGCTTTGCGGGCCGCGCAAGACCTCGATGCGGTCGATGTCGTAGGTCAAGAGCTGGCCGAAGTCGAAGCTGCCATTGGCATTGCTTGGGTCGCTGGCGTCGATCCCGTCGATGAGGACCTTGACTTGGTTTGAGTTCGTTCCCCGGACGAACACCGAGGTCTGTCCGCCGGGGCCGCCGGTCTGAACCACATTGAGTCCGGGCGAGAGGTTCAAGGCATCTGGCACGGTGCGGCGCTGTTCTTGCGAAATCACTTTGGAATCGATGACCGTGACCGTGCTGCCAACGTCTTTGACGGGCTCGGGGGTTGCTGTTGCGCTCACGGTGATTTCGGGCAGTTCGGCTGATTCGGGAATTGCGATTCCCTCCTGGGCGCCAGCCGCATTTGGAAGGGTTGCCAGGAAGATGATGGATCCGCCAAGTGAAATAGGCCTTGCGAAGAGGCGCGCAGCAAAACCTCTGCCGCGGCAAGCGGTCTTGGGAGCGAAGAAATACACGGGAATCCTCGCAGTGATCGTGGGCCGTCACTGCGAAGTGAATTTAGCCTTCCGGTCCGCGCGAGCCGGAAAGAAAGCTTCATCCGCCCCGGTTCACCCCGCCCGGCGCTTTCGCACGTGACCACGGCTTGGCGGCAGGTCTCCTGGCTCGCAGGTCATCGCCCCGGCCGCCTTCCCAAGGGCTTTTGCCCTCAGTGGCAATATGGCCGCAGGCTCGCTGCTTACAGTTGCGGGGGCAGCCACGGCATAGCGCGCAGCGCGCACCGTGTTCCCTTTTGATCCCATGCGGGAACCGCCAAGCTTTGATTATGCGTTTTGGACGCACTCCTGTCAACCCGGCTGAGCAGCACCATGCGCAGCCAAGAAAACGCTGCCAGACTGCCGCAATAATTTTTTCATGCAATGGCAGAGGCAAACAGCTTTGATGCGGACAACACCCGGAGGGAGAGGCAGGGGCGCGGAGGATTCGCACTTTCTTCTCACGCACCTCTTTGGCGACTGCGGCAGCGGCGTTGAGGCTTTACAAGGCGGTTAACGCGCGGGAGCGCCGTGGCGATGGCGCTCTGGGCACGCTCGCGGGCGCAGTTGTGGCTGGCCCCGCCGGCCTTGTCGCAGGCGGGATTGTGGGCTACGCGGCCAGACCCGCGATTGCCACAAGCTGGGGTCTTAAAGGGCACAAGAGCCGCACCCCCCCCCCCGCAACAGCACGGCAACGCCCGCGCTGAAAGGCGCCCCAATTTGCCCCAGGACGGGCTTGCTTCCCTTAGCTTGCGCCCCAGCGGTTCCAGGCGGATGCAGCAATGCCTAAGGGATTACGGGCCATCCGAGGCCTTGAATTCCTTTTCAGACCCGGATGGCTCGGGTTTTGGCGGCTGAATGCGCTCGAACTGGGTGACGGCTTCGGTGCCTGATTCGATCAGGTCAAACCGGTTTGGCATCGCGGTCGAGAGGGCCGCTGTATAGACCTTGCCATTGTCGAGCTTGACCCATAGATTGCCAAAATAGTCAACGGAATAGGTGCCTTTCGCCGTGGCCCATGGCTCCGGGGAAGAATCTTGAGCCGGGCCGGTCGAGCTGATAAGCGACTTATCCGGATTGAGGGTCAAGCGCCAGGGCTTGCGGTGAGCCTGCCATTCTCCCGCGACCGGCGGGGTCGACAAGGTCAAGCCGCTTATCAGGTCGCGCATCCCGACAAAGGTGAGGCCCACGACGAGAACGACAGTGAGGATGATCAGCATCCGGCCGACGGGGATTCCCCGCTCGGGCGTTTCCTTTGGCGTACCCATGGCGACCTCTTTGTCTTTTCGTTAGTTTTGAAGCTGGGCGGCTGAGCACGCCGATATATAGACACTGGCGGCGCTCTGGCAAGACCAGCTTGACAGGGCCGCTGCGGCGGCCGGAGGGCAAATCGGGCCGCTTAATGCCTCAACCGGCCAGTTGACGGGCCGCGAGCAATGAGATAACGACGCCTATTCCGGTCTCAGAGGGGGATTTTGCGGGCTTATTGGCTGCGCGGGGATGGGCGTTGCCCGGAACCCTGCGGGTGCCCGGTCTTTTTGCCGGAAAGGAAAATTTTCCACCGATGCGCTCTAGTGCGCTCGGTTCGCAGGGAGCATAAGGTTTTGGCTCGTATCGCTGGCGTCAACATTCCCACCAACAAGCGGGTGGTCATCGCGCTCCAATATATCCATGGCATTGGCCCTGCTAAGGCCCAGGAGATTTGCGAGAAAGTTCATATTCCCTCCCAGCGGCGTGTTGCCGAGCTGACGGATGCTGAAGTTCTGCAAATTCGCGAGACGATCGACCGTGACTATATGGTCGAGGGCGATCTGCGCCGCGAGGTTGCGATGAATATCAAGCGGCTGATGGATCTCGGCTGCTACCGGGGGCTCCGCCACCGGCGTCAGCTGCCGGTGCGCGGTCAGCGCACCCATACGAACGCAAGGACGCGCAAAGGCAAAGCAAAGCCGATCGCCGGCAAGAAAAAGTAGCTTTGGCCGGGGCGGGAGTATGCGAGCCCCTGGAATTGCGGCCTGCCAATCGCTAAGTCTAGGTAAATCCCGGTAACAGTCCCGAGCGCCTGGGATGACGGGCGCGTTTGAAGGAAGAGAGCATGGCAAAAGAGACGACCCGTATCCGGCGCCGCGAGCGCAAGAACATTGCCTCGGGCGTAGCCCACGTCAACTCGACTTTTAATAACACAATGATCACGATTACCGATGCGCAGGGCAATACGGTCGCATGGTCGTCGGCCGGGACGATGGGGTTTAAAGGCTCGCGCAAATCGACGCCCTATGCGGCACAGATGGCTGCCGAGGACTGCGCGCGTAAAGCTGCCGAGCACGGCATGAGAACGCTCGAGGTCGAGGTGTCCGGCCCAGGCTCGGGCCGGGAGTCGGCGTTGCGCGCCTTGCAGGCGGCAGGCTTCACGGTGACATCGATCCGCGATGTCACGCCGATCCCGCACAATGGCTGCCGGCCCTGCAAGCGGCGCCGCGTGTGACGCAGGATCATCCTCTGGGCAAGCTGGGCAGCGGGCAAGCCTCATCTCAGCGTCAGCCCGTGTCCTTCATGAAACGTTTCATCACTGAAGAATGAGCATCGAACCGGCAAGAGGTCAGGCTGTGATTCAAAAGAACTGGCAGGAGCTTATCAAGCCGAGCAAGCTCGAGGTGGTTCCTGGCGACGATCCGCGGCGGCTTGCGACGGTGATCGCGGAACCGCTAGAGCGCGGGTTCGGCTTGACGCTTGGCAATGCGCTGCGCCGCGTGCTGCTATCGTCGCTGCAAGGGGCGGCGATCACCTCGGTCCATATCGATGGCGTCCTCCACGAGTTTTCCTCGATCCCCGGCGTGCGCGAGGATGTGACCGACATCGTTCTCAATATCAAGGATATCGCGATCAAGATGGCGGGCGAGGGGCCCAAACGGCTCATTCTCAAGAAGCAGGGGCCGGGCAAGGTGACCGCAGGTGATATTAGCACGACAGGCGACATTTCGGTCCTCAATCCCGACCTCGTCATTTGCACGCTTGACGAAGGGGCTGAGATCCGCATGGAGTTCACGGTCAACACGGGCAAAGGCTATGTCCCCGCCGACCGCAACAGGGCCGAGGACGCCCCGATTGGCCTCATCCCCATCGATAGCCTCTACTCACCCGTCAAGAAGGTGAGCTATCACAT
Source organism: Methylocella sp. (assembly GCA_035687205.1). GTDB lineage: Bacteria > Pseudomonadota > Alphaproteobacteria > Rhizobiales > Beijerinckiaceae > Methylocapsa. The sequence goes on along the minus strand of DASRYK010000004.1, from coordinate 3,702 downwards.
CGAGAATACGCGTGAAGGCCAAATACTCGATTACGATAAGCTGACCATGCAGGTGGAAACCAACGGGTCTCTGTCACCGGAAGATGCGATCGCCTTCTCGGCGCGGATTCTGCAAGACCAGCTCAATGTGTTCGTTAATTTCGAGGAGCCGCATCGCGTCGAGGCGGCGCCTTCGATTCCCGAGCTTGCCTTCAATCCGGCCCTCCTCAAGAAGGTGGACGAGCTCGAGCTTTCGGTGCGTTCTGCGAACTGCTTGAAGAACGACAATATCGTTTATATCGGCGATCTCATCCTGAAGACCGAGGCGGAAATGCTCCGCACGCCGAACTTCGGCCGCAAGTCTTTAAATGAGATCAAGGAGGTTTTGGCGCAGATGGGCCTCCACCTTGGGATGGACGTGCCCGGCTGGCCGCCGGATAATATCGAAGAACTCGCCAAGCGCTTCGAGGAGCATTACTAAAAACTAATTAAAGATAAAGATGCGCTCCTCCGCAGCAAGCGGAGGATGCGCGGTCAGCGGCCGTACCTTGGCACGGCGGCCGCCTCATAATGGAGAGCGCCATGTATCACGGACACGCCAAGCGCCGCTTTGGCCGCACGCATGAACATCGCAAGGCGATGTTTGCCAATATGTGCCAGGCGCTGATCAAGCATGAGCAGATCGTCACCACGCTGCCAAAGGCGAAGGACCTGCGTCCCATTGTCGAGAAGCTCGTGACGCTCGGCAAGCGCGGCGATCTCCATGCAAGGCGCCAGGCGATTGCGCAGATCAAGGATGTGGCGCTCGTCAACAAGCTTTTTGCCGTTCTCGCGCCGCGTTACCAGAACCGGCATGGCGGCTATACGAGGGTTTTGAAGACGGGCTTCCGCTATGGGGACAATGCCCCGATGGGGGTGATCGAATTTATCGACCGTGACATCAGTGCCAAGGGGCAGGACTCAGGCCCGCCCCAGGGCAGCGAAGCAGAAGCGCAGGCTTAGGCCTTGACCCGGAAGACGCGGCGAAAAGGAGCTTTGCCGGGCCTTGGAGCGCTGCCGCGGAGGGGGGAAGCGCAAGGACGCGAGCCTGTGATGCAGCGCCTCCGGCAGGCGCTTTCGATTTTGGCCCTGCTGATCCCAGCTTACTGCCTTGCGGCTGGACAGGCAGGGGCTGAGACGGCGCGGCAGGTGCCCGTTTCGCAAGGAGAGGTGCTCCTTTCCTTTGCGCCGGTCGTCAAAAAGGCCCAGCCCGCCGTTGTCAATGTCTATGCCTCACGCACTGAGCGGCGCCCGCGCAATCCGCTTTTCGATGATCCTGTATTCCGCCACTTTTTTGGTGATGGCGGCCAGGGCCGCCCAGGCGGGCCCACGGCGCGCTCCCTTGGCTCTGGCGTGCTCGTCGATCCATCGGGCCTCGTAGTCACAAACCATCATGTCATCGAAGGCATGACAGAGGTAAAGGTCGCGCTGGCCGACAAGCGCGAGTTTGATGCAGAGATTGTGCTGCGCGACCAGCGGACGGACCTTGTGGTGCTGCGCTTGAAGGGCGGCGGCAATTTTCCCGTCATGGAGCTCGGCGATTCCGATGCGCTTGAAGTCGGCGACATTGTGCTTGCAATCGGCGACCCTTTCGGGGTTGGACAGACGGTGACCCAAGGGATCATCTCGGCGCTTGCCCGCACCCAGGTCGGCATATCCGATTACGGTTTCTTCATTCAAACCGATGCGGCGATCAACCCCGGTAATTCGGGCGGCGCGCTTGTCGATATGCAGGCAAAGCTCGTTGGCATCAATTCAGCGATTTTCTCACAAACCGGAAGCTCGATAGGGATCGGCTTTGCCATCCCAGTCAATATGGTGAAAATTGTGATTGCTGCCGCCAAAAGCGGAGGGCGGGCCGTAAGGCGCCCTTGGCTTGGGGCAAGCCTGCAAATTGTCTCCAGGGATATTGCCGATTCGCTTGGTCTTGACCGCCCATCAGGCGCACTTGTTGCCGATCTTTCCCCAAGCGGGCCGGCCGCAGCGGCAGGAGTTCAGCGCGGCGATCTGATCGTCGCAATCGACGGACAGGGCGTCGAGGATCCGGAAGGTCTTGGATACCGCCTTGCCACCAAGCCGCTTGGCGGCAAGGCGGAACTGACCTTGAACCGCGGGGGCAAGAAGATCGCCGTCACGATCAAATTGATGCCAGCGCCGGAAATACCGCCCCGCGATCCGGTAAAGGTCACGGGCAGCTCGCCTTTTTCTGGAATGACGGTGATCAATCTGTCTCCCGCAGTCCTTGAAGAATTGTCGATCCGGGGTGTCAGCGACGGCGTTGTCGTAACCGATGTTGAGGAAGGCTCACGCGCGGCTATGGTGAGTTTTCAGAAGGGCGACGTTATCCTGTCTGTGAATGACAAGCCGATCAAGACGACGCGCGACCTCGACGACGCAGTCCGGCTCCGGCATGCTTATTGGAAATTGACCATCGCCCGCGGCGGCGAAGTCATCACAACAATGATCAGCGGTTGAGCGTTTTGCCAGGCAAAGCGGCCCGGCATCGCCTCAGCCTGCGGTCGATCTCGCTCCAAAGGGCGCGTATCTCCCTCGCTGCAGGGCCATTCGGGTGAATCTCCGTGACCCCCCGTCCCATGCGGCTTGCCTCGAGAAAATCCGCCCGCGTGCGGATGAAGGGGCTGAGAAGAGGGCCAGCGGCCGTGAGCGCGTGGATTGCGCATTTCATGGCAGAGTCGTTATGTCCGGAGGGACACTGATTGAGCAGAAATGCGAAACTTTTGTCCATGAGCTTGAGCTTTCGCGCGGTGACTTCGCTTGCCCAGATATCGAAGAGGGCTGGCCGCGCCGGCACGATGCAGAAATCAGCGGCCTTTATGGCAGCGAGGGAGATTTGCGACTCTATCGGCGGCGTATCGATCACCGTGAGGCTCGTGCCGCGCTTGGCAAGCGCAGCGAGCATTGCTTTTAATCTTGGCAATGGCACGGATCGCGCTGGGGGGGCCCGGCTCGTGCGCTTTGAGGCCCAGCGGAGAACAGATTTTCTCAGGTCCAGGTCGAGAATCGCGGTGCGTTCCCCTGCCTCTTGCGCGGCCAAAGCGAGATTAATTGCAAGGGTGCTCTTTCCGCAGCCACCCTTTTGTGTGGCAAATACAATAATGCGCATAGATAAAATTTTACACTAATCAAAATGATCATGCGGGGTGACATTAGTAAATCATTTATAGATAAGCTGGTCAAACACATGACCCATTTGGGCAAGGCGGCTGAATTCGCTTCTGGCGCAAACCTGCATCTCCCTCCCGCTGGCGCCGCCTCTCAAGCCGTTCCCTAGCATTCTCCGGCTTGCAGCGATTGCGCTCACGGCCCAGATAGGAAAGCGCAATGACCGATCTCTTTGCCGCCGCGAACCTCGAAAAACACGCTCCGCATCCGCTAGCCGACAGGCTGCGGCCGCAAGCGCTCGCAGAAGTTGCCGGGCAAGAGCATCTGTTAGGCCCTCAAGGCGCTCTTTCGCGCCTCATTGCCGCGCAAAGCCTCGGCAGCTTGATTTTCTGGGGGCCTCCTGGCACGGGCAAGACGACAGTGGCGAGGCTTCTCGCGCGGGAGACCAAGCTCGCTTTCGTGCAGACCTCAGCCATCTTCTCCGGTGTTGCGGAGCTCAAGAAGATCTTTGACGAGGCGCGCGGAAGGCGCCAGACCGGCCAGGGCACCTTGCTCTTCGTC
>DASRYK010000003.1:0-6672 GCA_035687205.1 Methylocella sp. | reverse complement strand
GGACCGCAGAACGAGTGTCCTAATGCGCCGGCTCAGGGAGAACGTCATGTTGGAGGCCGAGGTCACCCCGGGCGGTGACGTATTGGTCGAGGGCCAGCACGTCGGCCAGCTCATTGGATTCCGTTTCACCGCAGACCCCGCTGCAGCAGGTGAAGCTGCGAGAACCTTGAATGCGGCTGCGCAAAAAGCACTGGCAAGCGAAATCGAAGGCCGCGCCGCCCGCCTTTGCGAGTCCGTCGACGAGGCGCTCTTGCTCGCCAATGACGGTATCATCCGCTGGCTCGGCGAGCCGGTCGGGAAAGTTTGCGCTGGCGCGCATGTGCTCGAGCCGCGTGTCACGGTTCTTGCCGACGAGCAGCTCACCGGCCCCGCCCTTGAGAAGGTGCAGCGCCGTCTCGAACTTTGGCTCGCCCAGCATGTTAAGAAGCTGCTTGGCCCTCTCGCTGACCTTGAAAAGGGGGAGGGGCTCGAAGGCATCGTGCGGGGAATAGCATTTCAGATCGCTGAATCCCTTGGCGTGCTCGACCGGTCCCGCGTTGCCGAAGAGGTCAAGACTCTAAGCCAGGAGGACCGCGCGGCGCTTCGCAAGTTTGGCGTGCGCTTTGGCGCTTATCATCTTTATCTGCCCAATCTCATCAAGCCTGCGCCTCGCGCGCTCGCGGCGCAGCTCCACGCTTTGAAGCATGGCGGGGATGCAGTGAAAGGGCTTGACGACGTTCTTCATCTGGCTGCTTCAGGCCGCACCTCGCTTGCCGCGAGCCAGGAAATACCAAAGAATTTGTACCGTGCCGCGGGCTTTCGCGTGTGCGGCGACCGTGCGGTCCGGATCGACATCCTGGAGCGCCTTGCCGATCTCATCCGGCCTGCCATCAGCTACCGTCCTGGGATCACACCTGGAGATCCCCCGCCAGGCGCGGCGGACGGAGACGGCTTTGTGGTCACTGTCGCGATGACTTCGCTTGCGGGCTGTTCCGGGGAAAGCTTTGCGTCCATTCTTCGCGCCCTTGGCTATGTGCCAGAGCAGCGCAAAGGGCCGCCAATCACGGCGCCTTCCCCTGCGGGCCATGCCGCGCCGCTTCCGGACGAAACCGGCAAGGCCACCCTTATTGGCTCGAGTGCTGCGGAGAGCCCCCAAGGCGCCCAGGAGGCCTGCGAGGCTCAGCCAGTGCCTCCGGCCCATCTTGATGCGGAAGGCCGAGGCGCTGCGGGCGGAGAGAAGGAAAGCCTCACCGAAGCGCTCCCCGCCGGGGGCTGCGCGGAAAATCAGGAATTAGCCGCCAAGGGTGTTGCCGCAACGGCGTCCCCGGCGGGCCCTGGGGAGTGCTTGATCGAGGTCTGGCGGCCGCACCGGCAGCAGCATCACGCACGCAGGCGCGAAGGCGCTCAGGTAAGGCCAGCCGGATGGCGCAAAAAGGAAACCGGCGCATCCCCCCGCCCTCATGCCGCGCGCCCGCCAATTGGCGAAAGCAATGGCGCCCCCCGTGCCGCTCAGCCGGATAAGACGGCGGAAAAGAGCGGCGATCCGCCAGGCGCGGCTCTCCACGCAGAGGCGGCGGGGCAGGGCAGCGCGGGGCGGGATGCAGCCGGAGGCGGAATGCGCTCTGAGAGCCGCCGGGGCGGATGGAAACAGCCGGGAGACAAGAGCCGGCTCGCTTCCAAGGAGCGCGGCGGGCCGCAGCGCCTTGCGGCTTCGAAAGAGAAAAAGCATGGCGAAAAGCCGCCGGATCCCAACTCGCCCTTTGCGAAGCTGCTGGAACTGAAAGCGCGGCTTGAAGAAAAGAATAACACGGGAAGATGACCGGCCCGAAGACCTTCAGGCCAGAGCGTCCATCAAAAGCGCATAGCCGGGCTGACATCAAACGCGCTCTGGGCCTGCGGCGCCAAAGGCCCATGATAGCTACCGCTGGCGATGAGCGGGCGCACCGCTTCTCTCTGGCTGTTGCTTGGCTTTTTCTCAGCCCGTCTCGATGAGACGCAGGGCTCTCACAGGCGGCGCCACCGATCTATGAAACTCACGGATCCGTGGGACGACCTCATTGCGGAAGCGCGAGCCGTTGAAAACCCCGTAGTGGCCAACCTTCGCTTGCTGATAATGCGCCTTCTTCGAGGGGGCAAGGCCGGTGCAAAGGCCGTGCGCGGCGGCTGTCTGGCCTAGGCCGGAGATATCGTCGTTTTCCCCTTCCACCGTGAGCAGCGCCGTCCGGTGAATAGCGGAAAGATCGACAGGCACGCCGCGATGCGTCATCTCGCCCTTAGGCAGAGCATGTTTGACGAAGACGGTATCGACCGTTTGCAGATAGTATTCCGCGGGCAGATCCATCACGGCGCGGTATTCATCGTAGAATTCCCGGTGTTTTCGTGCCGAATCGCCATCGCCGCGGACGAGGTGCTCAAAGTACTCAAGATGCGCCGTGACATGGCGGTCGATATTCATTGCCATGAAGCCGGTGAGCTGCAAAAAGCCCGGATAGACTTCGCGCCCGGCTCCCCGGTAGCCAAAGGGGACGACGCATATGCAATGCCGCTTGAACCAGTCGCTGCCGCGCTTTTGGGCAAGAAGGTTAACCTTTGTGGGGCTGCGCCGTGTGTCGATTGGGCCGCCCATCAATGTCATCGACTCAGGGACATGCGGGCTATTGGCGGCCTCCATCAAGGCAACCGCGGCGATCAGAGGAACCGCGGGCTGGCAAACACCGAGGGCATGCAGGATTTCCCCATCGTGCTCCTTGGAAAGGAGCTCGAGAATTTCCTCAAGATAGTCGATGTAATCATCGAGGTCGAAGGGGCCCATCGAAACGGGGACATTGCGCGCATCGACCCAATCCGTGATATAGACATCATAAGAAGGAAGGAATGCCTCGACGGTGCCGCGCAGCAGCGTAGCGTGATGTCCGGACAATGGCGCAACGATTAAAAGCTTTTGCCGCGGCAGCAAGACCGCTTGATCGGCCTGCTTTTGAAAATGGAGCAGTTTGCAAAACGGCTTCTCCCAAACCACGCGCTCCGAGACTTGAACAGTTCTTCCATCGACAGCGGTCGTGGCTAGGCCAAAGGCCGGCTTGTCGAAGCGCCGGGTCAGACGCTCGAACATTTGGGCAGAGGCGGCAAGATTACGCCCAGCCGGAGTGTAGAAAAACGGATTAATGGGGCTTTCGAGCCATGTCCGTGCGACGTCCGACATCGCCCGCACGGGCGCCAGAGCAAAATGTGTCAATTCATGCACTTCATAAGCAAATGGCGGCATATGCCCCACCCCGGATGCGCGGCTATATCCTTTTCTGTCTTCATCCTCGTCCGTCCAGCATGGACTTTGGCGGAGCAATCTTGGGCATCACGGCGCCTTCCCTTGCCGGGAGCAGTCAAAATTCTCAGCTTCCGGCACCAATACTGCCAGTCAGCCCCCTCCGCAGCCTAATGGATGGCCTTGATTGAAAAACAGATTCCATTTTGGGATATAAACATCAAAATATGGCGAATCAACGCGCCTCTGCGCAAAAATTCTTAAGACTTGAATTATTTTTTGACGGGTTCTGGTTACTGCCGTTGGCTATTATCAATTCTTACCTTGGCTTAGGTCTTTCGGCGGGAGGCCCTTTTTTGAAAATGGGTTCCTGGCGCAAAAAATGCGGTGCTGAAGGCCAAGGAGCGAAATCTGAAGCGGGGATGTCCCTTCTCCGCGTGCCGGTCTTGCGCGAAACGGGGGGCGAACGCATGCCTCAAAGGGGGCGCCGGAACGCCGCGAAAGGGCTGGAATGGCCGAATTGATTAACATCGACCTTGGCCGCCGCTCGCGCCGGCTGAGGGTCGACACGCTCGTCAAATTGCGCTGGCTTGCGCTCGTCGGCCAAGGCATTGCCCTGGTCATCACCTATTATGGATTGAAGTTTTCACTTCCCCTCGGCCCTTGCCTTCTCGTCATTGCGGCCTCGGCGGGCCTCAATATCGGCCTGAGGCTCCGCTTCGAGCGCACTGACCGTCTCGAAGATCTTCCGGCCGCGCTTATGCTGGCTTACGACATCCTTCAGCTGACTGCGCTGCTCTATCTGACAGGAGGGATCGAAAACCCCTTCTCGATGCTTTATCTGGCGCCGATCATGATCTCCGCCGTCTCGCTCTCAGGCCGCATCACCTTCATCCTCACAATGCTTATGATTGCGGCAGTGACGGCGATCACGTTCCATCACTATCCGCTGCCATGGTTTCCGGGACAGCGGCTCGATCTGCCCCTGATCTACGGCGCGGGGATTTGGATCGCGATCGTTCTGGGCGCAGGATTTGTCGCTGTTTATGCTTCCCGCGTCGCCTTTGAGGCGCGCAAGCTCGCCGATGCGCTTGCTGCAACCGAGCTTGTCATTGCCCGGGAGCAGCATCTAACGCAGCTCGACGGGCTGGCCGCCGCCGCGGCGCATGAGCTTGGCACTCCCCTTGCAACGATCACCCTCATTGTGAAGGAGCTGCAAAAACAGCTTACCGCGAGCCATCCCTTTGAGGAGGATTTGGCTCTTCTCGCCCAGGAAGCCGGGCGCTGCAGGACCATTCTCGGCAAGCTCGCCTCGCTCGGAGGCGATTCTGGCGATATCCTCGACGAAATGAACCTCGGCGTGCTTCTCGAGGAGGTGGCCATACCCCACCGAGATTTTGGCGTAAGCATCGTGATCAGCCTGGAAGGCGAAGGGCCCGAGCCCGTTTGCCAGCGTAATCCGGGGATTCTCTATGGATTGGGCAATCTCATCGAAAACGCGGTCGATTTCGCCGCCTCCGAGGTCAGGGTCACGGCGCGCTGGACGGAGTCACGCGTATCGATCACGATCGAGGACAACGGGCCGGGCTTCTCTCCCGATGTCATGGGCCGCGTCGGCGAACCTTACGTAACGACCAAGGACGACAGGCGGGCGAAGACAGAGGAAGGATCGGGCCTAGGGCTTGGCTTGTTCATCGCAAAAACAATGCTCGAACGCTCGGGCGCGGCGTTCAAGGCTGAAAACCGGGCGCCGCCCGCGAGAGGCGCAAAGGTGACGATTGCTTGGAGCAGGCCGGACTTCGAGCGCGGAACAAGGCGCCTTGCAGAGCTGGACAGGGAGAGCGGCCACGTCTTGTCTTTTGCCAGTGCGCCGCCAACTCAATAAAAAGAAACCCTCTAAAAGAAGCCCTCTGGTGCAAAGACGCCCTTTCAGACCGGTAAAAAAGGTGCAAAAAAGAGTTTCATGCCGGCTTGGCCTTTTTTCTTCCAGCTCGTGGTTCAAGCGAGGCGCTTGCGATGAAGAATGGACGCAACGACGAAATCAGCAATTCAACTCTGAGCGAAGACCAGAGCACGGAGAAAAGCCTTGGCGCAGACCGCTCGCTTCTCATCGTCGATGACGATCAGACTTTTCTCACCCGGCTCGGCCGCAGCATGGAGTCCCGCGGCTTCACCGTGACGACGGCGCGCTCGGTGGCGGAAGGTCTTGCGGCCATTGCCGAAAATCCTCCTGCCTTTGCGGTCATTGACATGCGCCTTGGGGACGGAAACGGCCTTGACGTCATCCGGGAGTTGAAAGCAAAGCGGGCCGATGCGCGAGGCATAATCCTGACCGGCTATGGCAATATTGTCACCGCCGTCACGGCCGTGAAGCTTGGCGCTTTTGATTATCTAGCCAAGCCCGCGGACGCCGACGAAATCTTCAATGCTCTGATCGCCACCCGGCACGATAAGGCAGAGGTTCCCGAGAATCCGATGTCGGCCGACCGGGTGCGCTGGGAGCACATTCAGAGGATTTACGAGCTTTGCGGGCGCAACGTGTCGGAGACAGCGCGCCGCCTTAATATGCACCGCCGGACGCTGCAGCGGATACTGGCGAAAAAGGCGCCCCGTTAGGCTTCAAGGCTGAGCGTGCGGTTGCCGGCGGGCAGCGCCATTGCCTCAAAGGCCGATTTGCGCTAGTGCGCCGGAAGAAGCGGGCCGCGCACAGTTTTTATGCCCGCCAGTTTTTTTGATTCCCGCCAGCGGCGAGGTCTTTCTGGCGGGTAAGAAACAGTCGAGCCCGCAGGTTTGCCGCAGGCGCGAGCCGCGGGAGCTTGGCTGGAACGTGCCCTTCCAGGGCCGGTAGCTCAACGGTTAGAGCCGGCCGCTCATAACGGTCTGGTTGGGGGTTCGAGTCCCTCCCGGCCCACCAAGTTTTTCAAAGAGATAGGGATTTTTCCCAGCGATCGCCGGAAAGCGTGGCACGGTCTCAGGCACAAGAGCATCATCGCATGCGCGGCGGACCAGCGAGTGGCCCTCCGCCTGCTGTCACGCCTTTGGCGCGGCCGATTTTTATGGCGGCAAGAAGAGGCTCCAGCAGCGATAAGGGGTGCGCTGGCTCCGGGTTCTGGAACGTCAGGAAGGCGAGCCGCGTGAAGCACGCCGCCGCGGTCTTGATCTTGCTCGTGCTCTGTACCGGCGCGGCCCATGCGCAGCCTTGCCCCCTTGGCTATGCCCTTCGCGCGGGGGTGTGCGTGCAGACTGGGCCGGATCGCGGGGGTGTGCTCGCGCCGCCCCGTGGGGGACAGTGCCCTTTGGGCTATTCCCGCTTCGCCGGTTGGTGCCAGCCTCTCGCCACGCGCCGCCATGGCCCGCCAGCGCTTGCTCCGGACAGGAGAAGGTAGAGGCGTGGGGGGGTGATCTTGTTGCGGCTTGGAGGAAGAAGGGCG
>DASRYK010000002.1:0-7265 GCA_035687205.1 Methylocella sp. | reverse complement strand
AAGCCGCCCCATAATGATCGCCGTCATCAAATAACCGGAGATCACAAAAAAAATATCAACCCCAGCAAAGCCGCCAGGCACCACATGCACCTTGTAGTGAAACAATACCACCGCGCTCACCGCAAGCGCCCGGAGCGCGTTAATGTCCTCCCGGAACTTCATCCTGTCTCCAGCGCCCTCACCCCCAGCCCGGCATCAAGAAGTGGCCGAAACCCGGCAAAATAAGGGCGCTTGGCGCGGGTAAGGCTTTGCCCCAGCCTGAAAAAGCACGGCTTCCTGTGCGGCTGGCGGTGTGTTAGAAGGCCGCAAAACTTCGCCGGAATGAGCCCGCATGGCTGCCAGGCGGGGAGCCGAGAAGCGAAATGGACATGAAAGCACGGCGCGCCAACTTCGAGTATGAGGACCTCATCGCCTGCGGGCGGGGAGAATTGTTTGGGCCGGGCAACCCTCAGCTGCCCCTGCCGCCTCTTCTGATGTTCGACCGGATCGCGGAAATTTCCGAACAGGGCGGGGCCAATGGGAAGGGCAGCGTTGTGGCGGAATATGCTGTCAAGCCAGACCTGTGGTTTTTTGGCTGCCACTTCAAGGGGGATCCCGTCATGCCGGGCTGCCTCGGCCTTGACGCGCTCTGGCAGCTTCTCGGCTTTTATCTGGGCTGGCTCGGGCTCAACGGCCGCGGCCGGGCGCTCGGCGTCGGGGAGGTCAAATTCTCCGACCAGGTTCTGCCGACGGTCAGACGCATCATTTACGGTGTCGACTTGAAGCGCGTTTTCAAGTCAAAACTGGTGCTCGGCATTGCCGACGGCTGGCTCGAGGCCGATGGCGCCCGCATTTACGAGGCCAAAGACCTGCGGGTTGGGCTGTTCAAGTCGGCAACACCCTCAACCGCCTGAAGCCGAGCCGATGATCTTTTGGCCCAATTCACAACAAGCCGCCGGGTTTGACCACGGTGCCGCGGCGTCAAGCGGGAGTTTCACGAAATGAGACGCGTGGTTGTCACCGGGATGGGGATCGTTTCCTCGATCGGAAATAACACACAGGAGGTGCTCGCTTCGCTCCGGGAGGCAAAACCGGGCATTGTGAGAGCAGAAAAATATGCCGAGCTCGGGTTCCGCAGCCAGGTTCACGGCGCCCCGGCGCTCGATGCAAGCGAAGCCGTCGACCGGCGCGCCTTGCGATTTCATGCTGCGGGCACCGCTTGGAATCATATCGCGATGGATCAAGCGATCCTGGACGCGGGTCTTACGCCTGAGGAAATCTCAAACGAGCGGACCGGCATCATCATGGGCTCGGGCGGCCCTTCGACGAGGTGCATTGTCGAATCGGCTGACATCGCCCGCAGCAAAGGGCCCAAAAAAGTCGGCCCGTTTGCCGTGCCAAAAGCCATGTCGTCAACGGCCTCTGCGACGCTTGCCACCTGGTTCAAGATCAAAGGCGTCAACTACTCAATATCATCGGCTTGCGCGACATCAAACCATTGCATTGGCAATGCCTATGAGATGATTCAGCACGGCAAGCAGGACATCATGTTCGCAGGCGGCTGCGAAGAGCTCGACTGGACGCTATCGGTGCTCTTCGATGCGATGGGCGCCATGTCCAGCTCCTTCAACGACCGGCCCGCAGCTGCCTCCCGGGCGTATGACAAGAACCGCGACGGCTTTGTCATTGCAGGCGGCGCGGGCGTGGTGGTGCTCGAAGAGCTCGGGCACGCCCAGGCGCGCGGCGCGAAGATCTATGGCGAGATCGCGGGCTATGGCTTGACCTCTGACGGCTATGACATGGTAGCACCCTCCGGCGAAGGCGCTGTGCGATGCATGCGCATGGCTCTTGAGACCGTCAAGGCCCCCATTGATTACATCAATCCGCATGCGACCTCGACGAGCATCGGGGATCTCAAGGAGATCGAAGCGATCAGGGCCGTCTTCGGCCCGGGAGATAAATGCCCGCCGATTTCGGCAACGAAGTCCTTGACGGGCCATTCGCTCGGCGCGACCGGCGTGCAGGAGGCGATTTATTCGCTGCTGATGATGCAGAACGGGTTTATCTGCGAGAGCGCAAATATCGAAGAGCTCGATCCTGCCTTCGCCGACATGGACATTGTCCGCAGCCGCCGGGACGGCGTTCAGCTGCGCGCCGTGCTGTCGAATTCGTTCGGCTTCGGCGGCACCAATGCAAGCCTGGTCTTCAAGCATGTCGATGCCTGAGACGAGGCCCGTTGCAGCCCCCGAACGGCTCATGCAGTCGAAGCGCGGGCTCATCATGGGGGTCGCCAACGGCCACTCGATCGCCTGGGGAATCGCAAAGGCGCTGCACGCGCATGGCGCTGAGCTTGCCTTCACCTTTCAAGGGGAGGCGCTGGAAAAACGCGTGCGCCCCCTCGCTGAGAGCCTTGGAGCCCCCCTCATCCTGCCCTGCGACGTCGAGGAAAAAGGAGCAATCGAGACCGTTTTTGCGTCCATAGAAAAAAAATGGGGCGGTCTCGATTTTGCTGTCCATTGCATCGCCTATTCCGATAAATCCGGTTTGAAGGGGCGTTATGCAGACACGACGCGTGAAAACTTCCTTCGCACAATGCTCATTTCTGCCTTCTCATTCACTGAGATGGCGCGTCAGGCGGCTCCACTCATGCCGCAAGGAGGCGCCCTTTTGACCTTGACGTTCGAAGGCGCCAACCGGGTCATGCCAAACTACAACGTCATGGGGATTGCCAAGGCAGCGCTCGAGGCAAGCGTGCGCTATCTTGCTGCAGATTTTGGCCCCCAAGGAATTAGGGTGAATGCGATCTCGGCGGGGCTTGTCCGGACCTTGGCGGGAGCTGGCATCGCCGACGGGCGTGTCATGTTCAATTACCAGAAGGCCCATGCGCCGCTGCGGCGCAACTTAGACCTTGCCGATCTCGGCGGCGCAGCGGTTTACCTCTTATCCGGCCTGTCGAGCGGCGTGACTGGCGAGATCCATTATGTCGATGCCGGCTATAATATCGTCCTCATGCCGCATCCCGCCTGTTTGAAGGCGGACGCCGCGCAGAACAGCCAGATCTGACCGCAAGTGAGGATGACGGCGCGCTAGCTTGTGCGCCGGGGCTCATGCATGCTATCGCCTTGTGGGATAATGGAGAGGTGGCTGAGCGGTTGAAAGCACCGCACTCGAAATGCGGCATAGGCGCAAGCCTATCGGGGGTTCGAATCCCTCCCTCTCCGCCAGTTTTGATATTCCCGTCCCAGCCCGCTTTGAGCGCGGAACCAACACGATGCGCAGGCGGGGTTTTGCCGCAAATTTTTCCTTCCTCCATGAAACCGGGACGGCACGGACCCCGTTTGTCTAAGGCGCAAGAAGCGCGGGCAGCACCTAAGCACTGTGGGACGAAAGAATTTTCCCCGTTGCCGGTGATCTCCAGGGGCTGGCAACGGGGCCCACTCTATCCGATCGACCGCTTGATGGCGCGCCAGTCACCTCCTGCGGAAAAGGCTTTCGCATGTGCAAAGCGGCATTGCCTGCATAGTTCTAGCCCGCACGTTCAGAGCCCGCTCCTTGCCCCTTGGTTGCCCAGACGCGAAGCACCCCTCCAGAAGCCGGGCGCGGCAATCTGCCGGAAAAAAACGGAGTCTCAGTAATCGCGCTTGAGCTTCAGCGAGGGCTCTGAGCGCCAGGGCTTCACCGGTCTCATTGAAACCCTTCGGCATAAGCACGGCATTTACAAAGGAGGCAGACTTCGTGCCGCATGGGTTTCCTGCCCTTAGCAGCCTATTTAGATGCGAACTGCGCGGCCTTGGTAAGCTTCTCATTGAACCGGATAGCCATGACGGTAGCGATTTCCTTTGCGTTGCTGACCGTGCTCGTCATTATCGCCGTGACGAGCCGCTAGCTTGTTCGCAGATGCCGGGGATCCAAGAAGACTTCAGCGGCGGTGAAAGCTGACGTAGCCAAAGATCTCTTTGAACCAGTCAAGGAAGTCTTCGAAAAAGGCCTTGCCGAACAAGGCCCATGCGATCGCCAGCACTCCGAGAAGCAAGGCGAGAAACAAAAGAAGACGGTTTTTCAAGGGATCCTCGCAACCTGAATCGCGCCCTGAACGGCGTGCCAGCCAGAATGGGCAGGGAGATGAGGCAGGCGGAAACTCACCCCGGGCATTTCTGGCCGGTTGCGTTCACGGCTGCTGTCCAGCTATCGCCAGACTTTACTTCAGACTGATTTCCTCGCTGATATGGGCGAACTCGCAAGGCCCCGTGGGATTATGGGCCCCAGTTGCAATGCAAGCCCAAGCGTTTGCCAGAGCGTTTGCCGGCCCAGCTTGCATTGGGGCCGATGAAGCGGCGATGAGCTCCCAATTGCTGATACTGCCTGTGTCGCATGGGATGCCTCTCGTTTGGCCCAGGGCGTGAGAAGCCTTTTTACCCTGTTGCACCATCGTGATGCCGACAGTAACCACCTTGCCGCTTGGGCATGTCACAGTTCCAGTCACCCTGACCTGCTTATTGCCTGTGCCGGGAACGATCGCGGCAGGCGAGCTAATTGAAAAGTTGGAGACGCCTGCCATGGCGAGATGCGCATAGGAAAGCGTCAAGCCAAGAGATAGAGCCGCTGGAGCAGCAACACTCCTTAAGCTCCGCAACGTTTCGATGTGCATAATTTTCCTCCCCTCTCCCTCTTTTTTCTGCCCGCGGGCTGCTGCCGCGCGAAGGAGCCAAGAAAGCCTAAGGTTCAGGATCGGGCGAAGTCAATGGGCCTTGCCGCATTCTACCCCTTCTTCCGCGTTCCCTCACCGCTCTCAGATGTGCTCTGCCCCCGCGCGGGCATTCGCAGCGCGCCGGAAATGAATTTGCGCCTGGGCCTTCACCCGCCAAAATGGAAGAAAAGTTTAAGGGCTCTTGCGATGGCAAAAAGAGGCGCTAACGCCGCCTCCAGACGCTCGCAAGCCAGGGCTGTTTGTCACGCGGAAGCCCCGCTGGGCGATAATAATGCTTGATCTCCGCAAATCCTGCCTCGGCCCCAAAGCGGCGCCAGGCTGCGTGATCGTGAAAGACGCCATAACGGCCGTTTTCCCAGCCTTCCTCATTGCGCCCATGGGGGATCGAGCTGAAGAGGATGCCGTTGGGCCTCAAGCAGGCATAGAGCTCACGCAGCACGCGCGGCAATTCCTGCCGTGGCACGTGAAAGAGCGCCGCATTGGCGAAAACGCCATCGAAGCGGCTCTCCGGCAGATCAAGCTTGAGAAAATCCTGCTGCCAGACCTCGCAGCCGCTGTAGGAACGAGCCATCGCTGCAAAACGCGCCGCGCCTTCAAGGCCAACCGCGACGTGGCCGAGCCCGGCAAAGACTTTCAGATCGCGGCCTGGCCCGCAGCCGAAATCGAGCAATGTGAAAGGAGGATCTCCTGTAATGCTCTCGAGCAGCGCGCCGATATTCTGGCTGACGTCGTGGCCGCGCGTGCCTTCCCAGAAGGCTTCTGCGCGCTGGTTATAATTTTCAAGGGTGATTCTCGTAATTTCCTCAAGAGACCGCCTGTCAAGATTAACTTGGCCACGCCTCTCGCTTTCGCACAAGGTCTGAACTCCAATTTCTTGCGTCCGTCATGCCGCATCGGGCATCCCGAAATAGGCGGGAAGGTGTGAGCGGAAGATTACTTTCTTTATGAGATAGCTCGCTTTATGAGATAGCCTGCCAGCACTCCGCGGCTGACTCGTCTAAATTCTCCGCTTGCGTTGATGCGCGAAAGCTAAGAGCTCTTCTTGTAATCGATGTAAGCGAAACGCGGATCCGCGGCCGGCGTCCCTTCGAGCGCGCCGCCTTCGTTGCCCGGCTGCCACATGATGACTTCCTCGATTTTCTTAGCAAGCTCGAAATCCTTGTCCGTGATTCCTCTTGCGGCATGGTTCTGCAGGCGAACCTCGACCCAGGCGTAAGAGGCCGTAATATCAGGGTGGTGCCAAGCAGCCTCGGCAAGATGGCCCACCGTGTTGATCACCATGAGCGTGCTTTTCCAGCTCGCGGTCCGGTATTTGCGCCTGATCCAGCCTCCCTCGAAAAACCAATGCGGCAGCTCCTTTTCAAGGCGCGCCTTGATCTCATCTTCGCTATAAGTTTTTTCCTTCGCCCGCTCGCTCATCGCACTATCCTCGCCCGGCTGTGGCCTGTCAGAAGCAGATACGGTCAACCTGCCCCAACGCTAAGGATGATACGAAACCGGATACCGCGGCACAATGGCTGGCCAAGTCCGCGCCATGCCAGCCGCGGGGCTCTGTCCCCCGGCTCGTGGCAGGCGGGCGGTCCGGCTGCTGGACCCGGGCGGGTATGGCACCTCCCGCGCTTAACGCGTTTTTCCCGTATATACAGGCGCAGCCTGTTCTCCTTCCTCCATGCAACCCAGCTCGCCCCTTGCCTAGGGAAGAGGCTGGATCGAATTTAAGTTGCTTTTTCATGCGTGCGCAGAAAAAAAGCGACAGCCTTCGGCCCTAGCTGACGCGGACGCGCCTCACGGTCAGGAGCGGCTCGAATCCGACAGCTCCTGCGCCACTTTCTCGATTCTCTGCGCCGCCTCGCTCAAAGAGCCTGCGACCTGCTCAGCCCAGCCAGACGGCGGTAAA
Source organism: Methylocella sp. (assembly GCA_035687205.1). Classification (GTDB taxonomy): domain Bacteria; phylum Pseudomonadota; class Alphaproteobacteria; order Rhizobiales; family Beijerinckiaceae; genus Methylocapsa. The sequence goes on along the minus strand of DASRYK010000002.1, from coordinate 681 downwards.
GGCGCTGCTCTGAGCCTCGCCACCTCGGCCTCAAGCTCGCGAAGCCGGTCGTTTGCTTCCGCCCATTCGTCGGCCAATGTAATCGCCGCCATGATAATGAGCCGCTGATCGCCGAGCTCTCCAAAGCGCTGGCGCAGCCCCGATATCTTCGCATCGACCAATTGCGCGAGATCGCCGAGACGCGTCTCCTCCCCCTCGTCGCAGGCGAGCCTGTAGGAACGGCCAGCGATGGTTACCGCTAACTGGGCCATTGCATCTCCCGGATTGCCAGACTTCAGTTCTCCCGCATGGCAGCCTCGCTCAAGACGGCCGCAATTTCCCCGCGGGCATGGCTAAGCTTTCGCGATATTTCCTCATGCGCCAGCTCAAGAGACTTCACACGGGCAAGGGCGCCGTCAAGCTTCACCGCAAGGCGGGCGCGGTCGTCCTGCATGACCGCAAGCTCCTCCTCGAGATTGGCACGCAGGGCATCTGCCTTTGCGCGGCGCTCGCAGGCCGCATCAAGCTTATCAAGCGCCGCCGCAAGCCTGCGCAAAGCCGCAGCGAGGCTCTCCGGCAATGTGACGTTTGCTGCGGCATTCTCCGTCATGCCCTGCACCGTCTGAGGAAAGGATCAAATGAAAGGATCAAAGCCGTTCTGACGCTCCGCCCCGCAGACCGCCCGGCCAAGGACTGCCCCCT
>DASRYK010000001.1:0-26425 GCA_035687205.1 Methylocella sp. | reverse complement strand
AGGGTCTGCCGCCATTTTGCGGGGCCTGACTTGACTTTTCCAGCAAAAAGCTCGACGTAACACATGCGACCGCGAATTTGCGGCGCCAAGATCAGGAACGGACCGGGAGAGGAGCATGAAGGATCACGCGATCGCTGCCGTCAACGGCATTCTCATCGCAACCGTGGTTATTATGGTTATTCTGGCGAAGATTTGGGCTTAGGGGCCTCGAAGCGCGCGGCTACAGGAGTGGCCGCGCCCTTTGCCTTAAGGCACCACGGGAGCCGCAAGGGCACGCCATCACATTTTGCTTAATTAACAGAACGTTAGGCCGCAACAGCCCGGAGCGAAAGTTTTGGGATGGGGCGGTAAATTTTGTGTGGTTTGCCTCTTGACATGTTCCGCAGGGACGCAAAGGGCCCAGTGCGGAGACCGTGTCTGCCCCAGGCGTTTCTGGCTCAAGTGTAAAAGCCCCGCTGGTCCGCCTAAGCAAGGGCGGTTAGTGGGACCCGGAGCCCAGGAGCATTGCTTTGCTCCCGCTGCTTTTTCAGCGGCTCCGATGATTTGCTAGCCCTGAGCGCAGCTTGCAGCCTGCCTTGGGGCGGAAGATCTGCGCGGTCTTGCGGAATTTCGATCCCGCACAATGAAAATTGCGCTGGGGCTTGCAAAGCCAACGATATAATGCTTACCGGGAGGGGCGGACCAGCGGGCTGCCGCTCGAGCTTGCCGCCCGAGGCTTCTCCTTTTCGATTCGATCAGTCCAGGCGGTGCTTCGCGGCTGCAGCGATCGCGGAAAGCAATCCGGCGGCGGATCAGACCGGCCAATTGTTGGAAAGGAAATTTGATGCCCTTGTCTTTGAAACATCTCTGCGCAGCGGGTTCAGCGTCGCTTTTCCTTTTCGCCTGCGCTGACGCCTTCGCCCAGCCCAAGAAACCCGCGCAGCAGCAACCGCCTGCGCAACAGGCCGCCCCTCAGCAGCAAGCACCGCAGCCGCAGATGCCCCAAGGGCCGATCAAGATCGACCTCCTCCCAACACAGAACGACTGGACGAAGGTGTGCGGCAGGGATCAGGCTGCAAACAAGGACATCTGCTACACTACCCGAGATTTCAGCGCCAAGGCAGGCCAGCCGCCCGTCCTGGCCTTGGCGATCTACGACATCAAGGGGGAAGACACGCGCATTGTCCGGCTTCTTGTCCCTGTCGGGCTGATGCTGCGGCCGGGATTCAGGTTTACTGTCGACAAGGGGCCAACACATGAAGGAGCCTTCGAAATCTGCTTCCCTAACGGATGTTTTGCGGAAGCCAAGATCAATGGCGCGATGATTGACCAGATCAAAAAGGGCACAACCTTAAACGTTGCCGTCAAGAACCAAGTGAACAATGAAGTGACTTTTGTGATTCCAATGGCAGGCTTCGCCAAATCCTTCGATGGGCCGCCAATCGACCCGAAGGTCCTGGAGGAGCAGCAGAAGAAATTGCAGGAAGAACTGCAAAAGCGGGCCGAGGAAGAGCGCAAGCGCCTAGAGGCTGCCAAGCCTGAATCCGCCAAGCCCGCCCCTGCCCCTCAATCCTCCGCCCCAGAGTCCAAATAGCTCAAGAAAAGGGCGATATGACAATGCCGGCGACGGCGCCGCCGCCCGCCTCCGGCCGTCATAAGGCCATTGCTTGAAGCCAGGATGCTGGCAGGCGGGTGTCCTGGAGAGAACAATTGACCTCGCCGCTGCTCCCAACCTATGCCCGCGCCAGTCTCGCGTTCGAGAAGGGCGAGGGCGCATGGCTCGTCTCCACCGCGGGAGAACGCTACCTCGATTTCGGCGGCGGAATTGCCGTGGCTTCGCTGGGCCACGCCCATCCGCATTTGGTCGCTGCCTTGAAGGACCAGGGCGGGAAGCTTTGGCATACTTCTAATCTCTTTGAAATTCCCCAGGCGGAGCGCTTGGCGGCACGGCTCAATGCCGTAAGCTTTGCCGACCATGTGTTTTTCACCAACTCAGGGGCGGAGGCTGTCGAGGGCGCGATCAAGACCGCGCGAAAATATCACGCAGAGGCCGGGGAGCCGGAAAGGTACCGCATCATCACCTTTACCGGAGCTTTTCACGGCCGGACTCTGGCGACGATTGCCGCGGGCGGCAACCCGAAGCACCTTGAAGGCTTTGGCCCGCGCATGAATGGCTTCGACACGGTTGCATTCGGAGACCTTACCGCCGTTAGGGAAGCAATCGGCCCGCAAACAGGCGCCATTCTGGTTGAGCCCATTCAAGGGGAAGGCGGCATCAGAATGCCGCCGCCCGGCTTTCTTCGCGGGCTAAGAGACATCTGCGACCAGCATGGGCTGCTCCTCATTTTCGATGAGGTGCAGACGGGAATCGGCCGGACGGGAAAACTTTTCGCCTATGAGCTCTATGGCGCCGTCCCCGACATCATGGCAATCGCGAAGGGTCTTGGAGGCGGCTTCCCGCTTGGAGCCTTTCTCACCACGAAAAATGCCGGGAGAGGCATGACTGCCGGGACTCATGGAACCACTTTCGGTGGCAATCCCCTTGCGATGTCCATCGGGAATGCGGTTCTCGACGTCGTGCTTAGCCCGGGATTCTTGCAAAAAGTTGCCTTAATGGGTAATCGGCTCAAGCAGAGCCTGGCAGGGTTGCAGGCCCTGCACAGCGCAATCATTACCGAAGTTCGCGGCGAAGGCCTCATGCTGGGCCTCGCTCTGCAGGTGCCCGTGAATGATTTTACCGCGGCAGCACGGGCGGAAGGACTCATCGTCATTCCCGCATCCGGGAATGTCGCCCGCCTGCTTCCGCCTCTCATCATCGGCGATGACGAGGTCAACGAGGCGATTGCCCGGCTAAGTGCTGCCTGCGAGCGCCTGGAGGCGGGCAGCCCCCAGTCTTACGCTGCTGCCAGCCCGCTGAGCGGAAGGGCAAAATGAGCGCGCGCGAAGACCCGGCTGTGGTCACGAAGCCACGCCATTTTCTCGATCTCTCAGAGGTCCCCGCCGCTGAGCTTCGCAGCATTCTCGACGCCTCGCTGCGGATCAAATCTCAACGGCGAAGCCGCCAGGAAATCCCTGCCCGGCCGCTTGCAGGCAAGGTTTTGGCGATGATCTTCGACAAGCCTTCGACGCGCACCCGGGTTTCCTTCGACATCGCCATGCGGGAGCTTGGCGGCGACACGATCATGCTCACTGGGCAGGAGATGCAGCTCGGCCGGGGTGAAAGCATCCCGGATACAGCGCGCGTGCTCTCGCGTTACGTCGATGCTATTCTGATCCGCATTCTCGATCACTCTGCCATGATCGAATTTTCCCGCCACGCGAGCGTGCCCGTCATCAACGGCCTCACCAAGCGTTCCCATCCCTGCCAGGTCATGGCGGATGTGCTGACCTTCGAGGAGAGGAAGGGGCCGATTAAGGGGCGGGTTGTCGCCTGGAGCGGCGATGCGAACAATGTGCTCACCAGCTGGATCCATGCCGCGCAGCGCTTCGATTTCACGCTTCGCGCGGCAATCCCGGCTGGACTCGATCCGCACCCGGAGCTGACTGGCTGGGCCCGTAGCTCTGGCGCGAAAGTCACGTTCCTCCGCGACCCGTTCGAAGCAGTGAGCGGAGCCGATGCCGTTGTCTCGGATTGCTGGGTCTCAATGGGCGATGCCGACGAGTCCTTCCGCCACAGGCTGCTCGCCCCCTACCAAGTCAATGCGAAGTTGATGGCTGCAGCGGCGGAGGACGCGATCTTCATGCATTGCTTGCCAGCCCATCGAGGAGAGGAAGTGACCGATGAGGTCATTGACGGGCCGCAATCCGTCGTTTTCGATGAAGCCGAGAACAGGCTGCATGTGCAAAAAGGAATCCTTGCCTGGTGCCTGGAGGTGCTTTGACGCATGCCGGGGCGCCAGCCAGAGCCAGTGATGCGCGAAGTATCGGACGCAGTCTGCGACGACATTGTGCTTCCTTTCGCCGTCGAACAGCTCGACATCCGCGGCCGCTTGGTGCGGCTTGGGCCGTCGATTAGCTGCATTCTGTCAAGACATGATTACCCCGCCCCTGTGGCCAGGCTTGTCGCGGAAGCCGCCGCGCTGACGGCGCTCATGGCGACCGCGCTCAAATTCGAAGGCCAGTTCCAGCTCCAGGCGCGCGGGGATGGCGCGGTCTCCATGCTCATCGTGGACTTCGACTTCCCAGACCGGCTGCGTGCGCTTGCGCGGTTCAAGCCCGAAATGCTCGCGGATGCGGATCGCAGGAAGGATCTGCTAGGCATTGGCCATTTGGCCGTCACCATTGATCCTGGCGGCGAGATGACAAGGCACCAGGGAATCGCTGCCCTCCGCGGCCAGGGGCTCGAGGACGCGGCATATCAATATTTCCGTCATTCGGCACAGATCCCGGCGCGTGTGCGCCTCGCCGCTGCCGAAGATATTTCGGGCGCTGGCAGGCGGTGGCGTGCAGGCGGGCTTATGATCCAATTATTACCCCCCTCTGCAAGGCAAACCGCCGGCAACGGCCTCAAACCTGGCAGCGCCCCCCTCAATCTCGAAGGAAGGGCTCATTCTGAGCAAGCTGCTTGGGCCGAGGCCGCGAGCCTCGCCGCGACCATCGAGGATCATGAGCTTGTCGATCCGGCGCTATCAAGCGAAAGACTGCTCTACAGGCTATTCCACAGGCATGGGGTAAAGGTCTTCTCTCCGCAGCCGGTCCGGGAGGCATGCCGGTGTTCGGATGAGCGCATCACCGCCTTGCTGAGAGGATTTTCGCCGCAGGAGCGCCAAGACATGACTGGTGACGATGGCAAAATAGGAGTTACATGCGAATTTTGCTCGGCCTTCCGCGCATTCGATCCTAAGGATTTCGACAGCTGAGAGCTTGTGCCATGGGAGAGGGCAAAGCGGTCTTGGTCAACGGTGTTACGGGTGGAGTCGGCGGCAAGGCAGCCGAGGTATTTTTTCGGCGAGGCTCTGCATCCAGGTGCTCCACCGCCGGCCGCGGGATGCAGCCGACAGGCTGGGCATCTCCCCTTTCAAAATTGGATCAAAGGCGACTCAATGAAGGCCGCCGACGTTGCCGCTGCGGCGGACGGAGCGCAATTCATTGTCCATGGCGCAAACCCTCCCATGTACAGGCATTGGGACAAGCTCGGCCTGCCGATGCTTGAGAGCACAATCACCGCAGCCAAGGCTTCGGGGGCCCGAATCCTGTTTCCCGGCAATATTTACAATTTTCCGGACAGCGGGCCGCATGTGCTCAAAGAGGACAACCCCCAGTGAGGAACAACGCCCAATGGAGCCATCCGGATCGCCATGGAGCGGCGGCTTGAAGAAGAGCAAGAGCATGGGGTGCGCAGCCTTATTTTGCGCGCCTTGCCGAGAACGAGAAGCGCCTTCCCCCCTTTGCGGTTTTTCATTTCCAAGGACACTGGTTCGAGCGCGGCACTGAGCTTACCGACGCCATAAGCGCCGTTTCGGGGCGGCCCGGCGCGCGAGAGTGCGCATCCTGCCCTGGCGGCTCGTTGGCCTGCCTCGCCCTTTGTGCCTCTGATGCGCGAACTTTGGGAAATGCGTTACCTCTGGAACATGCCGTTCCGGCTGGACAACAGCAAGCTTCTCTCATTTCTCGGCGATGCGCCCCACACCGTCGCTTGAGAGGCGGTGCGTGCTTCGCTTGCCTGGCTCGGATGCCTGCATGAGAAGCCAGCGTCAAAGCAGTCTCAATTGCCGCTTTAGCGCTTGGAAAGCGAAGATAACTCCTCAGCGCTCCCCTCGGCGGATGCGCATCCCTGGCGCTTAACCCGCAGTGAGTTTCACCTTGCATTTCCGCCCTGGCGCTCCGCCTGAATTCCCTGGCATGGCCTTGACTTCCGGGACGCTCTTTCGTGCTGCGGCAGATCTCTTGGGCAGCCTCCGTTTTTTGTTTTGCGCCTGCGCGCTTCCAGCCGTGGCGGAAAGGGAGGGCTGCGCAGGCGGGCCTTTCCCCTCCTCTCGTGCCGCTTCAAGAACCAGCCGGAGCTTTTCCAATTCCTCCGCGCGGCGATAGAACCAGTCCGTGCTCCAGATCCGGTAGAAGCGCCATCCGAGCCCCTCTAGGACTTGCTGGCGAAGCCTGTCACGCTCCCTCGCCCAGAGAGCTGAATGGTAGCTCGCGCCGTCGCATTCGATGGCGAGGATATAGCGCCCGGCTTTTGCCGGATCCCGCACAGCAAGGTCAATCTTGAAACCTGCCGAGCCGACTTGAGAATCGACCTCGCAACCGAAGCTCCGGACTGCCTCAGCGACGGCCGCCTCGAAGGGCGAGTCGAAGCTGCCTCCCGCTGGCAGGCACTCGTGCAAAATTCCACTTTCGGCAAATTGCAGAAAACGTTTGAGCACGCGCGGCCCCTCGCCGGTTGCCCGCTCAAGATCGATGTCTCCAGGCGAAAAGGAAGCAAAGACCTCGCAGCGCACGCGCGCACGGGTAAAGAGCACATTGAGCCGGCGCTCGCCGCCTTCGGCAGAGACCGGGCCGAACGCCATGCTGTCCAAAGGCTCCCCCGCGATGCGGGGGCCATAGGCAATCGAAATCAAGATCACATCGCGTTCGTCTCCCTGCACATTTTCAAGATTTTTCACGAAAACATCCTCGGGCCCGCTTTCGGAGAGAAAAGCATCCAGCGCTGGGTCATGGCGGCGGCGCCTTTCGAGAGTGTCACTGATGAGATCGCGTTGCGGCGTTGAGAATGTGACAACGCCAAGCGATAATCCTTCCGGCCGTTTCGCATGAGCCGCCACAGCATCGGCAATGGCTTCGGCTTCAGCTTGGTTTGTGCGCTTGCCTCCTCGGTCATAGGCTCCGGCAACACGGCGGAGAATAAGCCCTTTTCCCAGGCAGGCGGCCTCAGGGGCAGGCGGCAAAATAAGGCGGCGATAGAATTCCGCTTTGGAGACTTCGATTAGCGACGGATGCCGTGACCGGTAATGCCAGCGCAGCATCTGGCTTTCGAAGCCGCGCGCTTCGCAAAGAGAAAGAATGCTTTCCATGTCGGTAATAGAAGCCGCGCAACCCCCTTCCGCTAACGCAGAGCCGGTGCCGTCTCCTGCGCCGGAATCATCGGCGGTCAGCCGGTCAAAGAAACTTGTCGGCGGCAGCTGCTTCTTATCGCCCACCACGACGGCCTGGCGGCATCGCGCAATAAGCCCTAAGGCGTCCTCAGGGCGCAGCTGGCTTGCCTCGTCGATGATGAGAAGATCGAACTCGACCGAACCGGGCGGCAGGAATTGCGCGGCGGAAACCGGGCTCATGAGAAACACGGGTTTGATTTTCTGAATGGTGCGGCCCGCAGCCGTCATGAGCTTGCGCAAAGGCATATGAGCGCGCTTACGGCCGATTTCTCCGCGTATTATGCCCATCTCCCCTTGAGCGCCGCGAGGAATTGATTCCTGATGGCGCGCACGGACGCGCCATACAGCGGTCCTGCGCGCATTCTCCTCAAGAGCAGCAAATCGCCTGATGAGCTCGTTGTGCCTGTCACCATCGAAGGCTGCAAGTTCTGGATCCGCCGCGATTGCCTTCTTCCAGCAAGCCTCAGCGAAAGCGGTTTCAATCTCAAGACGCGCCTCACTGACGCGCAGCCTTCCTGACGCTAAGCCGTCCGCGATGCGCGCAGGCCCCTCCGCGCGCAGCTCCCGGTCGGCTTTAGCAAGCCTCGCCCACTCTTCAAAACGGCCTGAGTTTTCAACCCATTGCCGGGCGCGTGCACTCAATACATCAAGATCAATCGCCAGGATGCTGCTGGCTTCAAAAGCCGCAGGGATATCGAGGGCCAGGACTTTGACCACATCTGCGAGAAGGGCTGCAACATTATTAAGTCCACGCTCAAGCACTTCGCAGTGCGCCCTGGCCGAGCCATCCCGGGCGATAGCAATAAGCCTTGCCCCGTCTACTTGCGGGTCAATTCCGGCTATGGCCGAAACCGTCTTTGATACGTTTTGGATCAACTGAAACATAGGCCGGCTCGCCTGCCAGGGGTCACCCAGAAGACTGGTTAGCGCTCCAGCTTGCTTAGCAAATTCGTGCCTGAGCGCCTGGCTCACGATCAGCGCATCGACCAGCGCTAAGCGCTCGGCTGGCTGATGCGGCAAAGGGACTGACAAGAGACTCGCAAGCAGCCGCCCCCCTTCGCGGTAGAGCTTTCCGAAACGCGCAAACCAGCGTGATGTCCCCTTGGCGAGCGGCGCGCGCAAGTTTGCGACGGGAGCCGTCCACGCCGCCGGATGAAAGGTGTGACGATAAGGCTCCTGCTGCGCACGCCATCTGGCGCCGAGAGCTGCCGCATCTGCAATGCGGCGGGGGTTTTGCGAGCTGGCGATTGCAGCTGCAAGGCTCTCGCTGCCAGGGGGCAGATGCAAGATCGCTCGAAACGCCAAGATCAGAGTCTTGACGCCCGTCAGGCCCGCCCCGATCGTGAGGCCGAAATATTCTGAGATACGCGCTGCATAGGCTGCAAGCGAATGAGCTTCATCAGCGAGGGCGCGCAGCTTCGGAACAAGGCGGAGAAAGTCCGCAGGCTGCAGGTCGAGGCGCTGGATGCCCCGGAATGGATGGGCAAAAAGAGGGCCCGCGACGGCCGTCAGATTTGCGAGCTGCGTGACAAGCCTTGTCTTTGCCGCCAGCGCCTCGCCGGACCAAGCCGCTGCCTCCTCGACGAGATCTGGATCAGGATGAAACCCGCGGCCCGCCGCTGAAATTTGGGCCGCGAGCGCCTGGTAGGGCGTCATTCCCATGCCGGCAATTTCCGCATGGAGGCGCTCAGCGACGCTATTCAGCCTGTCGCGCGCTGCGCAAAGCGCATCTGTCGAATCCTTGACCAGCGGAAAAAGGCTGGGGGACTGCAAGGTGCAGTCGAGCTGCTCGGCCACCCTACGAGTGCTCACAGCTTGGCTGTGAAGATCAAGGTAGATATTCTCAAGGCCTGCCTTGCGGAGTCTCTCACGCACGACATTGAGCGCAGCCATTTTCTCAGCGACGAACAAGACCGTCCGCCCATCATGCACGGCCGCTGCGATAATGTTGGTAATCGTTTGGGACTTGCCCGTCCCAGGGGGCCTTGAACGGCAAGATTGCGCCCGGCGCGCACGGTCTCAATGACGCGCGTCTGTGAAGCATCCGCATCGACGATATGGACAAGGTGCGCTGGGTTTAACCGCTCATCCAGCCGGGCCTCTTCAGGCAGCACTGGGGGCTCGGCGCCGAAACCTTCCCCTAAGAGCCCGCAGAGAATGGGATGCGTTGTGAGACGGTTGCCAGGCCAGCGCGAGGGATCGAGATCCTTCACGAGAAGGAGCTTTGTGTAGGAATAAAATCCAAGCTCAATGGCATTTGCGTCGATCGACCATCGCAGCTTTGCGGAGGCCGCATTGCTCACAGCGCTGAAATATGCGGACGGCAGCCATTCCCCACGCTCAGGAACATCGGGGAGATTGATGCCAAAATCGCCGCGCAGCCTCTCCTGAAGAGCTTGATTGGCGGCAATATCTTCTTCGCGGAGACGCAGATCAAAGACCGCGCGTTTGTCATCGTGAACGATCGAGACGGGAATGAGGATTAGCGGCGCATGCCGCGGAACATTTGACTTCTCGTCTTCGTACCAGCGCAGAAACCCAAGGGCGAGGAAAAGGACATTGACCCCGCGCTCTTCCTCAGCTGCCCGCGCATCCCGCCGCATCCCGCGAAGCTGCTTATACAAAGGCCCAAGCGGGAGGGTGGTTTGCAGGCCCTCCCAGCACCTTTCGCTGGATCGCACGAGACGGGGAAGATTCCGCCGGGAGGCCGCTTTCTGCGGAGCGGCAGCTTCCACCGCAGGAAGGAAGCGAAGGGGCTTGTTCTTGCGCACAAGCATTTCGAAGACATGGTCAGAGCCATTGCCAGAAAGATCGAGCGCCCGGGCCCGCTTCGTGCCTCGCGGGGTGTGAATGAGACGATTGCGTGTTCCGGTTTCGAGAAGCTTGAGCCGGGCTGCAGCAAGAAGTTCTTCGATTGCACTTCCGGAGCTTTTCAGCTGTGGCGCGTTTCTCGCTGCCCGGAAGGGTGTCACCTCTCCCATATCTTCCTCGCCTGCCTGAAGGCCGCCTCAATGGCGCCTCAAAATTGCCTGAGCAGTTAACGAGTAGAATGAGAGAAATATGATAAAAAGTTAAATATCATCAGTCACTATTCATATGATAAAGTTCCAGTTACATCGTTCCCGCTAAAATTCACATCAATATTTACGATTAGCCAGAGCCTTGCCCCTGTCGAGAATGCTGAGCCGGCTGCGCCAAAGCCTTAAGGGAGGCTTTGTATTGGCCCGGGGGTTGTGGCAAACCCTGTCCGGCACGCCCACATTCCTTTAAGAAAACCAGTAAGAAAACCAGCCCTGCCGCTTGAGAAATTCACCCGATACCGCTTCGCTTCGAGGTCACCGCATTGCCAATCATGATTCCGCAAGAACAGCTTGATCTTATCTTGCGCCGTCATGCGGAGCTTCTCGCCCGCCTCGCCGCCTCGCCCGATCCAGAAACCTACATCGTCCTGTCACGGGAACTTGCAGGCATCGAGGATACCGTAACGGCCATCCAGGAATTCCGCCGGGAGGCGAAAGAGGCTGCCGGGCTTGTGGCAATCCTGAACGATCCCGCAGCGGCAGCGGACATCCGAAGTCTTGCGGAGGAAGAGTTGCAAGAAGTGCGCTCCAGGCTCGGGGTCCTGGAACGCCGCCTTATGGTTGCGCTGTTGCCAAAAGATGCGGCCGATGAGCGAAGCGCCATACTCGAGATCCGCGCCGGAACCGGCGGAGACGAAGCCGCTCTGTTCGCTGGTGACCTTTTCCGGATGTACCAGCGCTATGCCGAATTGAAGGGCTGGCGAGTCGAGATTCTTTCGGCTAGCGAGGGCGCCCTTGGGGGATTCAAGGAAATCATCGCTGAGGTTGCTGGGCGCGGCGTGTTCGCGCGCTTGAAGTTTGAATCCGGAACGCATCGTGTTCAGAGAGTGCCGCTCACCGAGGCGCAAGGCCGCATCCATACGTCAGCGGCAACCGTTGCCGTGCTTCCGGAAGCTGGGGACGTCGATATCAACATCAATGAGGCCGATCTCAAGATCGATACAATGCGCGCCCAGGGCGCAGGCGGCCAGCACGTCAATAAGACCGAATCAGCCGTCCGGCTGACCCATCTGCCAACCGGCACAATCGTCTTCGTTCAGGACGAGCGGTCACAGCACAAAAACCGCGCCCGCGCCATGACGCTTCTGCGCGCAAGACTGTACGAGCAAGAGCGCCAAAGGCGCGCCGAGGAGCGCGCTGCCGACCGGCGAGCCCAGGTCGGGTCGGGCGACCGTTCCGAGCGTATTCGCACCTATAACTTCCCGCAAGGCCGGGTGACCGACCACCGTGTGCATTTGACTCTCTACAAGCTCGACAAAGTCATGACCGGCGAAGCGCTCGACGAAGTGATCGAACCCCTCATCGCGCAGCATCAGGCAAATTTGCTCGCTACAGCAGAAAGCGGAATTGCCTGAAGGTCTGTGATCCGGAACGCTTGCTGGCGGCGCCAAGCGGTCAATACGAGAGCCGCTCAATGCGTCAGAGAAGCCCGAGGCGGCAGGCGCTGCTTTTAAGCTCTTTCTGGGCCCGGCCGCTTGCTCCCCTGCCCTTGCCCAAGCACAGCCCGCCGGGGTGGCGCTGCCTTGTGAGAGGGGAGGAGGATTATCATCGAAACCTCGATATGGCTGATCGGCGTATGTGATAAAAATGCCGCTGCCTCCAGAAAAAATCGAGCCAGGAACGGACGCGGATTTCTTCAGGATTCCCCTAACGCTTCGATATTGTTGCGATAAATCGCAAGAAGCGCACTCTGAGAAATGGCGCGTCTTAGCGAGACTTCATCTTGACGATGGGCCTGCGCTGCTTTTGCTATGAGCGGCTGTAGATCGATGGGCAGGCCCATGTGCCGTTTCACTATGATTTCATGGCGGCAAAGATTTCGGGGCCAAAGTTTCACTCGCCGCAGCCTGGCGCGCTTCCCGGCGCGCCGCTCCTTTTCCTTTGCGGCAACAATGTCCATAGGACTCTCCGGCTGTGCTGCGCCAGGCGGATTTCTTGAGCCTGTGGCGGCACCGGCACCGGGCACGAGCCAGGTGGAAATGGTCGTAGCCACGACGCGTCAGATAGCCAGCTCGCCAGCAGAGATGTTTTCTGGCCAGCGGAGCATTGCGCCGTCCTTCGCCGATATCATCGTGTCCATCCCGCCCGACGGCTCGCGCCAGGCCGGTGAGGTTCAATGGCCCCAGCGAATCCCCGGCAATCCGGCTACGGAATTCGTGACGCTGCGGGCCGAAACAATTGACAAGCCCGCTGCCGTCGCCGCGTTCGACAGGCTGATCGCGAAGTCACCGAAGCACAGGGCGCTCGTCTTTGTCCATGGATTCAACAACCGCTTCGAGGATGCGGTCTTCCGCTTCGCGCAGCTTGTCCACGATTCCCGCACAACCGCAGCGCCAGTGCTCTTCACTTGGCCTTCAAAAGGCAGCGTTCTCGCCTATGGCTATGACAGGGAGAGCGCAACCTATTCAAGGGACACGCTCGAAGACCTCCTGCGCTGGCTTGCCAGAAATCCAAGAGTTAATAGCGTCTCAATCCTCGCCCATTCGATGGGCAATTGGGTCACACTCGAAGCTTTGCGGCAAATGGCCATCCGCGATGGGAAAATCCCGCGCAAGATTGACACCGTCCTCCTCGCAGCGCCCGATGTCGATGTGGATCTCGCCCGCGAGCAGATTGCCGCAATGGGCTCGCGAAGGCCGGGGTTTATTCTCTTCGTGTCACGGGAAGACAAAGCGCTTGCTCTCTCCCAGCGGCTTTGGGGTAACACCAGGCTTGGAGCCATCGACCCGGAGCAAGAGCCTTTCAAAAGCGAGCTCCAGCGCGAGCGAATCGAGGTAGTCGATCTCACAGGAGTTCCTTCGCCGGATAAGTTCCGGCATGGAACTTTTGCCGAAAATCCCGAGGTGGCCGGGCTCATTGGGCGAATGGTGGCAGAAGGCCAGACGCTTGGCGATTCACGCGTGGGGCTTGGCGAAAGATTCACTCTCGCGGCGACGGGCGCCGCCGCAACCATGGGGAATGCCGTGGGGCTCGCCCTGACGGCACCGCTCGCAATCGTGGATCCCGTCACGCGCGAGCACTATAGCGACCACGTCGAGGCTTTTGGCAAGAAAGTTGAGCATACGGTGGAGGAAATCACGCCGCAGTGAAGGCGTGCTGCAGCAAGACAGGGCAGAGATCAGGCCGCGCAGGAGAGCTTCACTGCGGTGCCGCTGGCGACAACGCGCTTAAGCTTGACGCCGGTCTCATCGATCTTGAGCACGCCATCGTCGCGGTACCCGACCCCGACAATCGCATCTGCGTCAATATCTTCCGCCTTGCGGATCAGCTCGCGCAAAACAAGCTCCCGCCAATTGCCCTGAAGCGGCGTGCCATCTTCGGGATGCCAGATCGATGCAGCCTCGATCTTTCCGATCGCATAAAGGATTCGGCTGCCTTCGATCACTGGGGTGGAACTGATACGCACGGTTTCTGTCTCCAAATATATATTGAATTTAAGGCCACGGAAGTTTCCCGGGGCTTAACGCATGATCGCCGTGAATTTGAAATCACTATGGCGGCGGAGATGAACGGCGCATGATTTCCTGCCTATGTCCTTTCACATGCAAGTTACTTGCTCACGCCGCTCAGAGTTGCACGGAATAAAGGAGGACTCTGTGCGCAGGCGCACTGCGCGTGCCGTAAGCGCAACAGCCTGCTGCCGCAATAAAGCTCAAGCTAATGCCGGAAATGCCGGACGCCCGTCATCACCATGGCAAGCCCTGCTTCGTCGGCAGCTTTGATGACATCGGCATCGCGCACCGAGCCGCCGGGCTGAATCACAGCAGTTGCACCCGCTTCTGCGGCTGCAGCCACGCTGTCTGCGAAGGGAAAGAACGCATCTGACGCCATAACCGATCCCTTGGCAGGGCTCTCAGCGAGGCCGGCGGCCTTTGCCGCCTCCGCAGCCTTCGCCAGCGCGATCCGCACGGAATCGACGCGGCTCATCTGCCCCGCGCCAATGCCGGTTGTTGCGCCATCCTTTGCAAATACGATGGCGTTCGACTTGACATGCTTAGCCACGCGAAAGGCGAATTTGAGATCACGCCACTCCGCCTCGCTTGGCGCGCGCTTGCTGACAATACGCAAATCCATATCGTCAACGACGGCATTGTCCCGGCTCTGCGCGAGAAAGCTGCCAGCCACCGAACGGAAAGTCACGCCTTGCGCGCGGGGATCCGGCAAGCCGCCCGCCAGCAAAAGCCGCAGGTTTTTCTTGCCTGCCAAAAGATCAAGGGCATCCTGACCGGCATCCGGCGCGATTACAACTTCCGTGAAGATCTTGAGGATCTCGGCCGCAACGGCTGCATCAAGCTTACGGTTCATTGCGACGATGCCGCCAAAGGCGGATATTGGATCGCAGCGCAAAGCACGCGTATACGCCTCAGCCAAGCAATCTGCCTCGGCAGCCCCGCAGGGATTGGCATGTTTGATGATCGCCACCGCAGCGGTTCGCGCAGGATCGAATTCGGCAACGAGCTCATAGGCAGCGTCGGTGTCGTTAACGTTATTGTAGGAAAGCTCCTTGCCTTGCACCTGTCTTGCGGTCGCGACGCCAGGGCGATGCTCCCCCGTCACATAGAAAGCGGCGGACTGATGCGGGTTCTCCCCATAGCGCAGCTGCAACGCGAGCCTTCCGCCAAACGCGCGCAGGCCAGGCGTTGCGAGACCCATATCCGCGGCGAGCCAATTCGAGATAGCGGCGTCATAAGCAGCCGTGCGCGCAAAAGCTTTTTGCGCGAGCTCCTGCCGCAAGACCCCGCTGAGAGAGCCGTTATGCGCCGCAAGCTCGGCAAGGACCTTGGCATAATCCGCAGGATCCACAACCACGGCGACATCGTTATAATTCTTGGCTGCGGCGCGTATCATCGCCGGCCCGCCGATATCGATATTCTCGATGCAATCGGCGAAAGCAGCGCCTCTTTCGATCGCGGCCTCGAAGGGGTAAAGATTCGCGATGAGAAGATCGATGGGCGCAATGCCATGCGCGAGCATGGCGGCCTCATGCTCTGGATTTTCGCGAATCGCGAGCAGCCCGCCATGAACTTTCGGGTGAAGTGTTTTCACGCGGCCATCTAGAATTTCGGGAAAGCCCGTGAGATCGCTTACATCGCGAACGGAAAGACCAGCTTCCTCAAGCGCCTGCCGCGTGCCGCCGGTTGAAACAAGCTCAATCCCATAGCTAGCAAGACCGCGCGCGAAATCGCCAAGCCCGGTCTTGTCGGAAACGGAGAGCAAGGCCCGCAGAGGGCGGCGGAGATCTTTCGGCATGATGTCTTTTCACCTAATGCTGCGGCAGGCGTAAACCGCCCTTTGCTGGCAGAGCATAGAAGCGGCGATAAGCAAAATGCAAATAACCCAAGTCAAGGATCAGGAATAATGGACTGTTTGCTTTATGGCCAATGAAACAAGCACGCCTCACGGCGTGCGCATCCGCTCCGGGGGCCAATCTGGCGCCGACCGGGCCGCCCTGGATGCCGCCATTTTAACAGGGCACATTTATGAAGGCTGGTGCCCGAAAGGCGGCTGGGCCGAGGATTTTCCGGATCCGCCGGGTTTGCTTAAGAAATATCCAGGGCTCAGAGAGACCCCAAGCGCATCGCCCAGCGAGCGCACGGCATGGAATGTGCGCGACAGTTCGGCCACGATGATCCTGGTGCCCGGCCCCAAATATGTTTCCCCGGGCACGGATTTCACGATCGCCTGCGCGAGACGCTATGCAAGGCCTTGTCATGTCATTCATTACCTCAAAGATTCCGCGCCCGCCCGCATCCGGGCTGTCCTCTCCGGGCTCGGCGGGGATCAATCAATCAACATCGCGGGCCCGCGCGAAAGCGAGCATCCAGGGGCATATGAGCGCTGCCTTGCCCTTCTTTCCGAAGCGCTGGGCGCCCTGCGAGGCTAAGCGGCTCAGAGCCTTGCAGCCCCCGCCCCATCGTCTCGCTTCCCTTGGCCCGGCTGTCTTACAATCGGAAAGAATAAGCCGTAGGATCAATCATCATTCCGATGACGTTCAAGGGGGAGGGACAGATGACATTCAAGGCCGGTTTTGATCTCGGCGAGGCGCTTGATCTCGTGACCCTTTGCGCGCTCATCGAGGGCCATGCCTCACTGCCCCCGCCTGCGCACTGGGTAATGGTCTATGACTCTCCTGAGATCTCGCTTTTCACCGAGAAGTGGCAGCTTTGGCGTAACAGCGAAGGCGTTTTTGCAATCGCCGTGCGCGGGACTGTGCCCGACCCAGGCAGCATTGCCGAGGATCTGATCTCCTTCCTTGCGCAAGCTGCGGGAACCGTCACCGTGGGGTCCCAGCGGATTGGCTATAAATTTGCTGCCGATCCGCACGCGAGCGTGCACGCCGGATTTGCGCTCGGCGCGCTCTTGCTTCTCAAGGATCCTGCCAGCGGCATTCTTGCGAAACTTTCGTCCACCGTTCCGCAAGGCAGCCAGATCTATATTACGGGCCATAGCCAGGGTGCAGCTGTTGGCGCTCTGCTGCGCTCTTACCTCGCTTATGCGCCAGACCGCCCTGCAGACAAAAATTACACATATAAAACGTATCTCTTTGCGCAGCCGAAGCCCGGGAACGATCATTATGCATGCGATTTCGGGAACGCGTTTTGCAACGAAGGGCTGGCGTTTCGCGTGACCAACTCGCTCGACTGGGTTTGCCAGGTCCCCTTCACGATCGAGATCCCGTCCGATATCAACACACCCAACCCGCTGAGCGCGGTCACAGTCCCAGCCTCCATGGCGCTCACCGCATTGACTGGCTTTGGCAATGAGCTGCGCAAATTGATCGTCGAGCGGGTCCGGAGCCGCCTGCAATCCAAAGCTGACGCGCTCGCTCAGAAATTGACTCACGGGGCGGCGCCGGGGCTTGCCGGGCATGGTTTTGATATCCCCATCGCGCCCTCGCTCAATTTCGCTAATGCGGCAACCGAGATCGCTCTCACCGGAACTCCTTGCGTGGGAGAGGAATGCAAGGATGCTTTCTTTGAGCACCATGCCGCAACTTATTATGCGTTGATGAAGGCGCAGCTCGGTCAAGGATGATATGGCCGGGCCGTCTCACAAGCAGGATCCGCAAACCGCAGCTATTGCGCTCCGGACCGTCTGAGCGCGGTCACAACCGCATCCGTAAGACGTCTCAAATCCTCCTCGCCGATGGTAAGGGCGGGGGTGAGATAGACGATGTTGCGGAATGGGCGCACAAAGACGCCCGCCTCTAGAAAGCGCTTCTTCAATGCGTCAAGATCTTCGATGCGGTCAAGCTCGACAACACCGATTGCGCCCTTGACCCTCACATCGCGCACGCGCGGCAGCCCCCGCGCCGGTTCAAGCCCTTCCTTAAGTCCAGCTTCGATGGCCGCGGCTTGCGCAAGACGCGGCTCCCGCGCGAAAAGATCGAGCGAGGCGTTTGCTGCAGCGCAGGCCAGGGGATTGGCCATATAGGTGGGGCCATGCATCAGCGCATGGCTAGGGTCATCTGACAGAAAAGCCTCAAAGATTCGCTTGGTGCTAACGGTCGCAGCAAGCCCCACCGTCCCGCCGGTCAAGGCCTTTGAGAGCACGATGATGTCTGGGGTCACGCCCGCCGCCTCGCAGGCGAACATCGTTCCCATCCGCCCGAAGCCCGTAAAAACCTCGTCAAAAATCAGGGGAAGGCCGTGCCGGTCCGCGGACGCCCGCAGATGTTGAAGAACGTGCGGCTCATGAAAGATCATGCCGCCCGCCCCCTGCACCAGCGGCTCGACGATGATGCCCGCGAGCTCTTCCGAATGCCGTTCGAGCAGCAAGTCATATTCTTGCATCAAAACAGGATCGGCCGGAAGCCGGGCGATGACCTGCTGCGGCAGGACATTCGCGAAAAGTTTATGCATTCCCTCCACGGGATCGCAGACAGACATGGCCGCAAACGTGTCGCCGTGGTAGCCGCCTTTGAATGCAACAAAACGGCTGCGCTTGGCCGCTCCTTGATTGATCCAGTATTGCACGGCCATTTTCATCGCGACTTCAACCGCGACGGAGCCGCTGTCTGAGAAAAAGACCCGTTCGAGCCCTTGGGGCAGCAAGGAGGCAAGCCGCCGCGCCAGCACAAGCGCCTGCTCATGGATGAGCCCGCCGAACATGACATGGGGCATAATTTCCAGCTGGCGCCGCACTGCTCCGCAGATCCAAGGATGATTATAGCCGTGGCACGCAGTCCACCAGCTCGCAATCCCGTCGACAAGCTCGCGGCCGTCGCTGAGCACAATGCGGCTCCCGCGGGTCTTGGCAACAGCCAAGGGCTCCGCAGAAGTTTTCATCTGGGTGTAGGGGAGCCAAACATGCCCCATACCCTGCGCAAACCAGTCCGGC
Source organism: Methylocella sp. (assembly GCA_035687205.1). GTDB lineage: Bacteria > Pseudomonadota > Alphaproteobacteria > Rhizobiales > Beijerinckiaceae > Methylocapsa. The sequence continues at coordinate 7,935 of DASRYK010000001.1, read as the reverse complement.
GGAGTGACAGCCACTTCGTAACACCTTCGCGCCTGCGCCTGTCCTTCAGGCACCGGGCTGGTCTTCTTTTCATCCCTCCCTGAGAGAGTAAAGAGCCCTGCCGCGGCCCGGCGGCGCGGCGCTTGAGAACACTATGCCACCACGCCGGGCACTCGTCGGATCAGCCGAAATTGATAGCGCCGAGCGTATATAGGCTTGTTACGATAACAACAAAGCCAGCAAGAACGGTGAGCATTCCTATCTTCCCGTACAGACGCCCAGTAAAATATGCTGCCGCGCTGAAAATAACGATCAAAATTGTGAGGATGACCAAGCTCGGTGTCGTGCCGTTGACAGTGTCTACAACTCCAGTCGCTGCTGGAAGAACAGTTGCCATGATATAGCTCCCTTTATTTTATGAAACCCTCCTAAGGCTCGACTGGATCAGTCAAACTTATTTCCGAGTAAAATACATCCTCGAAAGGACAGCCAGACGGCCTCTACAAGGCTCGCGTCAAATTAAGAAGCTGCCTGACACGATGGTTGATTTGGATCAATTTCTCCCTGAGGCTATTAATGACCCATTGACGCATATGGCGAATTGACGCACGCAAAAGGTTGGGCCGCAGCGACCATGTTGAGAGGGAGCCCAGCTTTTGACTTATGAAATACTTCGCTCTATTAGCTTGGCCTCAATACCGGGCAGGCAGTGAATGCGGTATCAGAAAAGCTCCGGCCGCTGCCCGCGGCCCGGCAATTTTCATTTGGGTGAGGGGCAGCATGGCCGCGCAGCAGGGCACGCCACATTTCCACAATCAGCCAGGCGTTGCGAAAATACGGATTGGCGCCAAAGAATTCATGTGCATCGGTGCGCTGCCGCCTTTCGATCATCCCCATATTTTTATCGACATGGGCGATGATAACGAGGCGGTCTGCCCCTATTGCTCAACCCATTACGTCTATGACGCGGCCCTGCATGGCGGATGCGAGCCTGCGGAATGTTTGTACACGCCGGCCGCTGAGCTGGAACCGCGTGCAGAATTGCAGCCGGTCATTCCTTAATTTGCAATGAACCCGCCGCAGGCGCTCATCGCGGGCGCGGGGATCGGGGGGCTTTGCGCAGCCTTGTGCCTTGCGCGCGGCGGCTTTCTTGTCCGCGTTTACGAGAAAGCCCATGTGCTCGAAGAGGCAGGGGCCGGTCTTCAGCTGTCTCCGAATGCGAGTGTAATCCTGCAAAGGCTTGGGGCCGTCGACGGCCTTGCTTCCTTTGCGCTCCGTCCAGAAGCGATCAGGCTCCGGCGCGCAAAGGATGGCGCAACCCTTGCGCTGCTCCCGCTCGAAGATGCAGGGCAGCGCTGGGGGGCGCCCTATCTTGTGGCGCATCGCGCCGATCTCCAGCGCGTGCTTTTAGAGCTGATCGCGCGGGAGCCTGCGATCCGCCTCGAAACGGGCGCCGCCATCGTGGACTTCGCCTCAAGCCCCGCTGGCGTTTCCGCGGTAATCGAACAGAAAGGCAGCCTCCGGAACGAAACCGGCGGCTGTTTGATCGGCGCCGACGGGCTGCGCTCTCTCGTGGCCCGGAAGCTTGGCGCCGCTGCGCCTGTCTTTTCGGGCCGGACAGCCTGGCGCGCGCTCATCGACTCCGCGCGGGTGCCGCCCGGAATGCGCCGCCAGGAAACCAGCCTCTGGCTTGGTCATAAGGCGCATCTCGTTCACTACCCGTTGCGCGGCGGCGCGATTGTGAACGCTGTCGCGATCGTCGAGGAGGACTTCGCGCCGCGCGGGCCAGAGTTCTGGTCCAGCATGGGCGCTCCTGAGCTCCTCCAGCAGCGCTTCGGCGCCTGGGACAGCGCTGCGCGCGCATTGCTCAGCGCAGCACCGCAGTGGCAGAAATGGCCGCTCTTCGACCGCAGGCCTCTCTCAAATTGGGTTGCGGGCCGCGTTGCGCTTCTTGGCGATGCAGCCCACCCTATGCTGCCTTTTCTCGCCCAGGGAGCCGCGCAGGCCATTGAGGACGCGGACGCTCTTGGTGCAATGCTGGCGGAGCGCCGCCCCATCGAAGAAGGTCTTCGCGCTTATCAGGCAGCGCGCGCCGCCCGCGCCGCCCGCGTACAAAAAGAATCACGCAAGCAGGCGGCGCTTTATCATCTTGGCCCTCCGGCAGCAGCGTTCCGCGACGCGGCGCTGAGAGTGCTCGGAGGCCGGAAACTTCTGCACCGCTACGATTGGCTCTACACCGCGCACAGCCCCTCTCATTAGAGGGATGAAAGACCGCCGTTGAAACGCATTGCTGCGGATAGCGTCAGCCCGCGAGCCGGAGAACCTAGATCTCGCGGCGCATCTCATGCAGGGGCCCGCCCCGGGCCCCATTCCGCTCCGGGCACGGCTTCGTCCTTGCTTTTTCACCTCTCACAGCACGCCGGATTCCGCCTCCCGCCGAACGGCGTCAAGCAGGACGCCAAGCCTCTCGAGCTGCGCCGTCCGGGCAAGCGCCGAGAGCTCTACGGCCATGGATGCGATATAGTCCGCTGAGGATTTTGCGATGGTCATGAGCTCCGCAGCCATTTGCGCCACATACTCGGCTGTCTCGGAGGGGCTGGCGTGGATCGCAACGGGCCGCGCGCCGGTTGCGCCGCCCTGCGCCAAGGGAAATTCTGCTGTGTGGCTGCGCTCTTTAATCATGGGACCGTCCTCCTGCTGCCGCTCTTGCGTAAAGGGCCGCTCGCATGCCGTGGTCCGCAGATTGCTTGCCTGAATTGATATCGGCAGCAGGACCCCAAGCGGCACCCGTAACGTACTGTACAATACGCACAGATCTTGGCAATACAAAAAGTACAATTAGCGGAAATTTTTTCATGCCGGGGAGCGGCGCTCGGCATCGCAGCCGCCCGCAGGGGATGGATTTTGCCGTTTTAAAGCTTCCGCGGCCGGAGCGGCTGCCTTGAGGGATTGATGCCTGCCGGTTGCTTTAACGGCTTGTCAAGCAGGGTCCATTCGCCAGCGCGGATGCTTCCGAACACCTTGCACGCCCATTCGATCTGGACATTCAAGATCGGGCTGGCGTTGTGGCTGATGAGGTCGAAGCGGTCCTTGCTCACGCGGCGTATCGTTTTCAGATAGCGGCGGCCGCCGGTCAGCCGCACGGCGGCCTCCCATCCATCAGCCTCGCTGCGCGTCCGGGCGACCTTCGAGCAGATCACGATATCTCCGGGATCGTAGCGGGGCCACATGCTGTCGCCGACGATCTCGAAGGCGATGGCGCCTTCCGGGACCGGATAGGGAATCTCGATCTCATCGAAGCCCTCCGGGGGCTCCTGCTCGAACTCCGAATCGATCACCGCTCCGGCGCCGATCCGCCCAACGAGGCGCACGGTATTTTTGGGCTCAGCCTTCGCCTTGGCTTCGCCCTCACCGGTGAGCAGCCAGGCGGCGCTTGTCCCAAAGGCTTTCGCGTAGCGCTCGGCGACTTCAAGGCGAAGCCCCCGCTCGCCATTCTCGTGGCTGCGGTAAGTGTTCTCGTTCCAGGCGAAAGCCCGCGCCGCGTCCGTCGCATTGCTGAAACCCGCGTTCTGGCGTGCGATCTGCAAGCGCTCGTGAGGCTGTTGCATGGCAGCTATATAACAAAACGTGTTGCGCGTTGCCACCCTCTTCCGGCCAGATGTGACACGAAATGTGGCGCATGCGCGAAGAGGCAGGCGGCCCTCCCCCTGCCTTACGGTCAAACGAGCCGTGACTGCTCCACTGCCGCCGCGATAAAGCTTGCAAAAAGCGGATGCGGCGCAAATGGGCGCGACTTCAGCTCGGGATGAAATTGCACGCCTATGAACCATGGATGGCCCGTGAGTTCCACCGCTTCAGGCAAGAGACCATCGGGCGAGAGGCCCGAGAAAATGAGGCCCTTTTCGGCAAGCCTTTCGCGATAGGCGGGGTTCACCTCGAAACGGTGCCGGTGGCGCTCGGAGATCTGCGTCGTCCCGTAGATCTGCGCGATTTTTGATCCCGGCAGCAGCTCAGCGCGGTAGGCGCCAAGCCGCATCGTTCCGCCGAGGTCGCCGCCAGCGGCCCGGATCTCAAGCTCGTTGCCCCGCATCCATTCGGTCATGAGGCCGACAACGGGCTCCTCGGCAGGGCCGAACTCGGTCGAACTCGCGCCAGGCACGCAGGCGAGCGATCGCACCGCCTCAATGACGGCCATCTGCATGCCGAAACATATTCCAAAATAAGGCACCTTGCGCTCGCGCGCAAAACGCGCAGCAAGGATCTTGCCCTCCGCGCCGCGCTGGCCAAATCCTCCCGGAACAAGAATGCCGTGCACATGCTCAAGATAAGGCGCGGGGTCGCTTGTTTCGAAGATCTCCGATTCGATCCAGTCGATGTTGACCCTGACCCGGTTTGCGATGCCGCCATGGGTTAAGGCCTCAATCAAGGATTTATAGGCGTCCTTGAGCCCTGTGTATTTGCCAACGATCGCTATCGTCACCTCGCCTTCCGGATTGTTGATGCGCTCCATGACCGCGTCCCAGCGGCTCATGTCGGGCTTGGGGGCAGGCTCGATCCCGAAGGCCGCGAGCACCTCCTGGTCGAGGCCCGCCGCATGGTAGGCATGCGGAACTTCATAGACCGAAGCGACATCGCGGGCCTCGATCACAGCGCGCTCATGGACATTACAAAAGAGCCCGATTTTCCGCCGCTCCTCGCGCGTGATCTCGCGATCCGTCCGGCAAAGGAGAATATGCGGCTGGATGCCGATTGAGCGCAGCTCCTTCACCGAATGCTGGGTCGGCTTCGTCTTGAGCTCTCCAGCGCTTGGGATGTAGGGCAAGAGCGTCAGATGAATGTAGATGGCATGGCCCCGCGGCAAATCATTGCCGAGCTGGCGGATCGCCTCGAAGAAAGGAAGGCCCTCGATGTCGCCGACGGTGCCGCCGATCTCGACAAGAATGAAATCGGCATCCTCCGTGCCGCGCAGAACGAAGGCTTTGATCGCATTGGTGACATGCGGGATGACCTGGACCGTTGCGCCGAGGTAGTCGCCGCGGCGCTCCTTGGTGATGATCTCCTGGTAGATCCGCCCGCTCGTGACATTATCGTCGCGCGTCGCGGGCCGGCCGGTAAAGCGCTCATAATGGCCAAGATCGAGGTCTGTCTCTGCCCCGTCCTCGGTCACAAAGACCTCGCCGTGCTGATAGGGGCTCATCGTGCCCGGATCGACGTTAAGATAGGGATCAAGCTTGCGCAGCCGGACCGTGTAGCCGCGCGCCTGCAACAGCGCCCCGAGAGCCGCCGCAGCGAGCCCCTTGCCAAGCGATGACACCACGCCGCCGGTAATAAAGATAAACCGCGCCATGGGCTTTGGGCTTTACTCTGTTTCGGCTTGCTTGGGGAGCTAAATTATGCGCAAGGGGGGCAAGCTGCGCAGATTTGCACAGAAGGCCCGCTCCCTTTTCAATTGTGATGCCCAGCAGGCCTTGCGCGGCTATTTTGGTCCTGGAAGGAGCGGTTCCGGAGTCCCGGGCTTAAAGGGAAGAGGCCGGGCAGGCGCGGGCTGCTTTTGCGGCTCTGTGCCGGGTGCAATGCTCGTCAAAGGCGTGACCGGCTGCTTCTGCGGCAGATTCAGGCCGCCAGGCGCTCCAGGGCCTGTTTCGACGATGCTTTGGGCGCCTTGCGGCTTTTCCTGCCCCGGAATGCTAACGCCAGATGGAAGCTGGGGGGCCTGCTGGTCCTCGATCCGCCTGAGCTGCTCAAGCAAGCTCGGCTTGCCCTCCCTTTCCTTCCCCTCGGTGCCAGTCTCGACCGGCGTGACGCTTTGAAAGGTCACCTCGAGACCCTGGTTCAGCCTTGCAAGGATCGTCAAACCGAGGCTCGTTGCAAAGAAAAGCGCGGCCAGGATTGCCGTTGCCCTTGTGAGCGCATTGGCCTGCCCGCGGCCGGTGAGAAAGCCGGCCGTGCTGCCGACACCCAGGGCGCCGCCTTCCGAGCGCTGCAGAAGGACCGTGGCAACAAGGACAATCACAACCATAAGATGTATGACGATCAGCACCGACTGCATAAAACGGCTCTTTGCTCAGCTTGTGGGGCATGCCGCGGCGGCCAGGGCTTCTGCTGCCGCCGGGTAATGTAATCCGGGGCCCCTTTTAGCCGCCTCTCTGCCGCATGGCTAGATGCGCCGGGAGGCCTTGGGAGGCAGCTCGTGGGAAGGAAAGCAGCGCGGGGCTCCTCTCAGGACTCCCGCGGGCCAATTGTTCCGGTTAAAGGAAATGAGAGGGCAGGCCGCATGCAGCTTCCCGCAGCTCTCGCAGCCCGGCATGCTCCGCGCAAAGACCACCACGACGGAAGCCGCAGGATGCGCGCCCGGTCCAAAGGATCCGCACCATGTCCGCTTCGCTGCTGACCACCCGCCGGTTCGCGCCTCTCTTCTGGTGCCAGTTCTTTTCCGCCTTCAACGACAATTTTTTGAAAAATGCGCTTGTATTTCTGATCCTCTACAAAATCGGCGGCGCTGATGCGGACGCGCTCGTCACTTTCGCGGGCGCCGTTTTCATCGCCCCGTTCTTCTTCCTCTCGAGCCTCGGCGGCGAGGTCGCAGACCGGTACGACAAGGCGGTTGTCGCGCAGCGTCTTAAGCTTGCCGAAATCGGCGTGACGGCCCTGGTGAGCATAGGCTTTTTTCTTCAGTCGCTGCACACTTTGTTTGTGGCTCTTTTTCTGTTCGGAGCCATCGCGGCCCTCTTCGGCCCAATCAAATATGGAATCCTGCCCGATCATCTCGCGCGGGAGGAGCTGCCCGCCGGCAATGCTCTCATCGAAGGCGCGACGTTTCTTGCCATTTTGCTTGGGACCATCGTTGCAGGCATCGCCTCCGAAGCAGGAGGGGACGCCCTCTTATTCAGCGCTTTGATCATCGCGCTTGCCGTCCTGTGCTGGATTGCCGCTCTTTTGATACCGCCGACCGGCGAAGCCGCGCCAAACCTGCGGATCGACCCGAACATCGCCCGTTCAACGGCTGCGCTTCTCAAGGGCCTTTGGAGCGACCGGCGCCTCAGATGGGGCGGGCTGGTGGTGAGCTGGTTCTGGCTTCTTGGCGCCGTGGTCCTGTCGATCATGCCCCCAATGGTTAAGACCGTGCTTGGCGGCACCGAAGGGGTGATTTCCGCCTATCTCGCGGTCTTCGCCATCGCCATCGCGGCAGGTTCAAGGCTCGCCGCTTGGCTCGCCGGCAGCCACATCGTCCTCCTGCCGGTCTTCGCCGGAGCCGTGCTGCAAGCGGTTTTTGCGCTGGACCTCGGATTCGCCGCTCTCGGTGCCACGCCTGCAGCAGAGCCGCTGCCGGCGAGCGTTGTCCTCTCATCGGGCCTGGGCCTCAGGGCTGCCGTCGACTTCGCTGGCCTTGCCATCGCTGGCGGCCTGTTCATCGTTCCAGCCTTTGCCGCGGTGCAAGCCTGGGCAGGGGCCGACCGGCGCGCCCGCGTCGTTGCCGCCGTCAATATTTTGAGTGCCGCCTTCATGGCGGCAGGGGGCATCGCCGTTGCGGCGGTTCAGCTCGCCGGAGCGGGCACGGCGGGCCTCTTTCTCGGAATCGGAGCCGCATGCCTTGCCGTCTCCTTGGCCGTCGGCTGGACGATGCCTGCAAGCCCATTTCGCGATCTTCTCCGGATCGTTTTTCAAACCGTCTTCCGCCTTGAGGTCAAAGGCGAGGAGAATTTACGCAAGGCGGGCAATAAAGTTATCGCCGCTTTCAACCATGTGAGTTTCCTCGACGCGGGGCTCGCGCTGTCGCTGTTCGAGAAGGAGCCGCTCTTTGCGGTCGACCGCAAAACGGCGCAAAAATGGTGGGTGAAGCCCTTTGTAAGGATCAGCCGGACCATCGCTCTCGATCCTCTGAAACCGATGGCGATCCGCAGCCTTATTGAAGCGGTGAGGGAAGGCGAAACCCTCGTCATCTTCCCCGAAGGGCGG